>NZ_LRIC01000031.1:0-108955 GCF_001758725.1 Janthinobacterium sp. HH106 | reverse complement strand
CGCCGATGATAGTGCTGCAACCAGTGTGAAAGTAGGTTATCGTCAGGCTTGTTATACGCAGTAAGAGAAAAACCCCGCCGGATTCCGGTGGGGTTTTTTTTCGTCTGGCGATTCCTCGCCACTCCTCCTCTTTTCAGCTACCCCCTGCTACTTTGTGCATAAAATGCAACAGCTTTCAGTATTTATATAAGTGCTTATGTAAATGCTGTTACTATCGCTACATGAAACAAGGACTCGGAACACAACTACGCCACCTGATCGAACTGCTGGACGGCGCCGTCCAGCAAGCCTACGCGGACGCGGGTCTCGATTACCGGCCGCGCTACACGCCCGTGATGCGGGTGCTGGCGCAACAGCAGAGCGCGACCATCGGCCAGTTGGCCGAGCTGGCGGGCATCACGCAGCCAGCCGTCACGCAAACGGTGGCATTGATGAAAAAGGAAGGCTTGCTGCTGGTGGCAGCCGGTGGCGAGGATGGCCGCCAGCGTGTGGTACGCCTGAGCAGCCAGGGCGAGGCCTTGCTGCCCCATCTGCAGAGGTGCTGGCAGGCGACCAAGTGTGCTGCCGATAGCCTGGATGCGGAATTGGCATTTCCTTTATCCACATGCCTGGCGCAAGCCATCACGATGCTGGAACAGCGCTCATTTGGCGAGCGCATCCGCGATACAAGCAAGCAGCTAAAAACAACGCCCTGAAAACTGTCTGAGGAAAGCGACGATGGACAATACCCTGAGCATGGCAACAAAAAAATCCCCTCTGGCCCGCCTGATGGCCTATCCCCTGGTGCAGATTGTGCTGGGCATGGTCCTTACCTTTGCCGGGATACCGCTGGTAATGGGCACCGCTTCCCAACTGGTGGAAAAGCCCTACCGCATCCTGTGGCCGCAGTTGCTGGCGGCGCTGCTGGTGTGGTGCGGCTACCGTTTCTATGTGCGGTGCATCGAGAAGCGCCAGCCGGCCGAATTGGCAATGCCGGGCATGGCGCGTGAACTGGGACGCGGATTGCTGCTCGGCGCCGGACTGGTCTTTCTCACCTTTGTCGTGCTGGCAGCGCTGGGCGTATATCAGTTTAGCGGCGTCAACGCCCCGAGCTTCATGTTGCTGCTGCCGCTGGCGGAACTCGTGCTGGTCGGCATGGCCGAGGAGATGATGTTTCGCGGCATCCTGTTCGGCGTGACGGCACGTGCGCTGGGCAGCAAGGCCGCCATCGTGATTTCATCGCTGGTGTTCGCCCTGGCCCATTTTCCCAATGCCGGTTTTTCGCTGCTGGCCATCGCCGCGATTGTCGCCTATGGCGTGCTGCAGGCCGCACTGTACATGCGGACGCGCCGCCTGTGGGTGTGCATCGGCACGCATGTCGGCTGGAATTACTGTGTCAGCCAAGTGTTTTCCTCGACGGTATCGGGCCACGCGGCCACGGACGGCCTGCTGCGCGGCGAACTGGCGGGCAATGCCATGCTGACGGGCGGCGCCTTCGGTGTGGAAGCGTCGCTGGTGACGATCCTGCTAATCGGCGCCGTCGCCGCGTATGTGCTGCGCCTGGCGTTTGCCAGCGCACCACGCTAGGCCGCTACCGGCCTTATTGGCCGGCCACCACCGGCACGGCGCCGCTCCTGGCCACCCACTCGATCAGCGCATCGACGGCGGCGCGGCCATTGCCATTGCCCGCCAAGTCGCTATTGATCATGGCGACCACTACGCACTGTTGATTATTCGCATCAGGTACGTAGCCGGCGATGGCGACCACATTTTTTAATGTCCCCGTCTTGATGCGGGCCCGCGCGGCGGCCGGGCTGTTCAGCAGGCGCTTGCGCATGGTGCCGTCCAGCGCCACGATGGGCAGGCTGGATTGGAACTCGGGCGCCCACGGGCTTTGCTGCATCGCCTGCAGCACGCCAGCCATTTGCGCTGGCGCAATGCGTCCCGTGCGCGACAAGCCGGAACCGTTGTCGACCAGCATGCCCTGGGTGTCGATATGGTGCCGCTGAAACCATTCCTGGATCACTTGCCGCGCCCGGCTGGCCGTGTCTTCCGGCGCAGCCATGGCGACGGGGCGGCTGCCTAGCCAGCCATCGCTTTGCAAGCTGCCCAAGCTGAGGAACAGGGTGCGGGCCAGGGTGTTGTCGGAGGTCTTGTTGATATCGCGTAATACTTCCGGCAAGGCGCGCGCCACGTGGTCGGCCAGCATGCGCGTGCCGACGGGTTCGGCCGTCGGCGGCAAGCCGGTCAACGGCGCTTCGCGCACCGTGCCCGTAATCGTGCCGCCCAGGCGTTTCCACGTGGCGCGGAACAAGCGGTCTGCATAATCGTTGCGGTCAAGCACATTGATGCTGGTCGCCTTGCTGCAGTTTTGCGGGAAAGTGCCGTGCAGAATCACTTGCAGCTTGCCGCTCGCATCGCGCCGGTATTCTGGCGGACGCCAGCCATCTTCCCATCGCGCGCAATTGCCCTTGACCAGTTTCATGTCGCTCGTGATGCTGACATTCTCGAGCGGCGGCTGCATGAGGATGCTCAATTGCCGGTCCGTCGAGTTCATATTGATATCGAGCAAATTAGTGTTCAACAACAAGGCATCGGGGATGACGTTGTAGCGGAACTCGGCCGACTCGTCGAACGGCGGCACGCCGATATCGGGCCGTGCCGGCTGGAACAACTGGCGGTCGAGGATCAGATCGCCCTTGATTTTCACGATGCCCTGGTTGCGCAGGGTTTGCAGCATGTGTTCCAGCACGTCCGCGTTGAAATCCGTGTCGGCGCCGCCGCGCAGGATCAGGTCGCCCTTCAGCACGCCATTGATGACGTCGGCGCTGGTGCGCAGTTCCGTGCGGCCGCGGAAGATGGGGCCCAGCTGCTCCAGGCCCACGGCCGTCGTCACCAGCTTCATGGTGGATGCGGGTTGCATGCTGCGCTCGGCCCCATGCGACAGCACGGTGGTGTTGCCGCGCAAGACGATGGCGCCCATGGCGTCTTCGGGAATATTCGCGCCGCGCAGCAGCAGGCTGACGGATTCGGGCAATTGCGCCTGTGCATTCGACAAGCCGATGCCAGCCAGCAAGGCGGCGATGAGGATGGGACGGAACATGGCTCTCCTTAGTGGAAAAAGACGTAGGCAACGAAGACGGCGGTGATCACGCCGGCCAGATCGGCGATCAGACCGGCCGTGATGGCATAGCGCGTCTTGCGGATGCCCACCGAGCCGAAGTACAGGGCCACGATATAGAAAGTGGTGTCGGCCGAGCCCTGGAAGACGCAGGCCAGGCGGCCGACAAAGGAGTCGACGCCATAGGTATTCATGGCGTCGATCATCATGGCTTTCGAGCCGGAACCGCTAAGCGGCTTCATCATGGCAGTCGGCAGGGCGGGCACGAAGTCCGTATTGATGCCCAGGTTGGCGAAGAACCAGTTCATGCCGCTCATCAGGAAATTGAACACGCCCGCGTTGCGGATCACGCTGATGGCCACCAGCATGCCGACCAGGTAGGGAATCACGGTGATCGAGGTCTGGATGCCGCCCTTCGCCCCCTCGATGAAGGCGTCGTACACGTTCACCTTCTTGCGCAAGGCGCCGATAATGAAGATGGCGATGACGCTGATCAACACCAGGTTGCTGACCACTTTCGAGACCAGCTCGATTTCCTGCTTCGTCAGGTATTGCGTGAAGTACCAGATCATGGCGACGATGGCGCTCGTCATGCCGCCCATCCAGCCCAGCACGACCCTGTTGAGCAAGTTGATGCGTTGCTTGATGGAGACCGTGATGATGCCGACCATGGTGGCGACATAGGTGGCGATCATGCAGGGGATAAAGATGTCGGACGGGTCGGCCGCGCCGAGAATTGAGCGCTGCGCCATGATGGCCAGCGGAATCAGGGTCAGGCCCGAGGTGTGCAGCACCAAAAACATGATTTGCGCATTCGTCGCCTCTTCCTTGTTCGGGTTCAAGGTTTGCAGGCTTTCCATGGCTTTCAGGCCGAAGGGCGTGGCCGCATTGTCCAGGCCCAGCAGGTTGGCCGAGAAATTCATCACCATGTGGCCCGTGGCCGGATGGTCCTTGGGAATTTCCGGGAAGATGCGCGAAAAGAAGGGCGCGATGACTTTTGCCAGCCAGCCGACGATGCCCGCCTTTTCACCGATGTTCATGATGCCCAGCCACAAGGTCATCACGCCCGCCAGCGGCAGGGCGATATCCATCACTCCCATGCGCGCCGTTTCGAACGTGCCGTCGATGATGCGCTTGAAGATATCGGTATCGCCGAGAAACAGCCACTGCAGCACTGCGGCCAGGAAGCCAACGAGGAAAAAGCCGGACCAGATGTAATTAAGTGCCATATGCGATCAGTTCTGTCTTTCGGGGAGGTGAAAAGGTACTGCAAACAAAGTATAGAGGCAGCCCGATACGAGTTGATGAAAGAATGCAGCAATCGCATGCCAAAAAGTTATAAGCTGGCAGCCTGTTTTCATTGGCGCCCCGTAGCTTGCCCGCGTAGTGTGGGGGATGTCTGTCGCTTATCGCTGTTCGTTACCCTTGTCTGCACTGGATCACTGATGATGTTTTTACGCAAAACCGCCTGCGCCGCCGGCCTGGCCCTGTTGACGCTGTTTACCGCGCCCGCCGAGGCCGCCACCGATGCCCGCGCGAACAAGACCCTGCACTTATTTTTAAGCACCAGCGAGACGGGCCTGGACCCGGCCGTGGCCTCGGACCTGGCCAGCCTGAATTTGATGGAAAACATTTTTGACCCCTTGCTGCGCTACGACTACCTGGCGCGCCCGGTACAGCTGCAGGGCAATACGGCGCGCGGCTTGCCGACCGTGGAAGATGGCGGCCGCATGTATACCTTTCACTTGCAGCCCGGTATTTTTTTCACCCCTGATCCCGCCTTCAAGGGCCAGCCGCGCGAAGTGACGGCGCAGGATTATGTGTACAGCCTGACGCGGCTGTATGACCCCAGCCTGAAGTCGCCGTGGCTGTTCTTGCTGGAAGATAAGCTGGTGGGCGACGCGGCCCTGAAAAGCAAATTCAGCTACGACACGCCGATCGCCGGCCTGCAGGCGCTGGACAAATACACCCTGCGCATTCGCCTCAACGCCATCGACCCGAATTTCCTGTTCTACCTGGCCATGCCGGCGACCGCCGTGGTGGCGCGCGAAGTGGCCGAAGCGTACCCGGCGGCAGGGCAGATCGGCAACCATCCCGTGGGCACGGGACCGTTCCTGGTGAAGGAATGGAAGCGCAGCGACAAGATCGTGCTGCAAGCCAACCCGACTTTCCGCCCCACCGTGTTCCATACGGAAACCACTGCGCTGGCCGCCTTGCCGGTCGACGCGCGCGCCATCGCCGCCGCGCTGGAGGGTAAACGTTTGCCCCTGGTCGAGCGCATCGAGGTGCGGATCGTCGAGGAATATCAATCGCGCATGCTGGGCTTTCTGAAAGGCGAATTCGATTACCTGGAACAAGTGCCGGAATCGATGACGGACATGGTGCTGGAAAACGGCGCCTTGAAACCGGCGCTGGCCGCCAAGGGCTTGCAGCTGACGCGCTTTCCCGTGCTGCAGACGTATTACATGTGGATGAATATGGACGATCCCGTGCTGGGCGGCATGAGCAAGGACAAGCTGGCCCTGCGGCGCGCCATTGCCCTCAGCTACAACAGCCGCGAAGACATCGCGCTATTAAAGAAAGGCCTGGCCTTGCCGGCGCAGTCGCCGCTGCCGCCCAACGTGCTCGGCTACGACAAGCATTACCGCAGCCCCGTCGGCTACGATCCGGCGCTGGCGCGTGCGCTGCTGGACCGCTTCGGCTACAAGGCGGGCGCCGACGGCTTTCGCACGCAGCCGGACGGCACGCCCCTGATCCTGACCATGCACACGGAGCCGAGCACGGTGGGCCGGTTGCGCGATGAATTGTGGCGGCGCAACCTGAACGCCATCGGCCTGCGCGTGGAGTTTAAAAGCGACAAGAAGACGGAAATCATCAAGGCGTCGCGCCTGGGCAAGGTGCAGATGTTCGAGACCAATTGGATCGCCGACTTCCCCGATGGCGATAACTTTATGCAATTGTTGTATGGTGGCAACGTTGGCCGCGCCAACTATGCCCGCTTCAATTTGCCCGATTACAATAAACGTTATGAGGAGGCGCGCCTGCTATCCGATACGCCGCGCCGACGCAGTCTGTACTTCGACCTGTTTCAGCTGATCCACGCTTACACGCCGTGGGTGCTGCTGACGCATCCCATCTCTGCCGACCTGCAGCAACCGTGGCTAAAAAACTACAGGCGCCACCCTGTGGAATTCACGTCCTGGCGCTATCTGGACGTGGACAAAACCAAGGGTAGCCCCGCAGGCAAGTGACCACGTCGCTGAAAAGGGCATTCATTCCAAAAAGTTATGGTTAGGAAAGCATTTTTCATTGGCTGGGCCCGGACGCATCGCGCTACTCTGAAAATGAAAACAAATAAAGTAAAGCGCTGGCGTCATAAAAAAATGTACCGCGAGACAGACGCCGCGACCTTACAAAACAGCCTGGACTTGAGAACTCAAGTTTCGATTGCCCAACAAGGAGAGACCAGTGAAATTGAAGAAACTAGCGCAGTTGGTGGCATTGATGGGGGTGGCGGGGCCGGTGATGGCACAGGAAGCGGCGGCGCCAGCGATGCAACGGGTCGAAGTGACGGGCAGCAGCATCAAGCGCGTGGCCAAGGAAGGCGCGCTGCCGGTGCAAGTCATCACCTTTGATCAGATGGAAAAGCAGGGCATCACGACGGCCGAGCAACTGGTGCGCACCCTGTCGGCGAATGGCACAGGTGCCGAGAACATGACTTCGGGCAATAACGTGTTTGGCGCCGACGCCGACCGTCTTGCCGGTGGCGCCTCGTTCGCCTCGCTGCGCGGGCTGGGACCGGGCGCGACTTTGGTACTGCTGAATGGCCGCCGCGTGGCCACGCATGGTGCCAGTGGCCGTGCCGTCGACTTGAATTCCATTCCGCTGGGCGCAATTTCTCGTGTGGAAATCCTCAAGGATGGCGCCTCGGCCATCTACGGCACGGACGCCATCGGCGGCGTGATCAATTTCATTCTGAAAACCAATTACAGCGGCGTGGAAGCGTCCGTTTCCACCAACGATACGCAGGCAGGCGGCGGCGCCACGCGCCGCGCCTCGCTCCTGGCCGGCACGGGTTCGCTGGAAGAGGATGGCTACAACCTCATGGCCAGCCTGACCGTCGACAAGGCGCAGCGCCTGAACGGCAGCGACCGCTCCTTCGTGAACGGCTACCAGCCTGGCCGGGGCCTGTCGCCCGACACCACGGGCACGCCATTCGCCAACCAGATGTCGGGGCCGGGCACGGCACTGCAAATCCCCAATCCTGATCCGACAAAACCAGGGACGTTTATTGGCGGTTACACCTTGCCTGGCGACCCGACGGTGTATCTGCAAGCCAATCCCCTGAGCTTCCAGGGCAAGTGCGACAGCATCGCCGGCATGTCGCAGTATCAGACGGCACTGTGGAAAGACGTGACCTCACCGCGCAGCACCACGCATTCGTGTGCGTATGATTACGGCGCCGACTATGTGCTGCAATTTCCCGTCGAGCGGGCCAATCTGCTGTCGCGCGGCACCTTCCAGCTGGCACCCGACCACCGCATGTTTGTCGAAGTGCTCGGTTCGCGCACCAAGGCCACGGCCATCCTGACGCCGATGCAGGTGCAGACGAGCATCGCCAACAAGGCCGTGTATCCGGTCGGCGGCGCGTATTACCAGGATTTGTCGGCCTATATTCCCACGTTCGACAATACCAAGCCGATTGCCTACAAATGGCGCGCCAATGAGATCGGTAACCGCACGCAGGAAAACACCACCGACAATGCGCGCGTGCTGCTGGGTTTTGAAGGCAACTTCGGCAAGTGGGATTACAAGACCGGCGTTTCCTACGCACAGAGTACCACCAAGACCAAGCTGACCGATGGCTATTCCTACACGGACAAGTTATATGCGGCCTTGGGGACAGGGATCATCAATCCATGGGTGGGCGCCGGCCAGAGCCAGACGGAAGCGGCCAAGCAATTGATCGAATCGACCAAGTTCCGTGGCGACTTCCAGCATGGCAAGACGACCCTGACGCAGATCGACGGTTCCGTATCCGGCGAGCTGTTCCAGCTGCCGGCTGGCGCCGTGGCGATGGCCGCCGGCTTTGATTTACGCCGCGAGGGCTACAGTTTTGGACAGGATGTCGATGCCAACCTTATTCTATTGGCGCCAGGAAATGCCGCCTTGAAGGATGTCAGCCGCAACGTCAAGGCCGTGTATGCCGAGTTGCTGGTACCCATCATGAAAGACCTGGAAATGCAGCTGGCCGTGCGTCGTGACGATTACAGCCAGGTGGGCGCCACCACGAATCCCAAGATTGCCTTGCGTTACCAACCGGCCGATTTCGTCCTGTTCCGCGCCTCGGCCAGCAAGGGATTCCTGGCGCCGAGTTTCGACCAGCTCTATTCAGGTGTATTGACGCAGGAATTGCCGAATGGTGTGAAAGATCCGGAAGGCTGTATCAAGCATCCCGGCGTGACCGAATACTGTTCCATTCCCCGCCTCATTTACACGACGGGCGGCAACCTGAACCTGAAGCCGGAGACGTCGAAGCAGGGCAGCGTAGGTATCGTCATCGAACCGGTGAAGGGTTACTCCGCCTCGTTCGATTACTGGGCCATCAATACCCAGGACCAGCTCCTGAAACGCACGCCGCAAGTCGTGCTGGCCAATTACCAGGCGCTGAACCAGTACATCTTCCGCAAACCCGATGGCACCATCGATTACGTGCAGGCGGGCTGGTTCAATGCGGGTGGCAGCCGCGTGCGCGGCCTGGACGTGAGCTTGCGCGGCGAAGGCAAGGTCCAGGACGCGAAATGGACTGCAACCCTGGACGGCACGTATATGGACAGCTTCAAGTTTGCCGAATACAAGGGGCAAGAATACAAGGAGCTGGTTGGCAACTTCTACACGCGTGATTTGTACTTGCGCTGGAAACACAATGCCAGCTTCAGCGTATCGCGCGGCGACTGGAGCGGTTTGCTCGTGCAGAGTTTTGCTTCCGGCTACAAGGACCAGGTACCGAATGATGGCAAGGGGACGCCGCCACCAGGTTTCAAATCCGATGTGTCCAGTTACACCACGTACAGCTTGTCGGGCACGTACACGGGCTTCAAAAATACCACCATCACAGTGGGTATCCAGAACTTGTTCGACCGCGACCCGCCATTCACTGCGCACAACGTGGATGACGTGGTGGGCGCCGGCTGGGACCCGCGCGTGGCCGACCCGCGCGGCCGCTCGCTGTCGTTCCAGCTGAAGTACAAGTTCATGTAAGGCGGTCATGCCGGCGGCGATCCCGTCGGCATGCTAACCTCGTGCGGCGGCGCCTGGCGTCGCCGTTTTTATTCCAGGAAAGGGCCGCATGTCCAGTCAGACCAATCTCAGCCGGCGCCGCTTCGGCGGCTTGCTGGCCGCCACTCTCGGGGCGGCAGGTACACCGGCATGGGCGGCGGCCGCGCAAGGGAAGGGCAAACGCATGCAACAGCCACACGCATTGATCAAACCGGCGCGCTTGCGCGACGGCGACCTGGTGGCCATTATCGCGCCGGGCGGTTTTACGGATGAGGAATCCATCGCCAAGGCCCAGCGCAACATCGAATCGCTGGGACTGCGCGCCAGTCTGGGCGCTAACATCCGCGCCGTGCACGGCAACTATGCGGGCACGGTGCGGCAGCGCCTCGACGATCTGCACGCGGCGTTCGCCGATCCCGAGGTCAAGGCGATCTGGGCCATCCGTGGCGGCTCAGGCTGCATTTCGCTGCTGGCGCTGCTCGATTACGCCTTGATCCAGCGCAATCCGAAAGTGCTGATCGGCTATTCCGATATCACGGCCCTGCACCTGGCCATCGCCAGCCAGACGGGCCTGGTGACTTTCCACGGGCCCGTGGCTTCGTCCACGTTTTCCGACTACACGGTGACGCAGCTGCGCAATGTGCTGATGACGCCGCAAGACAGCTATACGATACCGATGGCGCTGGACAACCACCGCCGCGCGCAGACGCAGCCGAACTTCGCCATCCGCACCGTGCATGGCGGCCAGGCGACGGGGCGCCTGACGGGCGGCAACCTGTGCATGGTCAGCGCGCTGGCCGGCACGCCGTATGCGGCCGATTTCCGTGAGCATATCTTGTTCCTCGAAGAAATCAATGAAGTGCCGTACCGCATCGACCGCATGCTGTGCCAGCTCGACCTGTCCGTCGGTTTCAAGCACGCGGCGGCCTTGATGCTGGGCATTTTCGAGCATTGCGAGGCGGCCGAGGGCGATACGGCGCTGACCCTCGATGCCACCCTGGACCAGCATTTGCTGCCCTTGAGCGTGCCGGCCGTCAGCGGCTACTCGTTTGGCCACATCCGCCACCAGTTCACGCTACCGATGGGCATATTGGCCACCCTGGATGCGGACCGGCAAACCTTGACCTTGCTGGAGCCGGCCGTCTGCTAGCGTACGGTGCAGCGGGGCGATTGTCAGTATGCTAGTGTGATAAGGCGTGGCACGAGGCCGCGCCGCCTTCTACACCGCTTCCGCCATGATCAACCGCCACGCCAGTACCTACATCCTCAGCCACCCGCTGGCCTTCGCGCTGCAGGTGCTCAAGGGTTTCCGCGCCAACCAGGGCTTGCTGCTGGCGGGCGCCGTCGCGTATTACTCGCTGCTGTCCATCGTGCCCCTGCTGATGCTGGTGGTGGTGGCCCTGTCGCACGTAATCGCGCAGGATGAATTGCTGCAAACAATCGGCCACTACCTGGAATGGCTGGTGCCGGGGCAATCGAAGGCCATCGTGGGCGAGATCGCGCATTTTCTCGACAACCGGGGCGTGATCGGCTGGCTGCTGCTGCTGACCATGCTCTTTTTCAGCTCGCTGGCGTTTACCGTGCTGGAAAACGCCATGAGTGTGATCTTTGTCCACCGCGTCGCCATCCGCCGCCGCCATTTCCTCATTTCCGCCGTGCTGCCGTACTGCTACATCCTGTGCCTGGGCGTGGGCATCTTGCTCATCACGCTGGTGGCGGGCGGCTTGCAGGTGATGGGCGAGGAAAGCGTGCGCTTTTTGCGTCATGACTGGGGGCTGGAAGGCGTGTCCGGCGTGCTGCTGTATCTGCTGGGGCTGGGCGGCGAAATCCTCGTGCTCAGCTCGATCTACCTGGTCATGCCGGTGGGAAGATTGTCGATCACGCATGCGCTGATCGGCGGCGTGACGGCGGCCCTGCTGTGGGAAATTGCCCGCCACGTGCTGGTCTGGTATTTTTCCACCTTGTCGCAGGTCAATGTCGTGTACGGCTCGATGACGACGGCCATCGTCGTCATGTTCAGCCTGGAAATCGGCGCCACCCTGCTGCTGCTGGGCGCGCAAGTGATTTCCGAGTACGAAAGAGTGGCCCGTGGCGGCGAAGAAGACAAGCCGCTGGCGCTAAGGACTTGATTTAACGTATGGCTTCAATTCATTGTTGCATTGCACAAAAAGCTGTGCTATACTCCGTTCAGTGATTGAGATTTGGCAACAAATTATCTCACCATCCAGTTTCAGCGCGGCGACCGACAGGTGTAATGTCGATGGCGTGACAGTGCGAAGAAATGGATTTTGTAATTCCGGATACGATGGTCGATTTACACCTTGGAGTCACCATGCAGATAGCATGGGAGTCCGAAAATCAGGAGGCACTTTGCAGATAGCACTGGCGTCCATGACACGATTAAAGCATTGGTAATACATTGGAACAAGCCCGCGTTTTAGCGGGCTTTTTTTCGTCCATCGTTGGCGTATGGGGTCAGACCCACAACAACGCTAACGCAAAGCTCCGCGCCAACGCATATGGGGGGTCTGACCCCAGCTTTTGCCTGGGGTTTACAGCGCCCGCGCAATCAAAATCTTCTGGATATCGCTCGTGCCCTCGTAAATCTGGCACACGCGCACGTCGCGGTAGATGCGCTCGACGGGGAAATCGGACACATAACCGTAGCCGCCGTGCACCTGGATGGCGTCCGAGCACACTTTTTCCGCCATTTCCGACGCGAACAGCTTGGCCATCGCCGCTTCCTTCAGGCAGGGCAAGCCCGCATCCTTCATGGCCGCCGCGTGGCGGATCAGCTGGCGCGCCGCTTCGATCTGCGTGGCCATGTCGGCCAGGCGGAATTGCACGGCCTGGTGTTCATAGATGGGTTTGCCGAAGCTTTCCCGTTCGCGCGCATAGCTCAGCGCTGCTTCATACGCGGCGCGCGCCATGCCCACGGCTTGCGAAGCGATGCCGATGCGTCCGCCTTCCAGGCCGGACAGGGCGATCTTGTAGCCTTGGCCTTCTTCGCCTATCAGATTTTCCGCGGGGATGCGGCAGTTCTCGAACAGGATTTGCGCCGTGTCCGACGAATGCTGGCCCATCTTCTGTTCCAGTCCCGCCACGATGTAGCCGGGCGTGTTCGTCGGCACCCAGAAGGCGCTGATGCCGCGCTTGCCGGCCGCCTTGTCGGTGACGGCCATGACGATGGCCACGTCCGCATATTTGCCACTGGTAATGAACTGCTTCGTGCCGTTGATGACGTATGCATTGCCGTCGAGGGTGGCCGTGGTGCGCAGGGCGGAGGCGTCGCTGCCCGTGTGCGGTTCCGTCAGGCAAAACGCCCCCAGCATCGTGCCTTGCGCCAGCGGGCGCAGCCATTGTTCCTTTTGCGCGTCGTTGGCGTACATCATGGCGATGCTGCACACGGGGCAATTATTCACGGAAATGATGGTCGACGTGCCGCCATCGCCGGCGGCGATTTCTTCCAGCACCAGGGCCAGCGATACATAGTCGAGGCCGGCGCCACCGAGCGCTTCCGGCACGGCCACGCCAAAGGCGCCCAGCGCGGCCAGTTCCTGCAATTCTTCTTTCGGGAAATGATGTTCCTTGTCCCAGCGGGCCGCATTGGGCGCCAGGCGCTCGCGCGAAAAACTGCGCAGCGCTTCCTGGATCATCGATTGTTCTTCATTGAGTATCATGGGACGTCGTCTCGTTTGTTTTTATGGTGTGTGGGGAGTTACCAGCCTATGGGCTTGCCGTCGTAGTTGCGGAACACGGCCTTGTCCGTGGCCGACAGGCTGGCCAGGGTGGCGCGGATGCCGGCAGCACTTTCTTCCGGTGAAATATCCGCGCCGGCGCCGCCCATGTCCGTGCGCACCCAGCCCGGGTGGAAAGCGACGCAGCTGACGCCTTGCGGGCCATGCACGAGGGACGTGTCGATCAGCACGGAATTCAAGGCGGCCTTGCTGGCGCGGTACAGCGAACCGCTGGGGTTGCCGCGCTCGCTCAGGGAGCCCATGTGCGAGGACAGCACGGCCAGCTTGCCCTTGGCGTTAGCCACCAGCGGCGCCAATATCGGCAGCAGCCGCATGGCCGCCAGCACGTTGGTGTGCATGACGAGGTCAAAATCGGCTTGCGCAGGAAAACCGTCGTGACGGGGGCCATACACGCCCGCGTTGAGGATGGCCACGTCGAGTTTTTCATCGTCGAGCTTCCAGCCCAGGCCGGCACAGCCTTCCACATCCGTCACGTCGAGCTGGTGCGCTTCCGCACCCAGTTGCTTGAGAGCCTCGCAGGCGTCCGGCGTGCGCGCCGTGGCGATCACACGCCAGCCATCGTGGCGGTATTGACGGACGATTTCGTGGCCGATGCCGCGCGAGGCGCCGATGATCAATGCGGTAGGCATATTTTTCTCCCTGAAAATAAAATGAAAGGCGCGCACCGTGAACCGCCGTGCGCGCCCGTGCTCAGGAACAGCTTATACCAGTTCGATCGCCATCGCCGTCGCTTCGCCGCCGCCGATGCACAGGGCCGCCACGCCGCGCTTGCCGCCGGTTTTCTTCAGGGCGCCCAGCAGGGTGACGATGATGCGCGCGCCCGAGGCGCCGATCGGGTGGCCCAGCGCGCACGCGCCGCCGTGGATGTTGATCTTGCTGTGCGGAATGTCGAGGTCATGCATGGCGGCCATCGGCACGGCGGCGAACGCTTCATTGATCTCGAACAAGTCCACATTGCTGCTGCTCCAGCCCGTCTTGGCGTAGAGTTTTTTCACGGCGCCGATGGGGGCCGTGGTGAACTCGTTCGGCGCCTGCGCGTGCGTGGCGTGGCCGTGGATTTTCGCGATGACGGTGCAGCCCAGTTTTTTCGCCGTCGATTCGCGCATCAGCACCAGGGCTGCCGCGCCATCGTTGATCGACGACGACGAGGCGGCCGTGATGGTGCCATCCTTCTTGAAGGCGGCTTTCAAGGTCGGGATTTTTTCCAGGCGGGCTTTTTGCGGGCCTTCATCGATGCTGACGACGGTGTCGCCGCCGCGGCCGGAAACGGTGACTGGCACGATTTCCCATTCGAAACTGCCATCCTTGGTAGCGGCCTGCGCGCGTTTCACGGATTCGATGGCAAACGCATCCTGCGCTTCGCGCGTGAAGCTGTACTGGCTCGCGCACTCTTCGGCAAACGTGCCCATCGAGCGGGCATTGCCCTTTTCATCGCGGCTGTAGGCGTCTTCCAGGCCATCCATCATCATGTGATCATAGATCATGCCGTGGCCGATGCGGTAGCCGCCGCGTGCCTTCGGTACCAGGTAGGGGGCGTTGGTCATCGATTCCATGCCGCCCGCCACCACCACGTCGGCGCTGCCGGCGAGCAAGGTGTCATGCGCGAACATGGTCGTCTGCATGGCCGAGCCGCACATTTTCGACAGGGTCACGGCGCCCGTGGAATCGGGCAAGCCCGCCTTGCGCAAGGCCTGGCGCGCGGGCGCCTGGCCTTGGCCAGCCATCAGGCAGTTGCCGAAAAACACGTGTTCAACGGCATCCGGCGCCACGCCGGCCCGCTCGACGGCGGCGCGGATGGCCACGGCGCCCAGGTCGCTGGCGGTGACGGTGGCAAAGTCGCCCTGGAAGGCGCCCATGGGGGTGCGCGCGGCACCGACGATTACGACTGGATCATTCATGTTGGATCTCCGTTTGAGGGGTGGGAAGGTGACTGCATACAAAAACGCAGGTGCTGCGGATACGGGAAGACGTCCTCGATATGGCCGTCTTCGATGCGCTGCTTGCGCGCCAGCCAGTAGGCGGCCGTCAGCAGGTCGGCATGGTGCTGCATGAAATATTTACGGATACGGGGATTGCCCAGCAGGAAGGTGCCGAATTGTTCGGGAAACACATCGTGCTTGCCGATGGGATACCACGGTTCGGCCGACATTTCTTCCTCCTCCGTGCGGGCTTGCGGGATGACGCGGAACTGGCAATCGGTGATGTACTCGATTTCATCGTAATCGTAAAAAACGACACGCTGATGACGGGTCACGCCAAAATTTTTATACAGCATGTCGCCAGGAAAAATATTCGCCGCCACCAGTTCCTTGATGGCGTTGCCATACTCGACGATGGCGTGTTCCACCAGGTCATCGCGGCCTTCTTTCTCGGCATTGCTCAGCCACATGTTCAGTGGCACCATGCGCCGCTCGATGTACAGGTGGCGGATGATGATCTGCCCGTGCTCTTCCTCGATCAGCGAGGGGGCGAACTGCTTCAGCTCGGCCAGCAGTTCCGCGGCAAAGCGGGCGCGGGGAAAAGCCACGTTGGAATACTCGAGCGTGTCGGCCATGCGGCCCACGCGGTCGTGGTGTTTCACCAGCAAATACTTTTGCTGGACTTGCGCGCGCGTGGTTTCCTTGGGAGGAGGAAAGAAATCCTTGATCACCTTGAAGACATACGGAAACGACGGCAGGGCAAATACCAGCATCACGAGGCCGCGAATGCCGGGCGCGCTCTCGAAGTGGTCCGACGAGTGTTTTAAATGCTGCAGGTAGTCGCGGTAAAACAAGGTCTTGCCCTGCTTTTGCAAGCCCAGTATCGTATAAATCTCACTGCGAGGCTTGCGCGGGAGCAAACTTCGGAGAAATTGTACATAGGCGGACGGTACTTCCATATCCACTAGGAAATACGCGCGCGTAAACGAAAACAGCACGGCGATCTGCTGCTGCTCGAACAGCACCGTATCGAGCACCAGCTTGCCGTGGCGGTTGTGCAGGATGGGCACGACAAACGGGTATTCGCGGTTGCCGTTGATGGCCTTGCCGACCAGGTAGGCGCCCTTGTTGCGGTAGAACAAACTGGTCAGGACCTGGAGCTGGTGGTTCGGCTCCAGCCGGTCGCTGCCGAACAGCTGCTGCAGGCGCGCTTCCACCTGGGCTACGTCGCGCTCCAGGTTGGCAAATGCGCAGTCCAGCTGGAAGTTGTTCACCATGCGCGTCAGGGTATCGCGCAAGCCGTCCTGGCCCGGGTAATACACGCGGTAGGTGGGTGCGGGGTCTTGCGTTTCGATGTATTCCGTGGAAACGACGGGGCGCACGAAAATATAGTCGTTATTGAAATACGTGCGGTGCAGGATGTTGCAGCAGACGGAATTGAAGAAGGTTTCCGCCAGTTCCGGCTGCTTGTGTTCCGTCAGCATGCCGATGTAGTGCAGCTTGAGTTCACGCCACACTTCGTCGCTCAACTCCGACTCTTCGTACTCATCTTCAAGCATCTGCACGCATTCCTGCACGCGCTTGTCATAGAAGTCGATGCGTTCGCGGGCCGCCGTCTGTGCCGCGCTCCAGGCGCCTTGCTCGAAATACCGCTTGGCTTGCTGGCTCGTTGCGCGGAACAGGCGGTAATGCTTGTCGAAGCCGTCGCGGATGGTGCGCGCGATATCGAATGCAATCTGGGAAGAGAGCAATTTGGGGAAGGCAATGTGCGTCATAGCTGTGCTCGCATGAATGGCTCCTCACCCAGTCGATCGCCGCGCGCCCGTGCTTACTTGGTTTCCGCAAACAGTTCGCGGCCTATCAGCATGCGGCGGATTTCGCTGGTCCCGGCGCCGATTTCGTACAGCTTGGCATCGCGCCACAGGCGGCCAGCCGGATACTCGTTGATGTAGCCGTTGCCGCCCAGCGCCTGGATCGCTTCGCCCGCCATCCAGGTCGCCTTTTCCGCACTATACAGAATGGCACCGGCCGCATCCTTGCGCAACTGGCGCACGGCTTCCGGCGTGGTGGCGCGGTCGCAAGCCTGGCCCACGGCGTAGACATAGGCCTTGCACGCCATCATGGTCGAATACATATCGGCCAGCTTACCTTGCATCAACTGGAATTCGCCGATGGGCTGGCCGAATTGCTTGCGGTCATGCACGTAGGGCACGACCAGGTCCATGCAGGCCTGCATGATGCCCAGCGGGCCGCCGGACAGCACGGTGCGCTCGAAATCGAGGCCCGACATCAGCACGTTGACGCCCTTGCCCAGGCCGCCGAGTACGTTTTCGGCCGGTACTTCGCAATCCTGGAATACCAGTTCGCCCGTGTGCGAGCCGCGCATGCCCAGCTTGTCGAGCTTTTGCGCGATGGAAAAGCCCTTGAAATTCTTTTCGATCAGGAAAGCCGTCATGCCGCGCGGACCGGCTTCCAGGTCGTTCTTCGCGTACACCACCAGCACGTCCGCGTCGGGACCGTTGGTGATCCACATCTTGGTGCCGTTCAAGACCCAGCGGTCGCCCTTGAAGTCGGCGCGCAGCTTCATGCTGACGACGTCCGAACCCGCGTTCGGTTCCGACATGGCCAGCGCGCCGATGTGTTCGCCCGTGATCAGTTTCGGCAGGTACTTCGCCTTTTGCTCGGCCGTGCCGTTGCGCTTGATCTGGTTCACGCACAGGTTCGAGTGGGCGCCGTAGGACAGGCCGACGGAAGCCGAGGCGCGCGAGATCTCTTCCATGGCGATGATGTGCGCCAGGTAGCCCATGCCGGCGCCGCCGTATTCTTCGCTGACGGTGATGCCGAGCAAGCCCATGTCGCCCATCTTGCGCCACAGGTCCATGGGGAACTGGTCGGTGCGGTCGATCTCGGCCGCGCGCGGCGCGATTTCGGCGGCGGCAAATTGTTGGATCGCTTCGCGCAGGGAGGCGATGTCGTCGCCGTGGTCAAAGGTCAAGCCTGGGAGATGGAGCATGTCGTCCTCGTCGTCGTTATAAGTGTGGCGGTCATGGGTGCCGGGTCAGTGAAGCTATGATACTCAGTTGTGACGTTTACGTAAACGTAAAGTGGCGCGCGCGGCAGGTGTGCGCCGCTTGCCTTGCTAGCTTGTTTGCGCCTTATCAAGGTTCAAGTCCGCCAGCATGCGCGCGCACGCGTCTTCATGCGCGCTGATTTCCGCCAGCGCCATTTCGATATCGATGCGCTGCTGCTCCAGGGTCTGCCGGTGCTGCGCCAGCACGCCCAAGAAGCGGTCCATCTGCGCGCGCGTGTCCTTCGGCGACTCGTACATGTCGACCAGGCTCTTGATCTCCGACAAGGCCAGGCCCAGGCGCTTGCCGCGCAGGGTCAGTTTCAGGCGGGTGCGGTCGCGCGGTGTGTAGACGCGGCTGCGGCCGCCGGCGCCTTCGCGTTTCGGGCTGAGCAAGCCCTGGTCTTCATAGAAACGGATGGCGCGCGCCGTGATGTCGAATTCCCGCGCCAGTTCGGTAATGGTATAGGTCGTCATGGGTGCGGGCGGTGTCGGTTGCATGGGTGGTCGGTCGTCAGATGGGATGCGGCGAGACAGGTGGTGGCAAAGTGCCGTTTACGTCAACGTCAATACTATTGTAGCGTGCCCTGCCCGTGCTGCAACAAAGAAAAAAGAAGGCGTAAAGGGAGAATTTGGCGAATCAGACAACAATTACTGAAAATAAATTGATTCTTCTTGCACAAACGCGCTTAAGATCGAGAGTTGGTGGCCAAGATGACACCAAAAAGAGCTTTCCTGGCATAACGGCGACATTCTTTTCGCTGCGATGGCAGTAAAATTTTTTAGGTGCAGATTCTTTCCAGTAGGCACGATCAAAAAACAACGTTTCACTATGAACACGTCGTTCATGTCGTTTCCATATTGGAAACAAAATGGCCCTTCTGAAAACTTTGTCTACAAGAAATTGTATGACATGGGCATTGCATGTATCGGCAGAGGAGGGCATTATCCGATACCGTACGTTGTAATGCCAAACCGAGGCTTTGAATCGTGCTGCAGTGCGAAAATCAAGGCTAGCCGCGAATTTGACCCGAAGCCACGCAGAATCGCAAGAGAAAATTCGGCCCACTTTTTGACCTGAAAAGCCCGGCCGGAGTGTTAATTGTTAATTGATACTCTTTTCAAATGTAACAATCTGTATGGTCATTCAAGAAACTGACTTTCATGTTACAACATGAAATAGTACACCTATGAATTCTTCTAACGAACGCGAAAGCTTCAGCCAGCGACTTCAGTTGGCTCTCAAAAACGCCCATTACTCTCCAGACAGCCCGACCAGACTGGCCCGGGAATTCAACATCCGTTTCGATGGACGCCCGATTACTGTGCATGCAGCTAGGAAATGGTTAGTAGGTGAAGCAATTCCCACGCAAGAAAAATTGCGCATGATTGCCCAATGGTTGGGCGTTCCCGCGGAATGGTTGCGTTTTGGCGGCCCGGAAAGCGCCACGCCGAATGGTGAAGCGGGCAGCGCTTTATCGCGCTTTGAGTCCGCCGATGTGAAATTAATTGCCGATTTGCAAAGATTGGATGAACATCATCGTCAAATCGCGCGAGAATTTATTCGCATGCTGGTGAGAGTCAACTACCAAAAGTAAGCATTCAGGCCCTCCCCGGCCGGCGCCGTCCGCCTTACGCTGGCGGCGCTCCCCCTGTCCTTTTATTTGCGCAAGGTCATACTGGAGACATGATTTTGCCGCACAATAAGACCTCGCATGTTGCGCTGCAGCGGAATTATTTGACAATAATCCCGTACGCAGCGGCGCAGCGGCCAATACCAGCGCATAATCACATCAGAAGCAGCCAGTTCATCCACTACGGAGCCGAGCATTTGAGCCGTCTTATGAAAAGTAACTACAGCAATACCGCGCAGCTGAAGGACTTGATGACCGTGCCCCCCATGACTGCCGCGCAACATGCGGAAGTGATGCGCAAACGGATCGCCCACCGCAGGATGGTTGAAGAAGCCAGGGATTTGAAGCAGGCCAGTGCTCATCAGTTCGACAAGAGGTGAGGGATGCCTGACCAAAGCTACTGCGCGTCGCGCTTTGCGGCCGGCGATGCTCACCGTGCTAGAGCACGGTTGCGCTTCTCGGCCACAAATCACTGCCGCTCGCTACGCTTTTGTCAGGCATCGTGATGCCAGTTAATTCGTGACGCCAACTAGAGGATAGGGGTGTCGCCAGCGGACTTCAAACCATTCCACCGCGGTGCCAGGGCGTGCTCGATGCCGAGCAGGTCGATGACCCTCGCCACCGTATGGTCGACCATCTCCGCAATGCTCTGCGGGTGGTGATAAAAGCTCGGTAAGGGCGGGAAGATGATGCCGCCCATTTCGGTCACGGCCGTCATATTGCGCAGGTGCGCCAGGTTGAACGGCGTTTCGCGCACCATCAGGATCAGGCGCCGGCGCTCCTTGAGCACCACATCGGCGGCCCGCGTGATCAGATTATCCGACAAGCCGTGCGCGACGGCCGCCAGGGTCTTCATCGAGCACGGTGCGACGACCATGCCATCCGATTGAAACGAGCCGCTGGCGATCGACGCGCCGATGTCGCGCAGCTTGTGCACGACGTGCGCCTGCGCTTCGACGTCCTTGCGTCCCACGCCCGTTTCCTGGTGCAGGGTCAAAACAGCGGCATCGGACAGGACCAGATGCGTCTCGACGCCGGGGATGGCGCCGAGCAATTGCAGCAGCCGCAAGCCATACACGGCGCCCGTGGCGCCCGTGATGGCCACGACGATACGGCGCGGCCGCTGCGTTTGGCTATCAGGCATCCAGCAGGGACTTCAGTTCGCCCGATTCAAACATTTCATTCATGATATCGGAACCACCGATGAACTCGCCTTTGACATACAGCTGCGGAATGGTCGGCCAGTTCGAGTAATCCTTGATGCCCTGGCGAACTTCCGGATCATCCAGCACGTTGACGGTAGCGATGTTTTCCACGCCGCACGCTTTCAGGATCTGGATGGCGCGGCCGGAAAAGCCGCACTGCGGGAACTGGGCCGTGCCCTTCATGAACAGCACGACTGGCGTGTTCGTCACGGTTTCTTTGATCCAGGTTTGTACGTCGCTCATAGCTGCCTCTGATGGGTAAATAAATAGATGCCGTCATTTTATAAGAAAACGACGGCACGGGTATGCGCTCAAGTCATAAATCGGGCAAGTCAGCCACGTTGACGCTTATAAGGTCTTGCCCAGACAGGTCGATTGTGCCGCGCCCACGTATTTGCCCCAGGCAAGGACCGGCACATAGCCGTGCCTGGCATAAAACGCTACCGCGCGGGCATTTGCCACGCGGGTGGACAGGTGCAGGGCCTGATAGCCATGCCGGCGCGCCTGCGCCTCCACGTGGGCCAGCAGGGCCGCGCCCACGCCTGTGCTGCCGGGATGCGCATACATGCGCTTGAGTTCGCCTATGGAACTGTCCGGCCCGCCCAGCGGGCGCAGGGCGGCGCAACCGAGCAGTGCTCCAGCCGCATCGCGGGCCAGGTAAAAGCCGCCGCGCGGCGTTGCCGCTTCGACATCGAAGGAGGAACGGCCGCTGTCGCCATTGATGCGCAGCAGCGCGTCCGACAATGCGTCGAGCAGCAGCTGGGCATCCGGGCTGGCGGCGTCCACCGCCAGGATGACGAGGTCACGCCCGGCGGCCATGGGCTTAGCCGCGCAGCTTGGCGAAGGCGGCGGCCATGCTGCCGGCCGGCTCGGGCGCGTTGCGCGACTGCGACTGGTGCTGCGCCATGCTGCGGCGGTCGTTGCGGTCGCCACGCTGCTCGGGCTTGCTGCCCGCTTGCGGCGCGCTGTCCGTCAGGCGCATGGTCAGCGCGATGCGCTTGCGCTTCTCGTCGACTTCCAGCACTTTCACGCGCACGACCTGGCCTGCTTTCACCACCGTGTGCGGGTCTTTCACAAACGTGTTCGACAGGGCCGAGATGTGCACGAGGCCATCCTGGTGCACGCCGATATCGACAAAGGCGCCAAAGGCGGCCACGTTGGTGACCACGCCTTCGAGAATCATGTCCGGGCGCAAGTCGCGGATTTCTTCCACGCCTTCCTTGAAGGTGGCGGTGGTAAATTCCGGACGCGGGTCGCGGCCCGGCTTTTCCAGTTCCTTCAGAATATCGCTAATGGTCGGCACGCCGAAGGTTTCATCCGCGTATTTTGCCGGGCTGAGGGTTTTCAGCAAGGCGGTCTCACCGATGACGGCCTTGATATCCTTCTTGATGTCGGCCAAAATCTTTTCCACCAGCGGGTACGATTCCGGGTGGACGGCCGAGGCGTCCAGCGGGTTCTCTCCGCCCATCACGCGCAGGAAGCCCGCCGCCTGTTCGTAGGTCTTGTCGCCCAGACGCGGCACGGCCTTCAAGGCCGCGCGCGAGGTGAACGCGCCCTTCATGTCGCGGTAGGTGACGATGCTTTGCGCCACGCTGGCCGACAGGCCGGACACGCGCGCCAGCAGGGGAGCGGACGCCGTGTTGACGTCCACGCCCACGGCATTCACGCAATCTTCCACCACGGCATCGAGCGAGCGAGCCAGCTGGCTTTGACTCACGTCATGCTGGTACTGGCCCACGCCGATCGATTTCGGGTCAATCTTGACCAGCTCGGCCAGCGGGTCTTGCAGGCGGCGCGCGATCGAGACGGCGCCGCGCAGCGACACATCCATGTCCGGCAATTCCTTCGAGGCGAATTCGGACGCCGAATACACCGACGCGCCCGCTTCCGAGACGACGATCTTCGTCATCTTCGCTTCCGGATGCTGCTTGATCAAATCCTGCGCCAACTTGTCCGTTTCGCGCGAGGCGGTGCCGTTGCCGATGGAAATCAAGGACACATTGTGCTTGGCGGCAAGACGACCCAGCGTGTGCAAGGAGCCATCCCAGTCGTTCTTCGGCTGGTGCGGGTAGATCACGGCCGTGTCGACCACTTTACCGGTGGCATCGACCACGGCGACCTTGACGCCCGTGCGCAGGCCAGGATCGAGGCCCATGGTGGCGCGCTGGCCGGCCGGCGCGGCCAGCAGCAGCGCTTTCAGATTGGTGGCGAAGACGTTGATCGCGTCGAGTTCCGAGCGTTCGCGCAGCGCGCCCATCAGTTCAGTTTCCAGGTGCATGAAGCTTTTCACGCGCCAGGTCCAGCGCGCCGTGTCTGCCAGCCATTTGTCGGCCGGGCGGCCTTGCTGCTTGATGCCGAAGCGGGCGGCGATGCGGCCTTCGCACGGATTGTGCGGCGCATCCCATTTCGGTTTTTCCGCTTCTGTGTCCAGGCGCAGGGTGACGTCGAGGATGCCTTCGCGGCGGCCGCGCAGCAGCGCCAGCGCGCGGTGCGATGGCACGGTGGAAATGGTTTCCGAGTAATCGAAATAATCGGCGAATTTTTCGCCTTCGTCCTGCTTGCCTTCCACCACTTTCGACTCGACGATGCCGTGTTCCTGCACGTATTCGCGCAAGGTTTGCAGCAGGGTCGCGTCTTCGGCGAAGCGCTCCATCAGAATCTGGCGCGCGCCGTCGAGGGCCGCTTTGGTGTCGGCCACGCCCGGGTTGTTGCCGTCGGCACTAGTAAACGCGTCGCGCAGGAACTTGCCCGCTTCCATTTCCGGCGTCAGTTCCGGGTTTTCCAGCAAGCCGTCGGCCAGCGGCATCAGGCCCGCTTCGATGGCGATCTGCGCCTTCGTGCGGCGCTTCTGCTTGTATGGCAAATACAGGTCTTCCAGGCGTGTCTTGTCTTCCGCGTGCATGACGGCGTCGAGCAGCTCGGGCGTCATCTTGTTCTGTTCCGTGATCGAGGCCACGATGGCGGCGCGCCGCTCTTCCAGCTCGCGCAGGTAGCGCAGGCGCTCTTCGAGCAGGCGCAGCTGGATATCGTCGAGGCCGCCGGTCGCTTCCTTGCGGTAACGGGCGATGAAGGGCACGGTAGCGCCTTCGTCGAGCAGTTCGATGGCGGCGGCAACCTGCACCGGTTTGGCGGCAAGTTCAAGGGCAAGGCGTTGTTCGATAGTGGGCAGCATGGTTGTTTCCAGAGCGATCAAGCCTGGAATGATACGCAATCGGCGCGATTGCGCAATCTTGACAGCGCAAATGGACTGTGCGTTGACAAGCGCTTCAACGGGGCGGCAGCAGCGGGCTGGCGGGCGCGGGAGCCGGCGGCCTCTGCGGCGTGACGGACTTGCCAAAGGCATTGCCCATGCGGTGTTCGAGGGCGGCGCGGTTGTACAGGCCCAGCTGGTTGGACGGACGCTGCATGATCGCTTCGGCGCCGGACAGGGCGGGCGGCGGCCGGTTCATGGTGTTGCTATTCGGCAATAATTTTTCATTCAAGCAAGACATCGATGGCGCGCGCTGGCCGTTCGCTTCCACTTCCACGCAGCCCTTTGGCGGCGCGGCGGCCTTCACGACGACGGTGTGCTCGTCCGCCTGCGCGGGCAGGGCGGCGCAGATCAACAGCAACAGTGATAACAGGCGTGCCATGGCGGCTCCCGGAGCGGTGAATAAGCGTCCAGCATAGCAAGGTCATGTGTCGCGGCGATGACACAGAGCGGGACGCGGGCTGGCGCCATGTCATGCAGTTGTCATTTTATGAAGCTACCATCCTGCCATTCTGCAGACAACATTGCAGTCAAGACACTTCATGAGCAGGATTTTTCGTTGCGTCCCCTGGAAAATGACACTAAGCCACCGCCGCGCCGCAAGGGGCAATGCCCTGTCCGCCTGCTTGCTGATGACATTGATGACATTGATGACATTCGCGCGGCCCGCTACCGGTGCGGATGGCGCTGATGCCAGCGCGCACTCTACCCTGCGCTTCGACTTGCCCGCCCAGCCGCTCGACGCGGCCCTGGTGGCGTTTGGCGAAGTGACCGGGTATTCCGTGCTCGTCAGCAGCCAGCTGGCGGCCGGCAGAGTGGCAGCGCCCGTGCGCGGTGACTACACGCCGGCCGAGGCGCTGCAGCGCCTGCTGGCCGGCACGCAACTGGGCGCGCGCTTCAGCGGCAGCAATGCGTTTACCTTGCTGGCGCTGGCCGACGCCCCGGCAGCGCCGGCGCCCTTGCCGGCCCAGGCCGCTCCTGCCGCGCCACCGCTGCAAGGCTATGCGGTCATCCTGCAGCGTTCGCTCACGCGCGCTCTGTGCCGTTTGCATCCGGACGCTTTCGGCCGCTACCGCCTGGCCTTCCAGCTGTGGCTCGACGAGCGGGGCAAGGTGCGCGCCGTGCACGTGCTGGAAGCGAGCGGTGTGGAACAGCGCGACAACGCCGTAGTGCAGCGCCTGCGCAGCCTGTTGATGGACGGCGCGCCACCGGCGGGCTTGCCGCAGCCGCTGACGATCCTGTTGACGCCGCGGCCCGACCCAGCTGCCGATTGCGCGCCCTACCTGCCGGCCGGAGCGACTTGAGCATGTCGGACTTGCTGAAAGCCACCTTGCGCAAGCTGTTCCTTGAACGCTATGGACAGTTTCGCCGCCACCTGCAGCGCCGCCTGGGCTCGGAAGACCTGGCCAACGACGCGCTGCATGAGACATATTTAAGAGTGGAAAAGATGACCGCGCCCGAAGCGATCAGCTATCCGTCCGCGTATCTGATGCGCATCGCCATCAACATTGCGGAAGATCAACGCCGTGACAATGCGCGCCTGCTCAGCCTTCCCGATATCGACGACTTGTACGAGATGGCCGACGAGCTGGCCGACCCGGCCCGCACCTTCAGCGCGCGCGCCGAACTGGAAGAACTGGAACGGGCCTTGCAGGAGTTGCCGAAACGCCGGCGCGCCATCGTCATCGCCGCCCGCGTCGACCAGTTGCCGCACCGCGACATCGCCGAACGCTTCGGCATTTCCGCCCGCACGGTGGAGAAGGAATTGCGCGCCGGCCTCGAACATTGCTGCGAGCGCATGGGACGCGATTTCATCCAGCGCTTCGGTCCCGGCGCGGGAAAAACGTCTAAACATCATGATTGAACAAGCGGAAGACGACATGGGTGTCATCCAGAAGGAAGCGCAGGCATGGGTCGTGCGCCTGGCCTCGGGCCAGGTCAGCGAACGCGATGCGCAAGTGTTTCGCCACTGGTGCGCGCGCAGCCGCAGGCATGCCAACGCGTTTGCCGAGGCGCGCGCCGTGTGGGGCGCCATGGCGCCGGCCGCGCGCGCCGTCAAGCGGGCACAGGCGCCGGTGAATACGGCGCGGCGCGCCTGGCTGGGTGGCGCCGTGGCCGCCTCGCTGGGCTTGCTGGTGCTGCGCCCGCCGACGGACCTGTGGCCGGCCGTGGCGGGCCTGGCCGCCGACTACGCCACGGGTACGGGCGAGCAGCGCGAAGTGGCGCTCGATGGCGGCGTGCTGGTGCAGATGAATACGCAGACGCGCCTCGACGCGGCGCCCGTGCAGGACGGCGCCGCATCGCTGGTGCTGCTGGCGGGCGAGGCGGAATTCCAGGCCGGCCTGCGCGGTGCGGCGCGGGTGCGCGTGCAGGCGGGCGACGGCAGCGTGTCGGCCGGCAGCGCGCGCTTCAATATCCGCCTGTTCGGCCAGGAAGTGTGCGTGACGTGCCTGGCGGGCCGCTTGCGCGTGGCGCAGGCCGGCCACGATGCTGAACTGGCGGCGGGCCAGCAGCTGCGCTACCGGCCCGAGCATTTCGGCATTGCCCGCGCGGTGGCCAAGAGCGACGTCAGCGCGTGGCGCCACCGGCTGCTGGTTTTTAAACAAAGCACCCTGGCCGAGGTGGTGGACGAGGTGAACCGCTACCGTCCCGGCAAGCTGATCCTCAATGGCGACGCCTTGAAACAGACGCGCGTGCAAGCGAGCTTTTCGCTCGACCGCCTCGACGACGTGATCGCCCTGATCCAGGATGCGTATGGCGCGCGCGTGACGCGGCTGCCGGGCGGCATCGTGCTGTTCGGCTGAACCCCGTCTTGGCGCGCCAAGGCGGGGCGCCAATTATGACATTTTGATGACCTTTTGCAGTCCCGGACCTTGTTCCCTGTCAATGCTGCTGGAAGCCGCGAATCAGTGCCTGCCGCCCGCCCCGTGCGTGGTGCGCGCCGCCTCGCGATATCGGTCAGCAACGGAACATGAAAAGGGAATGTCGCCATGCAGCGAAGCAAGTCGGTCACGAAACACGCATCCTCCTCCGCCATGGCGGGCAACCGGACCGGTCTCCCGGTGCGTCTGAAACCGCTGGCGCTGGCCATCGCCATGCTGCTGCAGGCGGGCGGCGCGCAGGCGCAGCAGCCGTTCAGCGGCGCCTGGTTCGCGGGCAAGGGCGCGCAGCAGGGCACGGCCGCCACCACGGGGCGCTTGCCGAATGGCCAGCCGGCTACTTCGCTGAACAATCCCCTGCTGCAGCAGCAAAAGGCCGAAGGCAAGCTGCAGCAATCGCTGAATAACCTGTTGCTGGCCGCGCGCGGCATCGCCGCCGAGCAGGCGGTGCAGGCGGCCGCGCGCCAGGCGGCGCTGGCGGCGGGCGGCGCGCCCGATGGCTTGGTCAAGGGCGGCTTGCAGGTCGACACGAACAGCCTGACGGCCGGCTGGCTCAATGCCCAGGGCCCCGTGCAGACCCAGGCCGACGGCAAGACCGTCGTGAAGATCGTGCAGACGGATGACAAGGCGATACTGAACTGGGAAAGTTTTAACGTCGGCAAGAACACCAGCTTGCAATTCGAGCAGAAATCGAACTGGTCCGTATTGAACCGGGTCAATGATCCGCTGGCACGCCCCAGCCAGATCCAGGGCCAGATCAAGGCCGACGGCACGGTGATGATCGTCAACCGCAACGGCATCGTGTTTACGGGCAGCAGCCAGGTCGATACGCGCAACCTGGCGGCGGCCGCCATGGGCATGAGCGACAGCCAGTTCAAGAGCGGCCTGTACGGCAAGGCGCAGGGTACGGGCGCCGTACCGACCTTCGCGAATGACTTGCTGCTGGGCCAGAATACCTCCACGCATGGCAAGGCCGAGGCGGACGTCGTCGTCGCCGCCGGCGCGCGCATCGACACGCGCAAGCCGCAGACGGTGACGGAAGGCGGCGGCTACGTGCTGCTGGCCGGCCGCAGCGTCGACAACGCGGGTGCCATCACTACGCCGAATGGCCAGACCACCCTGGCCGCCGGCGACGCCATCATCGTGCGCCCGGGCCAGGGCACGGACAAGAACCAGTACTCGAGCACGCGCGGCAATGAAGTCGAGATGCTGCGCGTGGCGGACAGCAAGGCGGGCAGCGTCGTCAACAATGGGCTGATCCAGGCGGCCGGCGGCGACATCACGCTGAGCGGCAACACGCTGCGCCAGGATGGCGTGCTGCTGTCGAGCACCAGTGTCAACGGACGCGGCAGCATCCACCTGGCGGCGGCGGGCGAGAATGCCGGCGTCACCCTGGCGCGCGGCAGCGTCAGCGCCATTGTCATCGACGACAACGGCGCCACGGCGCTCGACGTGCAGCGCGACACCTTGCTGAAAGATACAGGCAAGGGCACGGACACGCCGCAGGACCGGCGCGACCAGTCGCTGGTGCGCATCGTCTCCGCTGGCAATGTCGAGTTCGAAGGCGATTCGCTGACCCTGGCCACGGGCGGCCAGGTGCTGGTCGACGCGGCCCGCCGCAGCCACGTGGCGCGCGACGCCGCCATCGACGTCTCGGGCGCCGTCGGCGTGAAGGTCGACATGAGCAGCAACAATGTGCTGATCAACGTGCAAGGCAACGAACAGCGCGACGCACCGGGCAGCCGCGACGCGAAATACCTGAACAACAGCGACGTGTGGGTTGACCGCCGCGACCTGGTGCTGGTGCCGGCCGGCACCAACGGCTACGCCACGGACCGCTGGTACACGGCCGGCGGCTTACTGGAAGTGAGCGGCTACCTGAACACCAGCGGCCACGGCATCGGCGAATGGGCGGCCCAGGGCGGCACCGTCGGCTTTGGCGGCGGCGAAGTGGTGACGCAGGCCGGTTCGCGCATCAACATCGCCGGCGGCTCGCTCGACGTGCAGACGGGCATGGTCAAGCAGACGTGGCTGAAGGGCGCCGATGGCGCGATGTACAAGCTGAGCACGGCGCCCGGCGACAATTTGTACACGGGCCTGTACCGCGGCTATGAAAGCACGCATGCGCGCTGGGGCGCGAACACGACGGAAACGTACGCGAATGCCCTGATCGGCCCGCGCGAACGCCTGGAAAACGGCTATACGGTGGGCCGCGACGCGGGCCGCCTGATCGTGTCCACGGGCGCCGCCGTGCTCGAAGGCGATATCGACACCTCCGTCTTCCAGGGCGAGCGCCAGCAGCGCAAGCGCGATGACGGCATGGACAGCTACAAGCAGGCGCAGACGGCGGCGGCGCGTGCCGGTCAATTGATCGTTGGCAAAATGACGCCCGTCTTCGATCCGAAGGCGGGCCGGCTGCGCGACAGCCCGCAAGCCGTGCTGGAAAAGGTGCAAATCGGCAAGGTGGCGGGCATCGCCGATGGCCAGCTGCTGGGCGAAGCCTTGCCGGCCGCGCGCAGCAAGACCTTGCAGCTCGATGCCGACTGGCTCAACGGGCTGGAGCTGGGTGCCCTGAATATCTACGCCTACGACAAGCTCGACGTCAATGCCGACGTGCGCGTGGCCGATGGCGGCGACATCGCCCTGCACGCCACCGACGTGGCCATCAAGGCGAATGTCAGCGCGCGCGGCGGCAGCATCGCCGCCGGCGACATCGTCTCGCGCTACCTGGCGGGGGCGGGCGACGTATGGGCTGAAGGCAAGCTGGTGCCGGACAACCGTCCCACGGGAACGGCCGGTGTGCGCGTGGCGCCCGGCGTGCGCCTCGATGCGCGCGGCCTGTGGAGCAACCTGGAACTCGACCCGGGCGCGGTCGCCGGTTTGCCGTATGTGAATGGCGGCAAGGTTACCCTGAAGAGCTCCGGCGGCATCGACCTGACGGGCGGCAGCGTCATCGACGTCTCGTCCGGCGCCGCCCTGATGGGCAATGGCAGCCTGCAGGGCGGGCGGGGCGGCGACATCACCCTGGCCGTCGACCTGCCGACGGAGAAAGCGCCGACGGGCGCCATGCTCAAGCTCGACGGCGAATTGCGCGGCCATGGCGTGAAGGGCGGCGGACGCCTGGTCATCGACAGCGGCGCGGCCGTCAGCATCGGCGGCAAGCTGCAGGGCGGCGACGTGCTGGCGGCGGGGACCGGCGCTGCGCCAGGCCTGCGCCTGGCCGATGAATTCCTGATCGCCCAGGGCGAGAAGATCCCCTTCGATCTTGCGCTCAGCACCAGCCTGATCAAGCCGGGCCAGGTTTTGAGCAAACCCGTGACGGCGGACGTGTCGGTGCAGAAACCGCTGGTGCTGGGAGCCGACCTGCTGGTGCCGTCAGGCGCCTATGTCGTCACCGCCGGCGGCACGTCTGTCTACCAGGGTTCCATCGTTCGCGCCGGCAGCGTGCTGACAGCCGTCAACAACCTGCCGGTCGGTTTCGTGGTCTCGGCGGCGGTCTTTCCGAACGGCTTGCCGATCCCGCCGGTGACGACGCAGTATGCGGCCGGCAGCATCGCCACCGACGACCTGCGCGCGCCGCGCGGCATGCTGCTGCCGGCCGGCACGGTGCTGGGGCGCGACGTGACCGTCAAGCCGCTGCTGGCGCTGGACGCCAGCCTGTTCCAGAGCGGCTTTGCCGACTATGCCGTCACGGGCCGCGATGGCGTGGTGGTGGTCAAGGACGCGCACATCGACGTCACCATGCCCGTGCTGCGCTTTAATCCCGCCACCGGCCACACGGTGGCAGGCGGCACCGACCCGGGTGCCGCGCTGGAAGTGTGGACGCCGCCGCTGTACCAGGAGGATGCGCGCAAGGCCCGCTTGACGCAGCGTACCGGCGCCGACCTGTCGCTGACGGCCGGCAGCTCCTACGTGAAGGGAGCCCTGGCGGTGCAGGAAGGCGCCGCCATCAAGGTCGATCCGGGCCGCCAGATCAGCCTGACGGGCAATGACCAGATCACCATTGACGGCCGCCTCGACGCCTGGGGCGGCAAGATCGCCGTCCTGCCGGGCACGTTTGGCACGGGCAATGAGGTGGATGTGCCGAACGGCAAGGGACAAGCCACCTCGATCTGGATCGGCGACAAGGCCGTGCTCGACGTGGCCGGCCGCGCCACGGTCGCCACCGACATGCGCGGCGGGCGCTATGGCCGTGCCGACCAGGGCGGCAGCATCGAAATCGGCGCCCGCTACAAGGCCGATGCGGCCAGCGTCGACGCGGCCGATGCCTTTGTCGTCGTGCGTCCGGGCGCGCTGCTCGACGCCAGCGGCGCGCACGCCACGCTGGACTTGCCGCAGCAGGGCACCGTCAACGTGGCCGGCAACGGCGGTTTGATCTCGCTCAGTTCGTATAACGGCATCTTCGCCGACGGCACCCTGCGCGCGGCGGCCGGCGGCGCCGGGGCGGCCGGCGGCACCTTGGCACTGGCGCTGGACACGCCCAATTATGGCAAGGTCAACCGCTACACCTTGCAAGGCGACAACGTGGACAACGCGGTGCGCGTGCCGCGCGAAATGCAGCTGGCGCAGGTGCAGGGCGAGAGCGCCTTGCCCGACGACTTGCGCGCCGGCCAGCAGGATGCGGCGCTGCGCTACGGCAGCGCGCGCCTGGGCGCCGACCGCGTGCAGGCGGGCGGCTTCGACAACCTGGCCCTGCACGTGAACGGCATGCTCAGCTTTGACGGCGACGTCAATCTGTCGCTGGGCCAGAGCCTGCGCCTGAGCGCCAGTTCGCTGGGGCTGGCGCAGCAGCCTGTGCCCGATGGCGAGGACAAGGCGGGCAGCCTCGCCAGCCAGGTGCATCTGGCGGCGCCGTATGTGCGCCTGGGGACGGCCGCGCGTGCGCAGAAGGATGACTACATCGTGCCCAATGCCGTGAAAGGCTCGAAGAACCTGGGCAAGGGACGCGGCATGCTGGGCGTGCCGCTGGTGGCCGAGGATTCCCTGCTGCAGATCGATGCGGGCATGCTCGACATCGCGGGCGAGGTCAACATGGGCACGCGCGGCACCATCGCGCAGAGCAGCGGCGCCGACCTGGTGGTCGAACGCGACGCCTTCGAGCAGCTGACCCTGAGCAGCCGCGGCGACATGCGCCTGTCGAACAGCGCCGCCCTGTACCAGCCCGGCAATGCCACCCTGGTCGCCGCGCAGATCTACCCGGCCACGGGCGACAGCGGCATGGTCACGGTGGGCCAGAAGAGCGGCATCGACGAGTATGGCAATATCCGCGTCACGCTCGACCCGTTGCGCACGCTCAATATCGGGCGCAGCGGCGACGGCGCCACGCCGAACCAGCCGTTCTCCGTGTTCGGCACCCTGAGCCTGGTTGCACCCACCATCAACCAGCATGGCGTGCTGCGCGCGCCGCTGGGCCAGATCAACCTGGGCGCCGAAGGCTTTGAAGCCAATACGGGCCGCGTCAATCTGTTGCCTGGCAGCCTGACCTCGGTCAGCGCGAAAGGCTTGACGATGCCCTACGGCGGCACGCTCGATGGCTTGAGCTACCTGTATGACGGCAACGATGTCGTCTTCAAGGGCGTGGGCAACGGCCCGGAGATCGCCTTGACGGGCGCCGCCATCGACGTGCAACAAGGCGCCGTGCTCGACATGTCGGGCGGCGGCACCTTGACGGGCGCGGCCTTCCTGGCCGGACGCGGCGGCTCCACCGACGCGCGCCTCAATCCGCTGGTGCAGATGAAGCCGAACGGCGGTTTTACCCTGCCCGGCCTGAACACCAACCCCGTGTACGCCATCCTTCCCGGCGTGCAGCCGGACGTGGCACCTTTGACGGCCGAGCAAGGCGCGGGCAAGCCCGCCGTGGGACGTCAGATCACTATCGGCGCGGGCGTGCCCGGCCTGGCGGCCGGCACCTACACCCTGCTGCCGTCGAATTTCGCCCTGCTGCCCGGTGCTTTCCGCGTGGAATTGAATGGCCTGGCCGGCGCCGTCGAGGCGGGCGGCACGGTGGCCATGCGCAATGGCTCGTATGCGACGGCGGCTCAGACGGGCGTGGCCGGCACGGCGATCCGCGACGTGGTGGCGCGCCAGGCCATCCTCACGCCGGCCGACGTGCTGCGCACCTATTCCCAATACAACGAGACGGGCTATGCCGCCTTCGCCGTGGCGCAGGCCACGCGCGACGGCGTGCCGCGCGCCGCGCTGGAGCGCGATGCCAAGGGCGTGCGCGTGCAGCTGATCGCCCCGTCCGTGCACAGCGTCAAGGACAACCATACGCCGTTGATGATGGATGGCAGCGCCCTGTATGCGCCGGCCGAGGGCGGCTTCGGCGGCTCCCTGCTGCTGGGCACGGGCAATCATGCGTCGACGCGCTACGAGGTGCTGGCCGACGGCACGGCGCCGCTGGCCGATTTCAATGGCGTCTCCGTGCATGCGTCGCAGATCAATGCCTTCGGCGCCCAGCGCGTGGGCATCGGCGGCTTGCCGCGCGTGACCTACAGCGACTTTGGCACGGGCAGCAACCAGCGCGCCAATATCGCCGCCATCAAGGAATCGGCGGGCGGCATCGTGCTGCGCGACGGCGCCGTGCTGAAGGCGGCCGAAGTGTTTCTGGTGACGGCGAGAAAAGACGACGGCATCATCCTGGAGCAGGGCTCCGGCATCAATACGCTGGGCCGCGGCAAGGCGGCCTGGGATTCCCGCGACGGCTATGTGTACGAGCCCATGGGCAGCGTGCTGGCCGTCTCGAACGGCTGGCTGGACATGCTGCCGGCCGCGCCGCCGTCGTCCGAATCGTATGGCCCCGGCATCATCGATATCGGCGCGTGTGCGAAGGCGGGCGGCGCCTGCGGCGGCAGCACCTCGCTGTATTCCGAGGGCACCATCGCCGCCGTGACGGAGCGCGCATTTACCCTGCGCGACAACGTGCGCTACGGCACGCGCAACCTGGTGCTGGCGATGGGGTCGATCAATGTCGGCAGCGAGGCGTCGCTGGCGGACGCCAGCGCGCGCGGCGCCCTGCCGGACGGCCTGGCGCTGAACCAGGGCGTGCTCGACCGCCTGCTGCGCGGCGACACCAGCACGGGCGCACCGGCGCTGGAAAACCTGGGTTTGACGGCGCGCAATTCCTTCAATTTCTATGATTCGTCGCAGCTGTCGACCATCGATGCGGCCACGGGCAAGTCGTCGCTGTCGCGCCTGGTGCTCAACACGCCTGCCATCTACGGCTATGGCGGCACCGACGCGCTGGCGCGCATCCACACGGACACCCTCGTGTGGCAGGGCGCGACGAATGCGCCCGGCGCCGTCGTCGCCAATGGCCCCGGCACGGGCAGCGGCCGCCTGCAGGTCGACGCCAGGCGCATCGAATTCGGCTTCACGCCGGACAGCCGTCCCGACACCATCCACAAGCTGGACCGTCTGGTGCTGGGCTTCGGCCAGGTGGCGCTCAATGCCAGCGAACAGCTGACGGCCAACAACAAGGGCAGCCTGTCCGTCTACCAGTCGCAAAGCGCGTGGGATACGGCCACCAATGGCTACCGCTACAGCGGCGGCGATTTGCTGATCAACACGCCGCTGTTGACGGGCGCGGCCGGTTCCGTCAACCGCATCACGGCGGGCGGCGCCGTCAAGGTGAGCGCACCGGCCGGTGCCGCCGCCGCCACGCCGACGAATGCGGCGCTGGCCGGTGCCCTGGGCGCAGAAGTGGCCCTCAGCGGCAACAGTGTCAGCGTGGATACGTCGGTGGTCTTGCCGAGCGGAAAATTGACCCTGTCGGCCGAGCGCGATGTATTGCTGGGTGACAAGGCCAAGCTGGACCTGGCGGGCCGCAAGATCGATTTCTACGACACCAGCAAGTACAGCTGGGGCGGCGACGTGATCCTCGACAGCCGCGAGGGCGACGTGCGTCAGGCGGCCGCTTCCGTGATCGACGTGTCGGCCGTGAACAACCGCGCCGGCAAGCTCAGTGTAATCGCCACGGGCGAGGCGGCCGGCACGGCCGACTTGCGCGGCAGCCTGCTGGGCGGCGCCAGCGGCAGCTATGACGCGGGCGGCACTCAGGTGGCCTACGCGGCGGGCGGCCTGGAACTGCGCGCCCAGCATGTCGGCGATTTCGCCGGCTTGAACCAGCGCCTGACCACGGGCAAGGTGTTCGGCAGCCGCAGCTTCCAGCTCAAACAGGGCAATCTGGCCATCGGCGACGAGCTCAAGGCGCGCGAAGTGAGCGTCTCCGTCGATGCCGGCAGCCTGACGGTGAACGGCCGCATCGACGCCAGCGGCGAACAAGTGGGCAGCATCCGCTTGGCCGGCCGCGACGGCGTCACCATCCAATCCGGCGCCGTGCTCGATGCGCACGGCACGGTGCTGCGCACGGACAGCTATGGCCAGGTGATCGAGGCGCCGAACCGCGCCGTGATCGAACTGGCCGCGCCTGGCGGCCGCCTGACCCTGGAAAACGGCGCGCGTTTCGACCTGCGCAGCGGAGACAAGGGCGGCAACTACGGCAGCATCGACCTGAACGCGCGCCGCCTCGGCGGCGCCACGGGCGACGACATCGACATCGACGCGGCCGGTGCGCTGAACATCGCCGGCGCGCGCACGATCAACGTCAATGCCTTCTGGCAATACAAGGATGCGCCAGCGGGCACGGGCAAGGATGCGGACGGCCGCAGCTACCAGAGCATCAACCAGGCTTACCTGAACGAGAAGCACGCGGACAGCCAGGCCTTCATGGCCAATGCGCTGGCGAACGGCAACTTGATGAACAACAAGCTGCGCGGCTTGCGCGGCGACGCCAATGCTTTCCACCTGCGCCCTGGCGTCGAGATCGTCAGCGCCACGCCGGGCGGCGACCTGCATATCGATGGCGACATCGACCTGTCCGGCCACCGCTATGACGGCGTCAATCCGCTGGCGCGCCTGAGCGGCGTGTACGGCTCGGGCGAGGCCGGTGCGCTGGTGCTGCGCGCCGGCGGCAAGCTCAGCGTCTTTGGCAGCATCACCGATGGTTTCGATACCAGCGTCCTGCCCGTCACGATGGATGACAAGGGCTGGCAGCTGGTGAAAGGCCGGCTGCCGTGGGGCGGCGAGGTCGTCGTGCCACAAGCGGGCCTGGTGACCCTGGCCGAAAACACCTATTTCAAATCGGGCACGAGCGTCAATTTCGCCGTGCCGATGAAAGCCATGGAGTTGCGCAGCGGTACCTTGCTGGCGGCGCGCGCCACCTTGACGGCGGAGCTGAACTTGCCTGCAGGCAGCGTGCTGGGCGGCGCCGTGCGCAATGCCGACGGCAGCGTGCTGTACGCGGCCGGCACGGTCTTGCCGAAGGCGCTGACCTTATCGAGCGGCATGCAGCTCGATGCCGGCCTGCGCCTGCCTGGCGCGGCCCAGGTGGCGGCCATGGTGTGGCCGGCGAACGTGGCCCTGCCTTTCCCGGAAGGCCGGCCGTGGGACGTGGCCGATGGCACGAATGCCGTCAATGGCGTGGTGCTGGCCTCGGCGCTGGCGCTGGACAAGGGCAGCGTGCTGCCCGCCGGCACCGTGGTCAGGCTGCCGGGCGACGTCACCATGGTGTCTCTGCGCAGCGCGGATGGCAGCGGAAGCCAGGGCCGCAACCTGGCGCTGGCGCCCATGCTGGCCCAGGGTTCGCAAGCGTGGTCGCTGCGCCTGGTGGGCGGCGCCGATACGGCGGCGGCCGACACGCGCGCGTTGAAACCGCATGCGAAGGACGCCCATCTGATGCTGGCCGATACGCATTACGGCCTGGACGCGGTGACTTCCATCGTGCCGGGCACGGGTTCGCCGGCCAAATATATCTTCAGCGAAGCGGCTCTCCTCGAAGGATATCCCGAAGGCGAGGTTGACATCAGCTGGTTTGGCGACGAGGCAAACATGCTGGAAAACTATGGCTATCTGGTGGTCAAGGTGGCCGACGGCACGCCGCCTGAGAAGGTGACCAGCGTGGAGCCGGCGCGCCAGCCCCTGTTCAGCGTGCTGCGCACGGGCACGGGCGACCTCGATTTGCTCGCCGCGGGCGACTTCGACATGCGTTCGCTGTATGGCGTCTACACGGCGGGCACGCAGTCGGCCTCGCCGCTGGTCGGCGGCAAGGATCTGTTCAACCTGCCGCGCGGCCTGAACGCCAAGGGCCAGCTGCTCGGTGCGCTGGGCACGGACTTTACGCCGTTTGTCGATGGCGGCAGCCAGAGCCTGTACCGCGCCTGGTATCCCGAGCATGGCGGCAATCTGCTGCTGCGCGCCCAGGGCGACGTCAAGGGCGATACGCTGGGCACCTCCACGCAACGCCGCGAGGATGCCATCGGCTGGCTGCGCGCGCAGCAGGACAGCAGCGATATCGGCACCTGGCTGTGGCGCCAGGGCAGCGGCAGCACGGGGGGCGGCGTGCCGACGGCATGGTGGATCAATTTCGGCACCTATGTCGCACGTCCCGAAGGCGTCGACCTGTTCTCGGGCTTGCCGGGGCTGTCGGGCTTTACGGGCATCGGCACCCTGGGCGGCGGCAATCTGCTGCTGCAGGCGGGCGGCGACGCCGGCATGCTGGCCTCGCGCGCCGATCCGGGCGGCGAGTTCGCGCCGCGCAGCCAGGGCCTGAACGTGGCCGTGGGCAGCACGGGCAGGGTGACGCCGGACGGCAAGCTGCTGCTGACGGGCGGCGGCGACCTCGATATCCGCATCGGCGGCGGGCTGAACCCCGTGGCCGAGGTGCGCAGCTTCGACCGCAACGGCGACTTCGCGAATGCCGATACACGCTTCGAGCGCCAGTACCCCACGCTCAACAGCACCTTCACCAACCTGCGCGGCGCGCTGCGCCTGGAGGCGGGCGCCGTGGGCGGCATCGAATTGCGCTTCGACCGCGCCGATCCGACGGAATCGCGGCCGTACGAAACCTACACGGCGGGTACGGCGATCGCCAGCGGCGGGCCGATCCTGGTGCCGGGCGACAGCGGCGTGCGCATTGATGCGCGCGGCGACGTGGTGCTGGGCGGCGTGGCCGATGCGGGCCGCGTGAAGCAACTGGGCTATGGTTCGCCGTTCAGCTACCAGGGCGTGGAGCGCACGGGCGAAGGCTGGAGCTGGTTCTCGCTGTGGACGCCGGCCACGGCCATCGACCTGTTCAGCGCGGGCGGCAACCTGACGCCCACCTCGTCCTGGATCAATGCGATGGCCGGCGACAACCACGCGCCGACGGACGGGCGCTTCGTCATGCCGTCCGTGCTGCGCGCCGTGGCCGCCAGCGGCAGCTTGTACTACGGCAATGCCAGCCTGGGCAGGCTGGGTGATGGCGGCAAGGTGGACATGCCGCAAAACGGCGTGATCCTGGCGCCGTCGCCAGTGGCGCCGCAATTTGTCAGGACGGGCACGGGGCAGCTGGAAATGCTGGCCGCCGACTCCATCCATGCGGCCGGTTATCCGATCACGCCATCGGGCGCCGACCCGCGCCTGCTGCCGAATCCATTCAATCCGGGCTTCGTCGGCGCACTGGACAAGGTCTGGTTCGGCCTGCTGCCGCTGCATAACGTCAGCGCCGATGCGCTGGCGCCGGGGCCATTGAAATGGTTTGGTACGACGTCGAATGGCGCCAGCGATGCCAATCAGCAAGTGTATCCGCTGTTCAGCATGACGCCGCCGACGGTTTCCGACTATGTGCCGGCAGGCCAGATGCCTGCGCACTTCTATGCCAACAACGGCGACATCGTCGGCCTGCGCACGGGCGGCATCGTGTACCGGGCGAAGCTGAAGGGCGAAACGGGCCCGCTGGGCCTGTGGTACGAGGGCGGCGGCGCCGTGGCCGTGCGCGCCGGACGCGACATCGTCAACTCCGGCACGCCGCTGGGAACGGTCGAGAGCGTGCCGGACGGCGCGGCGGGATGGACCGGCCAGCCCTTTGCCAACAGTCCCGAGCTGCCGGAAAAGCCGGTCGTCTTCGGCAGCTCGTCGGCGCGCGGCAATCTGTTCGTGCACCGCCATGCCGATGACGTTTCCGTCGTCAGCGCCGGGCGCGACATCCGCTACAGCACCTTCTATGTGGCGGGGCCGGGCCAGCTCAATGTGAGCGCCGGGCGCGACCTGTACATGGCCGACAAGGCGGAATTGCGCAGCCTCGGCTCCATCGTCAATGTCGGCCAGGACAAGCGCGGCGATGGCGCCGGCATCAGCGTGGCCGCCGGCGTGGGCCGCAACGGTCCCGACTATGCGGCCTTCGCGGCGCGCTACCTGGACCCGGCCAAGCTGGCCGACCCAAGCAAGCCGCTGGCCGACCAGGCCGGCAGCGCCGTGTATGTCTACGGCGGCAAGCTGACCCTGGCCGACTGGCTGCGCGGCCAGTTTGCCTACAGCGGCGACGAGGCGGGCGCTGCCGCCTTCCTCGGCACGAAGCAGGCCGAACTGGAAAAGGCAGGGGCGCAGACGGGCGGTGTGCGGCGCGACCTGGCGCGCGAATACGCGCAGGTCAGCCAGCTGCACCTGGTGAACTGGCTGACGACGCGCTTTGGCGGCGACAGCGGCCTGGGCATCCGCTACGACCCGGCCACCGATGCGCGCAGCTTCTTTGCCGCCTTGCCGAAGGAACAGCAGCAGGTGTACCTGAGCAATGTCTACTTTGCCGAGCTGAAGGCGGCCGGACGCGAGTACAACGATGCGGACGGCGCGCGCCGCGGCAGCTATCTGCGCGGCCGCGAAGCCATCGCTACCCTCTTCCCGGCGCAGGACAAGGCGGGCAAGAAGATCGAGTACAAGGGCGATCTGACGATGTTCAGCAGCGCGCTGTACACCGTCAGCGGATACGGCGGCGTGTTCACCAAGCGTCCCGTCGCGGGCGTGCGCTACCTGAGCCCGCAGGAATGGGCCGAGGCGGGCCGTCCCGACTACAACGTGCCTTACGTGACCGTCAACGATGCCGGCATCCACACGGATTTCGGCGGCGACATCGGCATCACGGTGCCGGGCGGCCGCGCGCTGATCGGCGTCGACGGCGGCTATGCGCCGGGCGAAGGCTCGGGCGTGCTGACGCAGGGACAGGGCGACATCCAGATGTATGCGAAAGACAGCATCCTGCTGGGCCAGAGCCGCATCTTTACTACCTTCGGCGGCAACATCCTGGCCTGGTCGGCCACGGGCGACATCAACGCGGGCCGCGGCACCAAGTCCACCGTCGTCTACACGCCGCAGCGCCGCGCGTACGACAGCATCGGCCTCGTCAGCCTGTCGCCGAGCACGCCGACGACGGGCGCCGGCATCGCCACGCTCAATCCGATCCCGGAGGTGCCGCCCGGCGACATCGACCTGATCGCCCCGCTGGGCAGCATCGATGCGGGCGAGGCGGGCATCCGCGTCTCGGGCAACGTCAATCTGGCCGCCCTGCAGGTGGTGAATGCGGAAAACATCCAGGTGCAGGGCAAGTCCACGGGCGTGCCAACCGTCGCCTCGGTGAACGTGGGAGCACTGAGCAATGCCAGCGCGGCCGCGACGCAGGCCGTGACGGCGGCGCAGGACGTGCTGCAGCGCGAACGGGCCGCCACGCGCCAGGCGCAGCCATCGTTGTTCACCGTGAAAGTGTTGGGTTTTGGCAACGAGCAGGCGGATGAGGGCGGCACCGGCAAGCAGCAGGGCGGCGAGCCGCACGCGTCCAGCTACCAGCCGGCCGGCGTGGTGCAGGTGCTGGGCGCGGGACCGTTGACGGCGCCGCAGCTGCAGGCGCTCACGCCGAACGAGCGGCGCGGACTGCAACCGTGAGTTTTATGAACATTTGATGACATTCGGCAGTCGTCGCGCGCGGCGGCTGTCTAGGCATCAGTAGATGAACATCAGCAACAAAAAAACGCCGGCCCAGCGCCGCAATACAGGGCAACCGTTTGATTTTAAGGTGAATGGAAGATGCGTGAAATGACAACCAAGGGCAGGGGCGTGCCGCCAGCGGCGCCTGCAACCGCCTTGACGATGCTGTGCCTGGCCATGCTGGCGCTGCCCGGCATGGCGCGCGCGCAGGATACGGTGCCGGCGGCGGCCCCCGTGGCCGCGCCGGAACGGCAAGTGACGATCGAGGAATACCTGGTGCGCGGCAATACCGTGCTCGACGCCCGCGCCATCGAAGAGGCGGTCACGCCCTTCCTGGGGCCGGGCCGCACTTTGAAGGACGTGGAAGGGGCGCGTGACGCCCTCGTTGCTGCATATCAAGCCCGGGGCTACCAGTCCGTCTACGTGGACTTGCCGGAGCAGCAGGTGGAGCAGGGCGTGGTGGTGCTGCAGGTGAGCGAAACGAAGGTGGGGCGCTTGCGCGTGGTCGGCGCGCAATACAACTCGCCGCTCGACGTGCGCCAGCAAGTGCCGGCCCTGACGGAAGGCACGGTGCCCGACTTTACGCAGGCGCAAGTGGAACTGACGGCCCTGAACCGCGGTCCCAAGCGCCAGGTGATGCCGCTGGTCAAGCAGGGCAGCCTGCCCGGCACCATGGACGTGGACCTGAAAGTGGACGACAGCAGCCCGTGGCGCGCCAGCGTGGGCTTGAACAACGATTACAGCGCTGATACGAAGAAATTGCGTACCAGCATGTCGGTCGGCCACGACAATCTGTGGCAGCTCGGGCATAGCGCCACCATCAGCTTTTTCGGCACGCCGGGCGACCTGAACCAGACCAAGGTGTGGTCCGCCTCGTACGTGGCGCCGATCGGCACGCAGGGCTGGAGCGTGGAAGCGACCGGCTACCAGTCGAACAGCAACGTGGCCAGCACGGGCGGCACCAGCGTGCTGGGCAAGGGCCATGCGCTGGGCATGAAAGTCAACTACACGGTGCCCAACAGCGGCATCTGGTGGCACAGTTTTTCTGCCGGCATCGATTTCAAGGATAACCAGGAAGCGCTCAAGCTCAATGGCACGGGCAGCAATATTCCGCTCAAGTACGTGCCCCTGAGCGTGTCGTATAACGGCTTTGCGCAGACGGAGGCGGCGACGTATGGCCTCGGCCTGTCGCTGGTGGCCGGCACGCGCGCTTCGTTTGGCTACGGCAGCGACAGCGCCGCCTACGACAACAAGCGCTACAAGGCCTCGCCCAGCTTCCTCGTCCTGAAGGGCGACGCCAATGCCACCACTACCCTGGGCAGCGGCGCGCAGCTGTACGGCAAGCTGGCGGGCCAGCTGGCCGATGCGGCGCTCGTGTCGGGCGAGCAGATGGCCGCCGGCGGCGCCAATTCCGTGCGCGGCTATCTGTCGGCCGAAGCGACGGGCGATTACGGCGTGTCCGGCACGGTCGAATGGCGCACGCCCCAGCTGACGTATTTCAGCCGCCTGGAAAACTGGCGCCTGTTCGCTTTTGCCGATGGCGCGCGCCTGCGCCTGCGCGATCCGATGATCGAGCAGAAAGACCTGTTCGGCCTGGCCTCCGTGGGCGTGGGCAGCAGCTTCCAGTTCCTGCGCTACCTGAATGGCCGCATCGACTTTTCGTATCCGCTGCGCGATGGCCCGCGCACGCACAAACACGTGCGCCGCATCAATTTCAACCTGTCGGCCAGCTACTGACGGGCCAGCTCAACAGCACTGCACTTTTTTAGACTTTTCTTCGGAGAATCACTGTCATGCAACGTTTTCTTTTTCTGCTCACGATCCTGGGCACGCTCGTTCCCGGCCTGGCGCATGCCTGGTGGCAGCCCGACTGGGCTTACCGCAAACCCGTCACCGTCGACGCCGGCCCGAAGGCGGGCGCGGTGGGCGGCGATCCCGGCCGCATCCCCGTGCTGCTGCGCTTGCATTCGGGTAACTTCAACTTCGAAGGCGTCAGCGATAACGGCGCCGACCTGCGCTTCGTGGCGGGCGACGATAAAACGGTGCTGAACCACCAGATCGAGCAATTCAATCCGCTCTTGGGCATCGCCCTGATCTGGGTCGACGTGCCGGCCCTGACGGCCGGTACGCCGCAGCAGCTGTGGATGTACTACGGCAATCCGAAGGCGCCCGCCTCCGGCAACGGCCAGCGTACGTTTGACCCCGACTACAGCCTCGTATATCACTTCAGCGAACCGGGCGTGCCCTCGCGCGACAGCACCGCCTACGGCAACCATGCCCAGACGGCCGTGCCGGCACTCGACGGTTCCGTCATCGGTGCCGGTGCCCGCCTGGGCACCATGCCATTGATGCTGCCTGCCTCGCCATCGCTGGCGCTGGCCGCCGGCGCGCCGTTCACCTTTTCCGCCTGGGTGCGTCCGGACAACCTGGGCGCCCAGCAAGTGCTGTATGCGCGCCGCGACGGCGCCAATGAATTGCTGATCGGCGTGGACCAGGGCGTGCCTTTCGTGCAGGTCAATGGCCAGCGCAGCAAGCCGGGCCAGCCTATCCAGGCCGCGCAATGGTCGCACCTGGCCGTCAAGGCCGACAAGAACAATGTGGCCCTGTACGTGGGCGGCCGTCCGGCCGTCTCGCTGGCCACCGCCCTGCCGGCATTCAGCACGGCCGCCTCGGTGGGTACCGACGCGCCGCCGGTCGCCGGTGGCGCCGCACTGGCCAACTTCACGGGTGCCATCGACGAGCTGCGCCTGTCGCGCACGGCCCGTCCCGACGCCCTGCTGCTGGCCGACGCCGTCTCGCAAGGTTCCGAATCGCGCCTGGCCGTATTTGGCGCCGATGAACAGCAGGCGGGCAAAAGCCATTTCGGTTTCATCATCGCCGCAATGCCGCTCGACGCCTGGATCGTCGTCGGCGTGCTGGGCCTGATGATGGTCTTGTCGTGGATCATCATGATCGGCAAGGGCCGCAGCTATGGCGCCATCTCGCGCGCCAATGCCCAGTTCATGCAGTCGTTCCACGAAGCGGCCGGCGCGCCGCTCGATCACCTGGCGCGCAACGGCAAGCTGAGCGCTTCCGTGAAAACGGATTCCTCGCTGTGGCGTCTGTATGACGTGGCCATCGACGAGATGCGCCGCCGCCACGACCGCGGCTACGACTTGAACGCCGTCTCAAACGCGACGATCGGCGCCATCCGCGCCGCCATGGATGGCGTGATGGTGCGCGAAAGCGAGCGCATGTCCAAGCGCATGATCTGGCTCTCGACCACCATCGAAGGCGCGCCGTACGTCGGCCTGTTCGGCACCGTGATCGGCATCATGCTGGTGTTCGTCGTGGCGGCCATGGCGGGCGCCGTGGACATCAACTCGGTGGCGCCGGGCATGGCGGCAGCGCTGCTGTGTACGGCTGCTGGCCTGGGCGTGGCGATTCCCGCCCTGTTCGGCTACAACTGGCTGTCCTCGCGTTCGGATGCCATCGTCGCCGATATGGCCGTCTTCGTCGATGAATTCGCCACGCGTCTGGCGGAAGAGCAGGGCGACGGACGCCAGATGCGTCCCGCGCTGCATCAGGCGTGAGGGGCGCATAACCATGGCCACCTCCGCCAAGTTTACCCCCCGCAAGCGTAGCGGCGGCATCAACATCACGCCCTTCGTCGACGTGCTGCTGGTGGTGCTGGTGATCTTCATTTTGACCAGCAACGCCAGCATCCCCGGCATCAAGGTCGACCTGCCCAAGGCCAGCTCGGCCATGGCGCTGGAAAAGCCGAAGACCAAGGCCATCACCATCGACAACGCGGGCCAGGTCTTCCTCGACGCCTATCCCGTCACCCTGCCCGAGCTGGAAGAGCGGCTGCGCACGGAAAAGGCGCTGACGCCCGACTTCCCCGTGATCGTGCGCGGCGACGCCGCCGTGCAATACGCGAAGGTGGTCGAAGTGCTGGACCTGCTGCGCCGCATCGACCTGAACCAGGTGGGCCTGGTGACCGGCAAGCCGGCATGAGGAGCGCAAGGTGAAGCGTGACGACATGATGAAGACGGCCGGCTCGGAATCGTCGGGCGCGGCGCAGTGGTGGCGCCGCTGGGGCGGCGTGGCCGGCGGCGCGCTGCTGGCCGCTGCGCTGGCCGCGCTGGTCTGGTATTTGCTGTCCGATACGGCGGCCACCAAGCGCGAAGTGGCGGCGCCGCCGATGCTGATGCTGCCACCGCCGCCACCGCCGCCGCCGGAACCGGAAAAATTGCCGGAACCGACACCGGACAAGGTGGTGCCGGAAGTGTCCGAGCCGGAACCGACGCCTGCCGACAAGCCCATGGATGACGCGCCGGAAAGCCCGTCGCCGGACAAGGGCGACCCCGTCACCATCGACGGCGCGGCGCAGGCCGGCAGCGACGCGTTCGGCATCCAGGCCGGGCGCGGCGGCGGCATGAGCGGTAGCGGCGGTGGCGGCGGACTCGGCGCGGGATCGTATGGCCGCTATGTCGCCAACGCGCTGCAGCTGGCGTTCGCCCGCGACCCGCGCACGCGCCAGCTGGCGTTCGCCGACATCCGCGTCGACCTGTGGCTCGATACGGAAGGCAGGGCGACGAAAGTGCAGCTGGTGCAAGGCACGGGCAATGCGCAGACGGATGAGCAGGTGCTGGCCATGGTGCGCGACTTCCGCGCCGATGAGCGGCCGCCGGCGTCCCTGCGTTTCCCGGCCCGGGTATCCATTAAAGGCCGCCGGCCATAGCGTCCCCAATTCATATTAATTTTTTTCGAAAGAAACAATGAATTCCATATTTTCTTCCCCACAGCGTGCGCGCCGTCTTCCACTGGCGCTGGCAGCCCTGGCCCTGAGCGTGGCGGCGGGCGCAGTACAAGCGCAGGCACCGGCCGACAGCACCATGGTCAAGCTGATCCGCGGCCTGATCCAGAGCGGCGCCCTGAACAAGGATGCCGGCGAAGCCTTGCTGGCGCAGGCGCAGGGCGAAGCGCTGGCCGCGGCGCAAGCCCGTCCGGCCGCCGCACCGGCCGCCCTGGCGCAAGTGCAGCCGGGCGACGTGCGCGTGCCGTATATTTCGCAAACCGTGCGCGAGCAGATCCGCGACGAGATCAAGGGCCAGGTCATGGCCGAAGCAAAAGCGGGCGGCTGGGCGGCGCCGAATGAAACGCCGGCCTGGACCAAGCGTATCCGCCTGGAAGGCGACGTGCGCGCGCGCTACGAATCGCGCTATTACGACATGGCCAACAGCAATATCGAGATCGACTGGCGCTCGCTCAACAGCGGCAGCGGCTACGACGTCAATTCGAACACCAACCTGGCCCTGCCGGCGTTGCTGAACACGCGCGAAGACCGCAAGCACTTGCTGCGCGCCCGTGCCCGCCTCGGCATCCTGGCCGACATTTCCGACACCACGCAAGCGGGCATCCGCCTGGCCAGCGGCAACGACGACAGCCCGGTGTCCACCACGCAAACCCTCGGTGGCGGCCTGGGCAAGAAAAACATCTGGCTGGACCAGGCCTGGCTGTCCTACCAGCCCGCTTCCTGGCTGAAACTGACGGCGGGCCGCTTCGACAATCCGTTCGTGTCCGGCGACGAACTGTTTTCCAGCGAACTCAATTTCGACGGCATCGCCGCCAAGGTGCAGCAGCCGGTCGGCGAGAGCAAGGACGTCACCGTGTTCGGCACCCTGGGCCTGATTCCGCTCGAGTATTCGTCCGACAATGCGCCTAGCCGCAGCCAGGCAAAAATGTCGAGCGAAAACAAATGGCTGCTCGGTGCGCAAGTGGGCGCGTCGTGGAAGATCAATAGCGACCATCAATTGCGTGGCGCCTTGGCCTACTACAACTTCCGCAACATCAGCGGCGAGTATTCGCAGCCGTGCGCCTTGTACGCGGGCGCCGATGGCTGCAGCACGGACTGGTCGCGTCCATCGAGCATGCAAAAGGGCAATAGCTTGATGTTGCTGCGCAATATCGCCCTGAATCCGCTCGATCCGGCCAATACGCCGCAGCCGCAATTCGTGGGCCTGGCGTCGAAATTCCGCCTGGCCAACCTGAATGCGCGCTGGGATAGCAAGGTCGCGGGCGGCACGGACTTGCGCATCGAAGGCGACTATGTGCGCAACATGGCCTACGACAAGAATGAAATGTGGGCACGCGCCAAGGGCGGCATCATGAATAACTTCGGTGGCACGGGCGGCGTCTCGCAAGCTGATTTCAAGAGCGGCGGCAATGCCTACATGCTGCAGGCGACCCTGGGCAAGGCCAGCCCGGCGGCGCGCGGCGACTGGAACGTGCTGCTCGGTTACAAGCGCATCGAACCGGACGCCTTGCCTGACGCCTACAACGATTCCACCTTCCATCTGGGCGGCACGAATGCGCGCGGCTACTACCTCGGCGGCGCGTATGCGCTCGACAAGAATACCTGGCTGAACGGCCGCTGGACGTCGAGCCGCGAAGTGTTCGGTTCGGCACTGTCGATCGACACCCTGCAAATCGAATTGAACGCGCGTTTTTAAGGAGCCATGATGTTGATATCCAACAAAATGCGCCTGCCTTTATTGCTGTTGAGCTTGCTGGCCGCCGGCACCGCCCAAGCGCAAAAAGGGCAAAGCATGGAAGAGCGTTTGCGTGCCGAGTTGCGCAATGTCACGGCGCAGCTGCAGCAGACGCGCGGCGAACTGGAAGCGCTGAAAGCCAAGGGCGCGCCGGCCGCCAAGGCGACGCTCGCCGCCGCCGCGGCGCCTGCCAGCGATGGCGTGAAAAAGGAGCTGGCGCGCAGCCAGTCGCAGCTGGCGCAGGAACGCGCGCAGCGGGAAAAACTGGCCGCCGAGCAGCAGCGCAGCGCCGCCGCCGCACAGGAGGCAACCGCGAATTTGGCGCAGTACCGCCAGGCCGGCGAACGGCTGGCCGTCACGGGCAAGCAGATCGAAGCGGAGCGGGCGCGCCTGGACGGCGAAGTGGCGGTGCAGCGCAGTGCCCTGGCGCGCTGCGAAAGCAAGAATGCCCAGCTGTATGCGGCAGGGAAAGAGATCCTGCAAGCGTATGAAAGCCTGGACGTGCTGGACGTCATGAAAGCGCGCCAGCCGTTCGCCGCGCAAAGCCGGGTGAAACTCGAGCAAATCGCGCAGCAGTACGGCGACCAGCTGTACCAGGGCCGCTTTGATGCGCGTCAAACCGAAGCGGCAGCAACGCCGGCCGCGCCCGCGCCGGCACCCCAATAATTTTTACTTTTTGAAATGAATGGAATGACGATGGAAAACACGACTAGCTTGCTGACCACCCTGAATGCGGAACAAACGGCCGAGGCCATCAAGGCGGCCGGCTGCGCCGTCACCAGCATCGAACACGACGGTGTCGTGCGCCTGCACAGCGCCAGCCATGGCATCGGTTTCCAGGTGCTGTGGGGTAATGAAGCCGCGCCTGGCCAGTACGCGGACCTGACCCTGAGCTGCCCGCTGCGCGTGCAGGGCGGCGACTTGCCGGCCGGCTTGCTGGCCGAATGGCACCGCAGCAAGCGTTTTGCCCGCGTGGCCCAGCATGGCGATTTCGTCGTGCTGGAGATGGATGTGCTGGTCGCCGGCGGCGTCAGCAAGGAGTACCTGAATATCAATCTGCAACTGTGGACGCAGATGATGGGCCAGTTCTTCTTGTTTTTGCGCAACTTTACGCCGGCCGATACGAGCACGGCACCGGTAGTCGAGGCCGCCAGCGTGGCCGAAGAAGAAACTGTGCCGGCCTGATAAGCCCTCCACAGGCGGCGAAAAAAGGCCTATGACGGGCCTTTTTTGCCGTCAGCGGACCCCAAGTGTCGTATTAAATACTTATTTTTTAGGCATCGCGCATTAAAACTGCTCAAAGAGCGTGTGTGAATCAAGCCAGCAACGCCTGTATGGCGGATAATATTGCCTGTTGCCGATTTGGATACGACCTTTACACAAAAATGCGCCCCATGGATTTTACCCGCGACGAAACCAGTGAAACCCCAGTTGCCCCGGCCAGCGCGCCGGGAGCGCCTTTGCCGTATGCCGTCGCCACCTGGCTGCAGCGGGTGGAGGCTGCCGCCCATCCGAAGGCCGTGCTGACGATTGCCGAGCCCGATCCCAAACTCAACCAGCACCGCCTGATCTACGTGCTGGCGCCCACCAGCGGCGGCCGCCACGTGGCCCTGTGCCTGTACAAGGCGCGGCTGCGGCCGAACGGCGATGTGGCGGCGGCGTCCCCCATCAGCGAAATCTTTTCCCTGCTGTCGGCGCCGCCCACGTTTTTGACGCCGGCCGACGAAGACCTCGTGCGTTTCTTCGTGGCCATGCGCAGCGGGCAGAATTCGCAGACGGGCAGCGCCACGGAGCCGAAGGGCAAGGTGGGTGCGGCCCTGCTGAAAATGCTGGCAGAGCAGGATAAATTGTTGTGGGCCAATTCCTGGGCCGACGTCGGCAATGGTCTCGTGTATCCATTGAAGGAAGGTCCCGTGCGTCCCGCCCGCCTGTTCTGGCGCGACGAAGGCAAGACCATGCGCCTGGGCTGGCAAGTGGACCCGCCGGAAGGCGCGAAGCACCATGGCGCCGACCAGATCGACTACATGCTGCCCACCGATCCGCCGTGGTACATCGACAATCTGTCGTGCGGCGTGCTGGAACTGAACCAGGGCGGCTCCGACATTTCCCTGGCCGACCTGCAGGCGCTGGTGGCGCAGGCGCCGCCCCTGAATGCGAACGACAAGGTGCGCGTGTCGCAACTGCTGCTGGCGCAAGGCTTGCAGCATCTGATGCCGCTGCCGCAACCGTTGCCGCAGCGCTTGCGCAAGGACGTGCCGGCACAACCGGTGTTGCTGCTGGACAGCGCCATGCTGGCCGATGGCAGCCTGCAGCGCTGGAGCGACTTCGCCGTGCTGTCCTACGACTACGATGGCGAAAGAGTCTCGTTCGACCCGTCGCAGCGCGTGGTGCGGCAAGTGGGCGAGGTGACGGAAATTATCCAGAGAAATACGGTCGATGAAGCACGCGCGCTGGCCACCCTGGCCGAGCTGCAATTCAAGAAGCCGGGCTCCGCTCCCTTGAGCGGCTTGAAGGGCGCCTTGCTGCTGCCTTCCCAGGCGGAATGGCTGCGTTTTGCCGAGTCCGGCATCGACGCCTTGCTGGCGCAGGGCTGGATCGTGGAAAAGACGGCCAAGTACCGCTACGACGTGAGCGACGTGGGCGACTGGTACGCGGAAATCGATGACCAGGATCCGGACAGCGGCAACGCCTGGTTCGAGCTGGAACTGGGCATCGTCGTCAACCACGAGCGCGTGCCGCTGCTGCCCGTGCTGGTGCAGCTGATCCGCAACGCGCCCAACGATTTCAATCCGAAAGTCATCGAAGCACATGCGGACGATGACCAGATGCTGGCAACCTTGCCGGACGGCACGCGCGTCGCCCTGCCGTGGGGCCGCGTGCGTCCGATTTTGAACACGCTGGGCGAGCTGTATTTCAGCGACAAGATCAAGCGTGCCGTGCGCATGTCGACGCTCGATGCGGCGCGCCTGGAAGAGCTGGCGCGGGGCCTGGACATGCAGTGGACGGGCGGCGAACAGCTGCGCGCCATGGGCCGCAAGCTGAGCCAGTTCGGTTCCGTGCAAAAAGTGGCGGCGCCCGCCGGCCTGCAGGCAACCTTGCGCGACTACCAGGCCGACGGCCTGGCGTGGATGCAATTCCTGCGCGACCATGACCTGGCGGGCATCCTCGCCGATGACATGGGCTTAGGTAAAACGGTGCAAACGCTGGCGCATATCCTCGTGGAAAAGGAAGCGGGCCGCCTTACGCATCCGGCCTTGGTCATCGCACCGACGAGTCTGATGGGCAACTGGCAGGACGAGGCGGCCAAGTTCGCGCCCAGCCTGAAGGTGTTGCTGCTGCAAGGCAAGGACCGCGCCCAGCAATTCGACCAGATCGACCAGTGCGACCTGGTGCTGACCACGTACGCGCTGTTGCCGCGCGACGAGGAAACCTTGCGCGAGCACGATTTCCACCTGGTTATCCTCGACGAATCGCATTACATCAAGAATACGCGCAGCAAGGCGGCGCAAAGCGCGGGCCTGCTGCGCGCGCGCCACCGCCTGTGCTTGTCCGGCACGCCGCTGGAAAATCATTTGGGCGAACTGTGGTCGCAATTCCACTTCCTGCTGCCGGGCTTGCTGGGCGACGAAAAGACCTTCAATACGCAGTTCCGCCACCCGATCGAGCGCCAGGACGATCCGCTGCGCCGCATGCTGCTGAACCGCCGCATCAAGCCCTTCCTGCTGCGCCGCACGAAGGACAATGTGGCCAAAGAGCTCCCGCCGAAGACGGAAATGGTGCGCAAGGTGGAATTGACGGGGCCGCAGCGCGACCTGTATGAAACCGTGCGTCTTGCGATGGATCAAAAGGTCCGTGAAGAAATCGACAAGAAGGGCGTGGCGCGCAGCCAGATCGTCATTCTCGAAGCGCTGCTGAAACTGCGCCAGGTCTGCTGCGACCCGCGTCTGGTGAAATCCTTGCCGGCGAAGAAGCAGTCGGCCGGTTCGGCCAAGCTGCTCGACCTGATGCAGATGGTGGAAGACTTGCTCGACGAAGGGCGCAAGATCCTCGTTTTCTCGCAATTTACCAGCATGCTGGAATTGATCGAGGAAGAGCTGGAATCGCGCGATATCCCCTACGCGCTGCTGACGGGCGAAACGAAGGACCGGGGCGCGCAGGTGGCCGCCTTCCAGCAGGGCGCCGTACCGATCTTCCTGATCAGCCTGAAGGCGGGCGGCGTGGGCTTGAACCTGACGGCGGCCGACACGGTCATCCACTACGATCCGTGGTGGAATCCGGCGGCGGAAAACCAGGCCACGGACCGCGCCTGGCGCATCGGCCAGGATAAGCCTGTGTTCGTCTACAAATTGATTGCGAAGGGCACCCTGGAAGAAAAAATCCAGCTGCTGCAGCAAAAGAAATCGGAGCTGGCGCAATCGATCCTGGCCGAAGGCGAATCGCAGAAGATGGCCCTCACGCAGGAAGACTTGCAGCAGATTTTCGCCCCGCTGGAAGATTAAGGGCAGCGCACGCTTATACTTGGCAATTCTTTCTTGCCAGGTATAACGCATGCTGCCTATTTTCCTCCTGCTGCTTGCCGGCGCCGTCCTCATGGCGCTGCGCTTCGTCCAGTTGCGCCGCGCCCTGCTGCGCGCGCGCGCCGGCGAAGCGACGTTCCGCCTGCTGGCCGAACATGGGCGCGACGCGGCCTTCCTGCTCGACGCCACCACCCTCGAATTACGCTACATCAGCCCCGCGGCGCAACGCCTGACCGGTTACGACCTGGCAGCCTTGCGCGAACACGCGGCACGCCTGGCGGCGGACGTGCCGGCCCGGCTGCAGCGCTGGCGCGATGGCGACACCAGCCGTTTGACCCTGCTGCGCGAAGTGGAATTGCCGCACGCCGACGGCCGCCTGCTGGCGCTGGAAATCAGCTCGACCATCGTGCCTGTGGCAGCGGGGCGGGGCGTCACCATCGTCGGCACGGTGCGCGACGTCAGCGTCGCCCAGGCGCAGGAAGCCGAGCGGGAAAAGGAGCAGAAGCGTTTCGCCTCGATGCTGTCGCATGAATTCCGCACGCCGCTGGCCACCATCGACGGCGCCATCCAGCGCCTCGTCTCGACATCCCGAGACGCCGACGAGGCCACGCGCAAGCGCTACGTGAAAATCCAGGCGGCCGTCGACCGTTTGTTGGCCATGATCGACGACTATTTGTCGCCCGAACGCATGGCGGCCATCGGCCGCGAACGGGCGGCCGATGGCATCGCGCCGCTGGCCTTGTTGCAGCAGGCGGCCGCCACCGTGCCGGCCAGTCACCGCGTACAGCTGGAACTCGATGAAGACTTGCCGGCCCGGCTGCGCTGCGACGTGCCCGGTATGGCCCTGTGCCTGAAAATCCTGCTCGACAACGCGGTCAAGTTCAGCCCGCCGGGCAGCAGCATCACCGTGTCGGGCAAGCTGGTGCCCGAAGGCGGCGTGGCGCTGTGTGTGCGCGATGCGGGGCCCGGTTTGCGGGAAGAAGAACTGGCGCAGCTGTTCGAAAAAGGTTTCCGTGGAACCGATGCCACGCATGCCGGTGCGGGCCTGGGCCTGTACATGGCGCGCGCCGTGGTGGACGTGCATGGCGGGAGTTTACAGGGGCATAATCTGCCCGAAGGCGGGGCTATTTTCCGCATTTGGCTGCCGCTTCCTGGCTAGACTAGAAAAAAGTTGCTTCCGCTGAAGGCAACCGTGATAATTCCTTGACGTAAACCTATTGTGCCGTCCATCATGGTGCAGAAGTGAATGGCATGGTTTGCCCACGGTAGCTCACTAATGGAAGAATGGCGTTGCAATGACGAAAATACTGATCGTCGAAGACAATCTGGACTACGCCGAAGACATGGCGGAGTTTCTCGTTGAGCTCGAACACGAAGTGCATATCACCAGCTCCGCTGGCGGGATGTGGACGGCGTTGAGCCATGGCAATGTCGGGGTGGTCGTGCTGGACCTGGGCTTGCCCGATGAGGACGGCTTCAACGTCATCCCCCGCATGCGCCAGCTGTATCCGCAGATCGGCGTGCTGGTGCTGACGGGGCGTGTCGCCTTCGACAGCCGCATCCTCGGCTTGCGCCTCGGCGCCGACCACTATCTGACCAAGCCGATCAAATTCCCCGAACTGGCTGCCCACATCGAGGCGCTCGACCGCCGCGTCGGCCCGCAAGATCCCGTTCCCGAGCCGGGCAAGTGGACCTTGAAAGTAAGCGCTCGCCAACTTGAATTGATGGGCGCCGTCATCGCCCTGACGGAAAAGGAATTCAACTTCCTGCACCTGCTGACCATCAATACCCGCCCCGTGCCGCGCGACGTCATCGTGGCCGGCATGGGCGGCGAAGATCCGGATGCGGGCCGCCGCGTCGACATGCTCGTGTACCGCCTGCGCAAGAAAGCCAAGACGGGCCTGGGCCAGGACTTGCCGCTGCGCAGCGCGTATGGCGAGGGCTACAGCCTGTCGGCCAGTTTTAACCTGTCCTGACCGCCAGAGGCGGCCAGTAGCATGAAACGGCGCTTCCTATCTGGCCTGTTGTTGATCGTTGCACTGGCCAGTACCGCTCTCTGGCTGCGCAAGGAGTGGAAAATTGATAGTTGCCTCGATCATGGTGGTCGTTGGGACTACCAACTTGCCGCCTGCGAAGGTGCATAGTCTCCTGCAGGACAATTCAGGGACAGAGTCAATCGCTTTTTCCAGTATTTCAAATAAAACAGGGTCAGAGTCGCGTCCTGCGCTCGCAAGTGTGTAAAATCAAGGCCTTAGCCTTCACTTTTCGATTTTGCCATGGCCCGTTTGCCCCGCCTCATCATTCCCGCACTGCCCCATTACGTGATCCAGCGCGGCAGCAACCGCCAGAGCGTGTTCCAGGACGCGGCGGACTATGCCCAATTTCTGTCCTGGCTGAAAACGGGCGCGAAAATGTTCAAGGTGGCCATCCATGCCTACGTTTTATTGCCAGATCAGCTACATTTATTGGCGACACCAGCCGATGCGACGGGCCTGGGACAGCTGATGCAGTGGCTGGGACGCTATTACGTGCCGTATTTCAACCAGAAATACGGCCGTGAAGGGGCGCTGTGGCAGGGACGCTACAAAACTTCCGTCATCGATCCCGACAATTTCTTCCTTACTTGCTGCCGTTACCTGGAATGCGTGCCCGTGCAAACGAGGTTGGCGGGCCAGGCGCTCGATTACAGCTGGTCCAGCTATGCCCACCACGCCGGTGTGCGGCCCGATCCCGTCATCACCGACCATGCGCTGTACTGGGCGCTGGGCAACACGCCGTTCGACCGCGAGGCGGCGTATCTGCGCCTGTTCGAGCAGGGACTGGGCAGCAGCGAGGTGAAAACCGTGGAACAGGCTGTTTTGAAGGGCTGGCCGCTGGGTTCCGACGCTTTCAAGCAGGCGCTGGAGCAGAAAATGCAGCGGCAAGTGCTGCCCGCCAAGCGCGGCCGTCCCCGCAAAGTCGCGGCCGCAACGGACGCCAATTGAAAAGCATTCGCATTTAAAACAAAAAATGGTTGCTTTCTGACGTTTTATTGAAATGGCTTCGACTGTGTCCCTATTAAATTTTTAGAGCGACGGAATCGAATTTAATTCGACTCCGACCCTAATTGTTCTGGTTGAGTTTTTTGTTGCGTTGCACTACTCTAGTTTTTCGATAGTCATATGCAGCGGAGAAGCCCATGAAAGCGCAAGGCCTGTACGACCCAGCCAATGAACACGATGCCTGCGGCGTCGGTTTCGTCGCCCATATCAAGGGCAACAAGACCCATTCGATCGTCGAACAGGGTTTGCTGATTCTGAAAAACCTCGATCACCGGGGCGCCGTCGGCGCCGATGCGCTGATGGGCGATGGCGCCGGCATCCTGATCCAGATTCCCGACCAGTACTACCGCGAAGAAATGGCCAAGCAGGGCGTGGAATTGCCGCCGCCTGGCGAATACGGCGTGGGCATGGTCTTCCTGCCGAAGGAACACGCGTCGCGCATCGCCTGCGAACAGGAAATCGAACGCGCCGTGCGCATCGAGGGCCAGGTCGTGCTGGGCTGGCGCAACGTGCCCATCGATACGGACATGCCGATGTCGCCCACCGTGCGCGCCAAGGAACCGGTCATCCGCCAGATCTTCATCGGCCGTGGCCCGGACATCATGGTCACCGACGCGCTCGAGCGCAAACTGTATGTGATCCGCAAATCGTCGGGCCACGCCATCCAGGCCTTGAAGCTGTTGCACGGCAAGGAATTCTTCGTGCCGTCGATGTCGGCCCGTACCATCGTCTACAAAGGCTTGCTGCTGGCCGACCAGGTGGGCGTGTACTACAAGGACTTGCAGGATGCGCGCTGCATCTCGGCCCTGGCCCTGGTGCACCAGCGTTTCTCGACGAATACCTTCCCGGAATGGCCGCTGGCCCATCCCTACCGCCTGATCGCCCATAACGGCGAGATCAACACGGTGAAAGGCAACTTCAACTGGATGCGCGCGCGCGAAGGCGTGATGAAGTCGGCCGTGCTGGGCGACGACCTGCAGAAACTGTTCCCGCTGATCTATGAAGGCCAGTCCGACACGGCGTGCTTCGACAATGCGCTGGAATTGCTGCTGATGGCCGGCTACCCGATCGCCCAGGCGATGATGATGATGATTCCGGAAGCGTGGGAAAACCACACGACGATGGACGACAACCGCCGCGCCTTCTATGAATACCACGCGGCCATGATGGAACCGTGGGACGGCCCCGCCGCCATGGCATTCACAGACGGCCGCCACATCGGCGGCACCCTGGACCGCAACGGCTTGCGTCCGGCACGCTACATCGTCACGGACGACGACCTGGTGGTGATGGCGTCGGAATCGGGCGTGCTGCCGATCCCGGAATCGAAAATCATCCAGAAATGGCGCTTGCAGCCCGGTAAAATGTTCCTGATCGACCTGGAAGCGGGCCGCATCATCGACGACCAGGAACTGAAAAACACTTACGCGAACGCCAAGCCGTACAAGGCGTGGATCAACTCGGTGCGCATCAAGCTCGACGAGATCAAGCTGGCCGAAGGTCAAGCCAAGCAAGACCGCGCCCAGGGCGAAAAAGCCCAGCCATCGTTGCTCGACCGCCAGCAGGCGTTCGGCTACACGCAGGAAGACTTGAAATTCCTCATGGCGCCGATGGCACTGGCCGGCGAAGAGGCGACGGGCTCGATGGGCAATGACTCGCCGCTGGCCGTCATGTCGAACAAATTGAAGCCTTTGTATAACTACTTCAAGCAATTGTTCGCGCAAGTGACGAATCCGCCGATCGACCCGATCCGCGAAGCGATGGTGATGTCGCTGGTGTCCTTCATCGGCCCGAAACCGAATTTGCTCGACACCAACAACGTCAACCCGCCGATGCGCCTGGAAGTGGCGCAGCCCGTGCTGGGCTTTGACGACATGGCGCGTCTGCGCAACATCAGCGCCCACACGGGCGGCAAGTTCAAGTCGTACGAGCTGGACATCTGCTACCCGCTGGCCTGGGGCAAGGAAGGCGTGGAAGCGTGCCTGGCCTCGCTGTGCGCGGAAGCCGTCGACGCCGTGAAATCCGGCCACAACATCCTGATCGTCTCGGACCGCGCCATTTGCGCCGACCAGGTGGCGATCCCCGCGCTGCTGGCCACGTCCACCGTACACCAGCACCTGGTGAGCAAGGGTTTACGGGCGTCCACCGGTCTCGTCGTGGAAACGGGCTCGGCCCGCGAAACGCACCACTTCGCCTTGCTGGCCGGCTATGGCGCGGAAGCCGTCCACCCGTATTTGGCCATGGAAACCCTGGCCGAGATGGCGCACGGCTTGCCCGGCGACCTGTCGGGCGACAAAGCCATCTATAACTACACCAAGGCGGTCGGCAAAGGCTTGATGAAGGTCATGTCGAAGATGGGCATTTCGACCTACATGTCGTACTGCGGCGCGCAAATCTTCGAAGCCATCGGCCTGAACAAGTCGCTGGTCGACAAATACTTCAAGGGCACGGCCTCGAACGTGGAAGGCATCGGCGTGTTTGAAGTGGCGGAAGAAGCGCTGCGCCTGCACGCGCTGGCCTTCGGCAACGATCCCGTGCTGGTCGATAAGCTCGACGCGGGCGGCGAGTATGCGTTCCGCGTGCGCGGCGAAGACCACATGTGGACGCCGGACGCGATTGCGAAATTGCAGCACTCCACGCGCAGCAACAATTTCTCCAGCTATAAAGAGTATGCGCAAATCATCAACGACCAGAGCCGTCGTCACCTGACCCTGCGCGGCCTGTTCGAGTTCAAGCTCGACCCGACCAAGGCGATCCCGCTCGACGAAGTGGAACCGGCCAAGGAAATCGTCAAGCGTTTCGCCACGGGCGCCATGTCGCTCGGTTCGATCAGCACGGAAGCGCACGCGACCCTGGCGGTGGCCATGAACCGCATCGGCGGCAAGTCGAACACGGGCGAGGGCGGCGAAGATCCGAACCGCTACACGCAGGAATTGAAGGGCATCCCGATCCGCCAGGGCGACACCATGGCGTCCGTCGTGGGTGCCGAGCAGATCGTCGTCGATATTCCGCTGCAGGAAGGCGATTCCATGCGCTCGCGCATCAAGCAGGTGGCGTCGGGACGTTTCGGCGTCACGGCCGCCTACCTGAACTCGGCCGACCAGATCCAGATCAAGATGGCGCAGGGCGCCAAGCCGGGCGAAGGCGGCCAGTTGCCGGGCCATAAGGTGTCCGAATACATCGCCAGCCTGCGCTTTTCCGTGCCGGGCGTGGGCCTGATTTCGCCGCCGCCGCACCACGACATCTATTCGATCGAAGATCTGGCGCAGCTGATCCATGACTTGAAGAACGCCAACCCGCGCGCCTCGATTTCCGTGAAGCTGGTGTCGGAAGTGGGCATCGGCACGGTCGCTGCCGGCGTCACCAAGGCGAAAGCCGATCACGTGGTCGTCGCCGGCCACGACGGTGGCACGGGCGCCTCGCCTCTGTCGTCCGTGAAACATGCGGGCACGCCGTGGGAGTTGGGTCTCGCAGAGACCCAACAAACGCTGGTCTTGAATGGTTTGCGCAGCCGCATCCGCGTGCAGGCCGACGGCCAGATGAAGACGGGCCGCGACGTGGTCATCGCCGCCCTGTTGGGTGCCGACGAGATCGGTTTCGCCACGGCGCCGCTGGTGGTCGAAGGCTGCATCATGATGCGCAAATGCCACTTGAATACGTGCCCGGTAGGCGTGGCCACGCAAGATCCGGTGCTGCGCGCCAAGTTCTCGGGCAAACCCGAGTATGTCGTCAATTACTTCTTCTTCGTGGCAGAGGAAGCCCGTCAATTGATGGCGCAGCTGGGCATCCGCACGTATGACGAGCTGATCGGCCGTGTCGACTTGCTCGACAAATCGAAGGCGATTTCGCACTGGAAGGCGCAGGGGCTGGACTTTTCGTCCATTTTCTACAAGCCGGAAACCCCGGATGGCCAGGCTTGCCGCCACGTGGAATTCCAGGACCATGCGCTGGAAAAGGCGCTCGACCACAAGCTGATCGCGCAAGCGCGCGCGGCGCTGGAAAAGGGCGAGCGCGTCTCCTTCATCTCGCCCGTGCGCAACTTGAACCGCACGGTGGGCACCATGCTGTCCGGCGAAGTGGCGAAGAAGTACGGCCACGCCGGCTTGCCGGACGACACCATCCACATCCAGTTGCAAGGCACGGCGGGCCAGTCGGCCTGTGCCTTCCTGGCGCACGGCATCACGATCGACCTGGTGGGCGAGGGCAACGATTACGTCGGTAAAGGCTTGTCGGGCGGACGCATCATCGTGCGGCCCAATACCGAGTTCCGCGGCTGGGCCGTGGACAACATCATCATCGGCAACACGGTGCTGTACGGCGCCATCGCCGGCGAAGCCTTCTTCAACGGCGTGGCTGGTGAACGCTTTGCCGTGCGCAACTCGGGCGCCACCACGGTGGTCGAGGGCCTGGGCGACCATGGCTGCGAATACATGACGGGCGGCACGGTGGTGGTCCTGGGCAACACGGGACGCAACTTCGCGGCCGGCATGTCGGGCGGTATCGCCTATGTGTATGACCCGGCGGGCGACTTTGCCAGCAAGTGCAACACGGCCATGGTCAGCCTGGACAAGGTCGTGTCGGCGGCGGAACAGCATGTCGACCGCGACGCCTGGCACACGCAGCACCGCGACGGCGTGCCGGAAGCGGACGAAGTCATCCTCAAGCGCCTGATCGAGCGTCACTTCAAGCACACGGGCAGCACCCGCGCCCGCGTCCTGCTCGACGACTGGGCTGCGGCGCGCGGCAAGTTCGTGAAAGTCTTCCCGAACGAATACAAGCGTGCGCTGATCGAGATGGCAGCGGACGCCGCCATGGAAGTGCAAGCCGTCGCCGCCTGAGCCAGCCAAGCTCATTGCCAAATGAATGACCAGGGAGCGGCCCGGCCGCTCCCCGCCAGCCAAATACAAAGGAAACATCGTGGGTAAAATTACCGGCTTCATGGAATTCAAGCGCCAGGACGAACACTATCTGGAGCCTGCCGCGCGCCTGAAGAACTACAAGGAATTCGTCTTGCACCTGTCGGACGCGCAAGCGACCGTGCAGGGCGCGCGCTGCATGGATTGCGGCATTCCCTTCTGTACCACGGGTTGCCCCGTGAATAACATCATTCCCGACTGGAATGACCTGGTGTACCGCGGCGCCTACCGCGAAGCGCTCGATATCTTGCATTCGACGAATAACTTCCCGGAATTTACGGGCCGCATCTGCCCGGCGCCGTGCGAATCGGCCTGTACCCTGGGCATCCATGAAGATCCGGTCGGCATCAAGTCGATCGAACATAAAATCATCGACATGGGCTGGGAGCACGGCTGGGTCACGCCGCAGCCGGCGAGTTTTAGCACCGGCAAGAAAGTGGCCATCGTCGGCTCCGGTCCTGCCGGCCTGGCGGCGGCGCAGCAGCTGGCGCGCGCCGGCCATGCCGTCACGGTGTTTGAAAAGAGCGACCGGGTCGGCGGCTTGCTGCGTTATGGCATCCCCGACTTCAAGATGGAAAAATCGCACATCGACCTGCGCGTGAAACAGATGGAAGCCGAAGGCGTGGTCTTCCGCACCAGCGTGCTGGTCGGCAAGGATTTCCCTGCGCATGTAAACAACTGGGCCAAGGAAACCATTTTCCCGGAAGACCTGGAAAAAGAATTTGACGCCGTCATCATGGCCGGCGGCGCCGAGCAGCCGCGCGACTTGCCCGTGCCGGGCCGCGAATTGAAAGGCGTGCACTTCGCCATGGATTTCCTGCCGCTGCAAAACAAGGTCAACGCGGGCGACAAGCTCAAGGACCAGATCAAGGCGACGGGCAAGCACGTGGTGGTGATCGGCGGCGGCGACACGGGTTCCGACTGCGTGGGCACCTCGAACCGCCACGGCGCCGCCTCGGTGGCCCAGTTCGAACTGATGCCGCAGCCGCCGGAACAGGAAAACAAGCCGCTGGTCTGGCCGTACTGGCCGACCAAGCTGCGCACCTCGTCCTCGCACGAGGAAGGCTGCGAGCGCGACTGGGCCGTGGCCACCAAGCGTTTCGAAGGCAAGGGCGGCAAGGTGGAAAAGCTGATCGCCTGCAGAGTCGAATGGAAAGACGGCAAGATGAGCGAAGTGCCGAACTCGGAATTCGAGATGAAGGCGGACCTGGTCTTCCTGGCCATGGGTTTTGTTTCACCAGTACAACAAGTGTTGCAAGCGTTCGGCGTCGATACGGATGCGCGCGGCAATGTCAAGGCGACAACGGATGGCGCCGGCTGCTACCAGACCTCGGTGGCCAAGGTGTTTGCGGCCGGCGACATGCGCCGTGGCCAGTCGCTGGTGGTGTGGGCCATCCGCGAAGGGCGCCAGTGCGCGCGCGCCGTCGATGAGTTCCTGATGGGGGCATCCCTGCTGCCACGCTAATTAACGAGCAACTGTTCGTTTTTTGACAGGGCCACGGCGCGGATTGCGGCGTGGCCCTTGTTATTTTAGTTATCAAGTGGACGGCCATGAACGCCGGCGGATGGGGGCGCGATGCGCAGGTCAAATTTCCACTACAATATCTGACTTTCAATTCATTAGTGTTGTATTCTTCCCCTTTACGGGGCTGTCCCAAGGGGTGTCTCAGCAGAGGTTGGCGTTTCTGCACTACAATACGCCATTAAAATAGTGAGCTTCGTCGTGCCAAATCTTGTTGAGATCCGTGATTTACACTTTGCCTATGGAGAACGTTCGATTTTATCGGGCCTTCAAATGGATTTCCCACGTGGAAAAGTTGTGGCCGTCATGGGTGGCTCCGGCAGTGGCAAGACGACCGTACTGCGCCTGATCGGCGGGCAGCTGCGCCCCAGTTCCGGTTCCGTGAATGTGGACGGCCAGATCGTGCATACGCTGGGAACCGACGAGTTGTATCGGCTGCGCCGCAAGATGGGCATGCTGTTCCAGCACGGCGCCCTGTTTACGGACCTGACGGCGTTCGAAAACGTGGCGTTCCCCCTGCGCGAACATACGGACTTGAATGAAGAGCTGATCCGCACCCTGGTGCTGATGAAGCTGCACGCCGTGGGCTTGCGTAATGCGGCGCAATTGAAGCCGGCCGAGATTTCGGGCGGCATGGGCCGCCGCGTCGCGCTGGCGCGCGCCATCGCGCTCGACCCTGAACTGATCATGTACGACGAGCCGTTCGCCGGCCTGGACCCGATTTCCATGGGCGTGACGGCCAATTTGATCCGCAATCTGAACGATGCGCTGGGCTCCACGTCTATCCTGGTATCGCACGATGTGAAGGAGTGTTTCGCCATCGCTGATTACGTCTATTTTCTGTCATCGGGCAAAATTGTGGCGCACGGCACGCCGGCCGAGATGGCCGTGTCGACGCATCCGTACGTCAAGCAATTCGTCAATGCCGAGGCCGATGGCCCCGTGCCGTTCCATTACCCGGGCAAGTCGCTGGCCGACGACCTGGGCCTGCATGCGGGAGCGGGCCGATGATCGCGCGTTTCCTCGCGTCGATCGGAGCATGGTTGCGCAATTCGGTACAAGACCTCGGCTTTGCCGTGCGTTCGTTCTTTATCATCATCGCCTCGTCGGGCGGCCTGTGGCGCCGTCCGCGCCTGGTGATCGAGCAACTGTTTTTTATCGGTAACCGCTCGCTGGTGATTACCGCCGTCTCCGGCCTGTTTGTCGGCATGGTGCTGGGTTTGCAAGGCTATTACACCTTGACCACGTATGGCGCCGAGCAGTCGCTGGGCTTGCTGGTGGCGCTGTCGCTGACGCGCGAACTGGGCCCTGTCGTCACGGCGCTGCTGTTCGCCGGCCGCGCCGGCACCTCGCTGACGGCGGAAATCGGCCTGATGAAGGCGGGCGAGCAACTGTCGGCCATGGAAATGATGGCCGTCAACCCGATCCAGCGCGTGCTGGCGCCCCGTTTCTGGGCCGGCGTGATCGCCATGCCGATCCTGGGCGCCATCTTCACGGCCGTCGGCATCATCGGCAGCTACCTGGTCGGCGTGGTGCTGATCGGCGTCGATGAAGGCTCGTTCTGGTCGCAGATGCAAGGCGGCGTGGATGTCTGGAAAGAAGTGGGCAACGGCACCATCAAGAGCCTGGTGTTCGGCATCGCGGTGACCTTCATCGCGCTGTTCCAGGGTTACCAGGCGCAGCCGACGCCGGAAGACGTGTCCGGCGCCACCACGCGCACGGTGGTCATTTCGTCGTTGATGGTGTGGTGGCTCGATTTCATGATGACGGCGTTGATGTTTAGCAAGTAATTGCCGATAGGCGACAAAATTATCGGCCTGGGCAGTGTTCTGCGCAGGTGGCGGCAAGTAAAAATTATTTAGGATTGTTTATGCAACGTAAATCTTTGGATGTCTGGGTCGGCTTGTTCGTCTTGCTGGGTGTGGCGGCATTGATGTTTTTGGCGCTCAAGGCCGGCAATATGAGCTCGCTGTCTTTCAGCAAGACGTATACCATTACGGCCAAGTTCGACAATATTGGCGGTCTCAAGCCGCAGGCGCCCGTCAAGGGCGCTGGCGTGGTGGTGGGGCGCGTGGCGGAGATCCGCTTTGACGACAAGACGTATCAGGCGCTGGTGAAACTCGACATCGAAGATGGCTACAAATTTCCGAAAGACAGCTCGGCCAAGATTTTGACGGCCGGTTTGCTGGGTGAGCAATATATCGGCCTGGAAGCAGGCGGCGATTTGGCGAACTTGGCAGAGGGCGACAAGATCGCCCGTACTCAATCGGCCACAGTGCTGGAAGACCTGATCAATCAGTTCATCTACAGCAAGGCAGCGGAAGGAAAGGACAGCAAATGAGCGAGTCGACCAAGAAACCCCAAGGCAGCCTGGCGCGTATCAGCCTGGCCCTGGCCATCGCCGCCAGCGTGAGCGCTTGCGCCACCGGCACCAATCCGCGCGACCCGCTGGAAGGGTATAACCGCGCGATGTTCAAGTTTAACGATACCGTCGACCAGGTGGCGCTGAAGCCCGTTGCCACGGCCTACAAGACGGTGACGCCGTCGTTCGTGCAAACGGGCGTGGGCAACTTCTTCGGCAACCTGGCCGATGTGTGGAGTGCCGTGAACAACTTGCTGCAAGGCAAGGGTGAAGCGGGCTTGCAAGACGTCGTGCGCGTCAGCATGAACTCGACCTTCGGCATCCTCGGCCTAATCGACATCGCGTCGCAGGCCGGCATTCCCAAGCATAACGAAGACTTTGGCCAGACCCTGGGCTGGTACGGCGTCCAGTCGGGTCCGTACGTGATGCTGCCGCTGCTGGGTCCATCGACCGTGCGCGACACGGTGGCCTTGCCGCTCGATATCGCGGGCGACCCATGGCGCTACAAGGATCCCGTCAATGTACGCAATATCGGCACGGTGACGCGCGTGGTCGACAAGCGCGCCGCGCTGCTCGACGCGACCAACCTGATGGAAGCGGCCGCGCTGGACCGTTATGAATTCATCCGCGACGGCTTCCTGCAAGCGCGTGAAAGCAAGGTTTTCGACGGCGATACGGACCGCCGCGACCGCAAAGTGCCAAAAAACGACACCAGCGATTACGAGCCGGAGTACGAGGCCAAACCGCAAGCTGCCAATGACGCGCCTGCGGCCACGGCCGCCGCCGAGGTGGCGCCAGCGGACCTCGTAACATCTGGTAGCAATACCGTTGCTTCCGAGGCCAGGCCCCAGGAGTAAACTCCGGTACAGAAACACCACGGCTGCGATCAACGCCAGCCGGTGCATAGCAACACCATGAAAGGTAGAACCATGAAATTGATGAAACAACTGCTGGCGATGGCGACCATCGCCTTTGCCACCGCCGCCCAGGCCGCTCCTGCTGTCGAAGCGCCGGACGTCTTGGTCAAGCGCATCAGCCAGGACGTGATCGACACGGCCAAGAACGACAAGGCCATTCAGGCTGGCGATATCAAGCGCGTCACCGAGTTGGTGGAAAGCAAAATCCTGCCTTACGTGGATTTCCAGCGCATGACGGCCCTGGCCGCCGGCCGCTTCTGGCGCGACGCCACGCCGGACCAGCAAAAGCAGCTGTCGGCGGAATTCCGCACCCTGCTGATCTACACGTACTCGGGCGCCCTGTCGCAGATCAAGAACGAAACCGTGGAATTCAAGCCGCTGCGCGCCGACCCGGCTGACACGGAAGTGGAAGTGCGTTCGCAGGTCAACGTGGCGCGCGGCGAACCCGTGCCCCTGAACTACCGCGTGGCGAAAACCCCGTCCGGCTGGAAGATCTATGACATCAACGTGCTGGGCGCGTGGCTGGTGGAAACGTACAAAAGCAGCTTCGCCAGCGAGATCAGCAAGGGCGGCATCGATGGCCTGATCAAGACCTTGCAGGCAAAAAACAAGGCCCTGGCCAGCCGTCCCGCTGCCAAAGCCAAATAATCGGCTATCATATAGCTCCAGACCCAGCTCCAGATCAGCGCAGCCCGACGCCATGCCCGACTCTCTCGACACCTTGCAGTCCCTGACTTCCCTGACCGTGCACAATGCCACTTCGGCATTGGAGCAGGGTCTGGACGCCATCCGCTCGGGTCAGACGAAGTTCGACTTGCGCAACGTCAAGGCCGTCGATTCGGCCGCCGTGTCCGTCATGCTGACGTGGCAGCGCGCCGCGCAGGACGCGGGCGGCGTGCTGGAGCTGAAAAACCTGCCGAACAACCTGAAAAACCTCACCAAGCTGTATGGCGTCTGCTCGCTCGTTTCGAGCACCTTGACGGCCGACGACTGCGCCAGCGCCGGCGGCCACGCCGAGCGCAGCCCGTCCGACCTGCATCATCATTGATCCTGTCCCACTCCCCGCATCAGCAGTAGCTTTCAAGCCGGCAGGCCAGCAGCGCCGCCGGATTGATCTCCAAGTGTTCCACGAAGTTTCCAACTATAATTGACTGTTGCGCCACCCTCCACGGAAGGGGCGCCCTGCGCCGGCCTGCCAGCCTGGCTTTCCCCGGCAGCCGGCGCATCACACCAGACGCATTACACTTGAAACAAGCACATGACCGCAATTCAAATCACGAATGTAGAAAAGAGCTATAAATCGCTCAAGGCGCTGGGCGGCGTGTCGCTGGCCATCGAAGAAGGCGAGTTCTTTGGCCTGCTCGGTCCCAACGGCGCCGGCAAGACCACCCTCATTTCCATCATCGCCGGCCTGATACGCCCCGACGCGGGCACCGTCAAGATCCACGGCCACGACGTGGTCAAGGACTTCCGCAATGCGCGCCGCAACCTGGGCGTGGTGCCGCAGGAACTCGTGTTCGACCCGTTTTTCACCGTGCGCGAAACCCTGCGCCTGCAGTCCGGCTACTTCGGCCTGCCGAACAACGACAAGTGGATCGACGAGGTCATGGAAAACCTCGACCTGACCGGCAAGGCCGACACGAATATGCGCGCGCTGTCCGGCGGCATGAAGCGCCGCGTGCTCGTGGCCCAGGCGCTGGTGCACAAGCCGCCCGTCATCGTGCTCGATGAACCGACGGCCGGCGTCGACGTGGAACTGCGCCAGACCCTGTGGAAGTTCATCTCGCGCCTGAACCGCGAAGGCGGCCACACGGTCGTGCTGACCACCCACTACCTGGAAGAGGCGCAAGCCATGTGCCAGCGCGTCGCCATGCTGAAAAGCGGGAAGGTGGTGGCGCTCGACACCATGTCGGCGCTGATCCGCCGCATCGCCGGCTCGCAGCTGCAGGTGCACCTGAAACACGGCAGCCTGCCGGCCGACCTGCAGCACCTGGTGCTGCACCCGGAAGAACAGCAGGCACCGAACAAGTTCAGCCTGCGCGTCAACGAATACAGCGAAGTCGAGAAAATCCTCGCCCGCCTGCGCGAAGCGGGCGTCGAGATCGATGAAATGCAATTGCAACAAGCCGACCTGGAAGATATCTTCTTGCAGATCATGGATAAAGGTACCGTATGATTTCGACAGGATTTCGCACCCTCGTCTACAAAGAGACGCTGCGCTTCTGGAAAGTGGCGACGCAAACCGTGGCCGCACCCGTGCTCACGTCGATGCTGTACCTGCTGGTGTTCGGCCATGTGCTCGACGGCCGCGTGGAGCCGAGCCCCGGCGTTAGCTACACGGCCTTTCTGATTCCCGGCCTGGTGATGATGAGCGTGCTGCAAAACGCGTTTGCCAATTCCTCGTCCTCGCTGATCCAGTCTAAGATCACGGGCAACCTGGTGTTCGTGCTGCTCACGCCCCTGTCGCACTGGGAAATCTTCTCGGCGTATGTACTCGCTTCCGTCGCGCGCGGCCTGGCCGTGGGCTTTGGCGTGTTTGCCATCACCTGCTGGTTCGCCGACCTGTCGTTTGTCGCGCCGCTGTGGATCGTCATCTTCGCCTTCCTGGGCGCCGCCATGCTGGGCACCATGGGCCTGATCGCCGGCATCTGGGCCGAGAAATTCGACCAGCTGGCCGCCTTCCAGAACTTTTTGATCATGCCGGCCACCTTTTTGTCGGGCGTGTTCTACTCGATCCACTCGCTGCCGCCATTCTGGCAGACGGTATCGCACCTGAACCCCTTCTTCTACATGATCGACGGCTTCCGCTACGGCTTCTTCGGCGTGTCCGACGTCAGCCCGTGGCTCAGTCTTTCCATCGTCGCCGGCTTCCTCGTGATCCTGGCGCTGGCATCGATCCGCCTGCTGAAAAGCGGTTACAGATTGCGCCATTGATTACGGCACATCACATCACTACATTATTCAATATCAAGGACTTATCGTGACCACCACTCCAGAACTGATCCACGGCTACCTGTCGGCCGGCCTCGAATGCACGCACCTCGAAGTGGAGGGCGATGGCCAGCACTTCCAGGCCGTGATCGTCTCGCCCGCGTTTGCCGGCAAGCGCCTGATCCAGCGTCACCAGATCGTCTACGCGGCGCTGGGCGACCGCATGCGCGAAGAAATCCACGCGCTGTCGATGAAAACCCTGACACCTGAAGAATTCCAAGGATAAGCACATGGACAAGCTCCTCATCAACGGCGGCAACCGCCTGAACGGCGACATCGCCATCTCCGGCGCGAAAAACGCCGCCCTGCCCATCCTGTGCGCGGGTCTGCTGACCGCGGGCGACCTGGACCTGACCAACGTGCCGCATTTGCACGACGTGGCCACCATGCTCAAATTGCTGGGCCAGACGGGCCTGAAAGTGCAGCAGGACGGCGACCGCGTGGTTCTCAACGGCAGCGCCATCGACACCCTGGAAGCGCCGTATGAACTGGTGAAAACCATGCGCGCCTCGATCCTCGTGCTGGGCCCCATGCTGGCGCGCTTCGGCGAAGCCAAGGTCTCGCTGCCGGGCGGCTGCGCCATCGGTTCGCGTCCCGTCGACCAGCACATCAAGGGTTTAGAGGCGCTGGGCGCCGAGATCCGCATCGAAGCGGGCTACATCTACGCCAAGTGCGCCAAGCTCAAGGGCGCGCGCATCGTCACCGACATGATCACCGTCACTGGCACCGAAAACCTGCTGATGGCAGCGACCCTGGCCGAAGGCGAGACCATCCTGGAAAACGCCGCCTGCGAACCGGAAGTGACCGACCTGGCGCACCTGCTGGTGGCCATGGGCGCGAAGATCGACGGCATCGGCACCAGCCGCCTGGTGATCCAGGGCGTGGACGCCTTGCACGGCGCCTCGCACGCGGTGATCGCCGACCGTATCGAAACGGGTACCTTCCTGTGCGCCGTGGCGGCCACCGGCGGCGACATCACCCTGCGCAACGTGCGCACCGACATTCTCGACGCGGCGCTCGACAAGCTGCGCGCCATGGGCCTGACGATGACCTTCGGCGCCGACTGGATCCGTGCCGAGATGTCGGCCCGTCCGAACCCCGTCAGCTTCCGCACGACGGAATACCCGGGCTTCCCGACCGACATGCAGGCGCAGTTCATGGCCGTCAACACGATTGCCAATGGCGCCAGCCGCGTCACCGAGACGATTTTCGAGAACCGCTACATGCACGTGCAGGAAATGAACCGCCTGGGCGCCGACATCACCATCGAGGGCAATACGGCCATCATCGCCGGCGTCAAGCAGCTGCGCGGCGCGCCCGTGATGGCGACCGACCTGCGCGCCTCGGCCTCGCTGGTGATCGCGGCCCTGGCCGCCGACGGCGAAACGCTGATCGACCGCATCTATCACCTCGACCGCGGCTACGACCGCATGGAAGTCAAATTGTCGGCCGTCGGCGCGAACATCGTACGTATTAAATAACAAGGAACGAGCATGAACGGATCGAACAACGGCGACAGCTCCCAGCTGATCCTGGCGCTCTCGAAGGGCCGCATTTTTGAGGACACCATGCCGCTGCTGGAAGCGGCCGGCATCAAGGTGCTGGAAAACCCGGAGACTTCGCGCAAGCTGATTTTGGCCACCAACGATCCGAACGTGCGCGTCATCATCGTGCGCGCCAGCGACGTACCGACCTACGTGCAGTACGGCGCGGCCGATTTCGGCGTGGCGGGCAAGGACGTGCTGCTGGAACACGGCGGCGAAGGCCTGTACCAGCCGATCGACCTGAATATCGCTTCCTGCCGCATGTCGGTGGCGGTGCAGGCCGGTTTCGACTATGAAAAGGCCGTGCACCAGGGCGCGCGCTTGCGCGTGGCCACCAAATTCGTGCACACGGCGCGCGAGCATTTCGCCGCCAAGGGCGTGCACGTCGACCTGATCAAGCTGTATGGCTCGATGGAGCTGGCGCCGTTGGTCGGCCTGTCCGACGCGATCGTCGACCTGGTCAGCACGGGCAGCACTTTGCGGGCGAACAACCTCGTCGAGGTCGAGCACATCATGGAAATTTCGTCGCGCCTGGTGGTTAACCAGGCGGCATTAAAGCTCAAGCGCGAGCGCTTGCAGCCGATTATCGAGGCGTTTGAACGCGCCTCGCAAGCCTAGACACATTCAGTAGCAGAAAGCCGATTATGCCGATACAGATACGCAAGCTCGATTCAAGCCAGGAAGGTTTCCAACAATCGCTCGACACCTTGCTGGCGTTCGAGGCGGGCACCGATGCAGCGATTGAAACGTCGGTCGCAAAAATCCTGGCCGACGTGAAAACGCGCGGCGACGCCGCCGTCCTGGAATACACCAACCGTTTCGACCGCATCCCGCATGGCGGCGCGGCGGAAATGGCGGCCTTCGATATTTCGCAAGCCGAACTGCAGGCGGCCCTGAACGGCCTGCCGTCGGCCCAGCGCGAGGCGCTGCAGATCGCCGCCCAGCGCATCCGCGCCTTCCACGAACGCCAGCGCGAGGAATTGCGCGGTTTTACTTACACCGAGCCCGATGGCACGGTGCTGGGGCAAAAAATCACGCCGCTGGACCGGGTCGGCATCTACGTCCCGGGCGGCAAGGCCGCGTATCCGTCGTCCGTGCTGATGAACGCCATTCCCGCGCACGTGGCGGGCGTGGGCGAGATCATCATGGTGGTGCCGACGCCCGATGGCGTGAAAAACCAGATGGTGCTGGCCGCCGCCGCGATCGCGGGCGTGACGCGCGTGATCACCATCGGCGGTGCGCAAGCCGTCGGCGCGCTGGCCTACGGCACGCAGACGATTGCCGCCGTCGACAAAATCGTCGGCCCCGGCAACGCCTATGTGGCGGCCGCCAAGCGCCGCGTGTTCGGCATCGTCGGCATCGACATGATCGCGGGGCCTTCCGAAATCCTCGTGCTGTGCGACGGCACGACGGACCCGGACTGGGTCGCGATGGATCTGTTTTCGCAGGCCGAGCACGACGAACTGGCGCAGGCGATCCTGCTGTGCCCCGACGCGGCCTACATCGCGAAAGTGGAAGAGAGCATCGCCAGGCTGCTGCCGACGATGCCGCGCCAGGCCACCATCAGCACTTCGCTGGCCGACCGCGGCGCGCTGATCAAGGTGCGCAGCATGCAAGAGGCGTGCGAGATCGCCAATGCCATCGCCGCCGAGCACCTGGAAATCTCGGCGGACAACCCGCAGCAGTGGGCCGAGCAGATCCGTCACGCGGGCGCCATGTTCCTGGGCCGCTTTTCGTCCGAATCGCTGGGCGACTATTGCTGCGGTCCCAATCACGTGCTGCCGACGTCGCGCACGGCGCGCTTTTCGTCGCCGCTGGGCGTGTACGACTTCCAGAAGCGTTCGTCCATCATTCACGTCAGCGAGGCGGGCGCGCAAACCCTGGGCCGTGTCGCCGCCACCCTGGCGTATGGCGAAGGCTTGCAGGCGCACGCGCGCAGCGCCGAACTGCGTCTGAAGCCGCAGCCATGACGAATATGGCGGAGCGGCCGGACTGGGTCAACCGGGTCTATTGCGAAGATGCGCTGGCGGGGCTGGCGCGCATTCCCGATGGCTCGGTGGACCTGATCCTGACGGATCCGCCGTACAACCTGGGCAAGGATTACGGCAATGCCTCGGACCAGCAGTCGGTGGCCGACTACCTGCGCTGGACGGAACAGTGGATCGATTCGGCGCTGCCCAAGCTCAAAGCCAACGGCAGCCTGTATATCTTCCTCACCTGGCGCTATTCGCCGGAGATCTTCGTCATGCTGAAACAGCGCATGGCGATGATGAATGAAATCATCTGGGATCGCCGCGTGCCGTCCATGGGCGGCAGCGTGCGCAGCTTTTCATCGGTGCACGACACCATCGGCTTCTTCGTCAAGCGCAAGGATTACTACTTCGACCTTGACGCGGTGCGCATCGCCTACGACGCGGCCACCAAGAAGGCCCGTTCGCGCTCGATCTTCATCGGCGCCAAATGGCTGGAAGTGGGCTACAACCCGAAAGACTTGTGGAGCGTGTCGCGCCTGCACAAGGAACACCCGGAACGGGCCGACCACCCGACGCAAAAGCCGCTCGAAATCATCGAGCGCATGGTCAAGGCGTCGTGCCCGCCCGGCGGCGTGGTGCTCGACCTGTTCATGGGCAGCGGCACCACGGCCCTGGCGGCCAAGCGCTGCGGGCGCGATTTCGTCGGTTTTGAACTCAATCCCGACTACTGCGCCATCATCGAACAGCGATTGGCGGCCCTCGCGCAGGAGCTGGCCGAACCGGCCACATCGCCCGCGGCCAAGCCCGCCAAGGCGGCGAAAAAGCCGGCGGCGGTCAGAAAAACGGCTGCCGTGAAAAAGCCGCCCGCCGTGAAAAAAGCGCCGGCCCGCAAGGCGCGCAGCGCTAGCGTGCCGGAAGACGTCGTCATTTAGTCTCCATTTCATTTCATCAGGAGTGTTTGCAGCATGTCTTTCCTCGATCAGTTAATCAGCAACACCGTGCGCGCCGATGTGCGGGCCGTCAAGAGCTACCAGGTAGCCGATGCCAGCGGTTACATCAAGCTCGATGCGATGGAAAACCCGTATCCGCTGCCGCAGCATCTGCGCGAGGAACTGGGCGCGCGCCTGGCCGGCGTGGCGCTGAACCGCTATCCGCCGTCGTACGCCAGCCTGCAGGCGGCCATCTGCGCCAAACTGGGCGTGCCCGCCGGTTACGACGTCATGCTGGGCAACGGCTCCGATGAACTGATTTCCATCCTGGCCATGGCCTGCGCCCGCCAAGCGCCGGGCCAGCGCGCCGTGCTGCTGGCGCCCGTGCCGGCCTTCGTCATGTATGCGCGCTCGGCGCAGTTTGCCGGCATGGATTTTGTCGGCGTGCCGTTGAACCCGGACTTCAGCCTGGACATGCCGGCCATGCTGGCGGCCATCGAAGCGCACCGCCCGGCGCTGGTCTTCCTCGCGTATCCTAACAACCCGACGGGCAACCTGTTCGCCACTGCCGATATCGAAGGCCTCCTCGCCGCCCTGGGCGACACGGGCATCGCCGTCGTCGACGAAGCCTACGAGCCGTTCGCGCAGCGCAGCTTCATGGGCCGCCTGCCCGAATATGAAAACCTGGTGGTGATGCGCACCGTGTCGAAACTGGGCCTGGCCGGCATCCGCCTCGGCTACATGTCGGCCGCGCCGGCCTTGCTGGCGCAGTTCGAGAAAGTGCGTCCGCCGTACAATGTGAATGTGCTGACGCAGGCGGCGGCCGAATTCGCGCTCGAGCACCTCGACGTGCTCAACGCGCAGGCGGCTCTGCTCAACAGCGCGCGCGACGACCTGGCACGGCGCTTAGCGGAGCTGCCCGGCGTGACGGTATTTCCCTCGAAGGCAAATTTTCTTCTGATTCGTGTGGCAGATTCCGACGATGTTTGCGCAAAACTGCTTGCCCGCAGGGTTTTAATTAAAAATATGAGTAAAATGCATGCTGCGCTGGCCAATTGCCTGCGCATCAGCGTCAGCACCCCGGAAGAAAATTCCCTTTTTTACGATGCCTTCAAGGCATCCCTCGTTTAGCCTATCGCCAGAGCCTCCCATGAACCGCACCGCAGAAATCACGCGCAACACCAATGAGACGCAAGTTCGCGTCGCCCTCAACCTGGACGGCACGGGCCACCAAAAGCTCAATACCGGCGTGCCCTTCCTCGACCATATGCTGGACCAGATCGCCCGCCATGGCTTGATCGACCTCGATATCGAAGCGACGGGCGACGTGCATATCGACAACCACCATACGGTGGAAGACGTGGGCATCACCCTGGGCATGGCCGTGGCCAAGGCCATCGGCGACAAGAAGGGCATCCGCCGCTATGGCCACGCCTACGTGCCGCTGGACGAGGCGCTGTCGCGCGTGGTGCTCGATTTCTCGGGCCGCCCTGGCATCGAATACCACATCCCGTTTACGCGCGCCATGATCGCCGGCTTCGACGTCGACCTGACCCTGGAATTTTTCCGCGGCTTCGTCAACCACGCGGGCGTGACCTTGCATATCGACAACCTGCTTGGCACGAATGCCCACCATCAGTGCGAAACCGTGTTCAAGGCCTTTGGCCGCGCGCTGCGCATGGCTGCCGAGCTCGACGAGCGCGCGGCCGGCATCATTCCATCGACCAAGGGCAGCCTGTGAGCGCCGCTCTCGCTATATTGTAGATTCCGGGATCAAACATGAATAAAATTGTGGTGGTGGATTACGGCATGGGCAATTTGCGCTCGGTGGCGCAAGCGTTGCGTGCCGTGGCGCCGGACGCCGACGTGCGCATTTCCGGTGTCGCTGCCGACATCGACAGCGCCGACCGCATCGTCCTGCCGGGCCAGGGCGCCATGCCCGACTGCATGCGCAGCCTGCGCGAATCGGGCGTATTGGAGGCGCTGCTGCGCGCCGCCGACAGCAAGCCCGTGCTGGGCGTGTGCATCGGCGAGCAAATGCTGTTCGACGGCAGCGAAGAGGGCGACGCGGCCGGTTTGGGCTTGCTGCCAGGCAAAGTCGTGCGTTTCCAGCTCGACGGCCAGGTGCAGGAAGACGGCTCGCGCTTCAAGGTGCCGCAAATGGGCTGGAACCAAGTGCGGCAAACGGCGTCCCATGTCATGTGGGATGGCATCGCCGACAACGCGTATTTTTACTTTGTGCACAGCTATTTTGCTCAACCTCAAGAGGCAGCGCACACGGTGGGCGAGACTGTCTATGGCGCGCCGTTCGCCTGCGCCGTCGCCCGTGATAATATTTTCGCGACACAGTTCCACCCTGAAAAAAGTGCTGCCGCTGGCTTGCAGCTGTACAAGAACTTCGTTCACTGGCAACCTTAACGTTGGCTCTCCGGCTTTTTTTCCGCCTCTCACTCACTTTTAAATCACACTGACCATGCTGCTTATTCCCGCCATCGACCTGAAAGACGGTCACTGCGTACGCCTGAAACAAGGCGATATGGAACTTGCCACCGTATTTTCCGAAGACCCGGCCGAGATGGCCCGCCATTGGCTGATGCAAGGCGCGCGCCGGCTGCACCTGGTCGACCTGAACGGCGCTTTTGCCGGCAAGCCGAAGAACGAAGGCGCCGTGAAAGCCATCCTGAAGGCCGTGCAAGATTTCGCCGTGGAAAACGACATCGAGGAAATCCCCGTGCAGCTGGGCGGCGGCATCCGCGACCTCGACACCATCGAGCGCTACCTCGACGCCGGCATCACCTACATCATCATCGGCACGGCGGCCGTGAAAAGCCCCGGCTTCCTGCACGACGCCTGCGGCGCCTTCCCGGGCCACATCATCGTCGGCCTCGATGCCAAGGATGGCAAAGTGGCAACCGATGGCTGGAGCAAGATGTCGGGCCACGAAGTGATCGACCTGGCGAAAAAATTCGAAGCCTACGGCGTCGAGTCGATCATCTACACGGACATCGGCCGCGACGGCATGATGGGCGGCATCAATATCGAAGCCACCGTCAAGCTGGCGCAAGCCGTCAAGATCCCCGTCATCGCCTCGGGCGGCCTGCACAATATCGGCGACGTGGAAGCGCTGTGCGCGGTTCAGGCCGAAGGCATCGAAGGCGTGATCTGCGGCCGTTCCATCTATGAAGGCACGATCGACCTGGCGCAAGCGCAGGAACGCGCCGACGAACTGACCGACGCCGCCGTTTAAGCCTGCCCGGCCGGGACGCGCCTGCGCGCGTTCTGGCCTGGCGACAATCTGGAACCCATCATGCTTGCAAAACGTATCATCCCCTGCCTCGACGTGACCAATGGCCGCGTCGTCAAAGGCGTCAACTTCACGGAATTGCGCGACGCGGGCGATCCCGTGGAAATCGCCCGCCGCTATGACGAGCAGGGCGCCGACGAAATCACTTTCCTCGACATTACCGCTTCGAGCGACAACCGCGGCCTGATCTTCGACATCATCGAAGCGGTGGCGTCGCAAGTGTTCATTCCGCTGACCGTGGGCGGCGGCGTGCGCGTGGTGGAAGACGTGCGCCGGCTGCTCAACGCGGGCGCCGACAAGGTCAGCATCAACACCTCGGCCGTGACGAACCCCCAGCTCGTGTTTGAGGCATCGCAAAAGCACGGTTCGCAATGCATCGTCGTCGCCATCGACGCCAAGCAGGTGTCGCCCGGCAAGTGGGAAGTGTTTACCCATGGCGGACGCACGGCCACGGGCCTGGACGCGTTCGAATGGGCGCGTAAAATGGAAAGCCTGGGCGCCGGTGAAATCTTGCTCACCAGCATGGACCGCGACGGCACCAAGGTGGGCTTCGACCTGGGCCTGACGCGCGGCGTATCCGACGCCGTCAGCATCCCCGTGATCGCCTCGGGCGGCGTGGGTGGCTTGCAAGACCTGGTCGATGGCATCAAGGTGGGCCGCGCGGACGCCGTGCTGGCCGCCAGCATCTTCCACTATGGCCAGCACACGGTGCAGGAAGCCAAGCAGTTCATGGCGCAGCAGGGCATTCCCATGCGCCTGGCGTAAAGTACATACAAGCAGGATAGAAGAACATGCAAAACGGAACCATCGTAGCAAGCAATGCCAAGTGGCTGAAAAAGGTCAAATGGGACGAGCACGGCCTGGTGCCCGTGATCGCGCAGGAAGCGGGCAGCAATGACGTGCTGATGTTCGCCTGGATGAACCGCGACGCGCTGGCGCGCACGGTGGAGCTGGGCGAAGCCGTATACTGGAGCCGTTCGCGCAAGAAACTGTGGCACAAGGGCGAAGAATCGGGCCACACGCAAAAGGTGCTGGAAATCCGCCTCGATTGCGACGAAGACGTGGTCTTGCTGAAAATCGAGCAAGCGGGCGGCATCGCCTGCCATACGGGCCGCCATTCGTGCTTCTTCCAGAAGTTCGAAGGCGACGAGAAAACGGGCGAATGGCAGATCACCGACCCCGTCCTGAAAGACCCTGAGACGATTTATGCGGAAAGCAAGAGCAAATGAGTGAAACGTTAAAACGCCTGGCCGCCGTGATCGAATCGCGCAAGCTGGCCAACGGCGGCGACCCCGCCACTTCCTATGTCGCGCGTCTGTTTGCCAAGGGCGATGATGCCATCTTGAAAAAAATCGGCGAGGAAGCGACGGAAACGGTGATGGCCGCCAAGGATGCGCGCCGCGACAACGACCCGTCGAAGGTCTTGTACGAATGCGCCGACCTGTGGTTTCACTCGCTGGTGATGCTGGCGCAGTTCGACCTGACGCCGCAGCAGGTGCTCGACGAGCTGGCGCGCCGCGAAGGCCTGTCCGGCCTCGAGGAAAAGGCGGCGCGCAAGGACGAGCTGCGCGACGCCGGCGAAACAGACAAACACTGACCTACTGGAGCGTGCGTGGATAACTGTATTTTCTGCAAGATTGCTGCAAAACAAATTCCTTCGACCATCGTGTATGAGGATGACGACTTGCTGGCCTTCAAGGACATCAACCCGGCCGCCCCCGTGCATCTGCTGTTGATCCCGAAGCGCCACGTGGCGACCCTGTCCGATTGCGACGACAGCCATACGGAAACGCTGGGCAAGCTGCTGCGCCTGGCGCCGAAACTCGCCGCCGAATTTGGCTGCGCCGTCAGCTATGACGCCGATGGCACGCCTGCCGGCGGCTTCAAGACCATGATCAACAGCGGCCCGAACGGTGGGCAAGAGGTGTATCACCTGCACATGCATGTGTACGGCGGTCCCCGTCCCTGGCGCGGCCAGCACTGATTTCGCCGTGCGCCGGGTTCGCGTGTATACTACCGGCATTGGTTGACGCTATTCGGGCACCGTCCCGCAAGGAGAATGTGATGGGTTCATTGAGTATTTGGCACTGGGTGATCGTTCTGGTTATCGTGATGCTGGTCTTCGGCACCAAGAAACTGGGCAATATCGGCGGTGATATCGGCAAGGCCGTCAAAGGCTTCAAGGATGGCGTCAAGGGCGACGATGACGCGCCGGCAGCCAATACCCCTCCTGCTGCGCCATCGCAAGTGGCCGACAAAAGCACCATCGACGTGGAAACGAAAGAGAAAAGCAAGTCCTGATAGCGTGGCGGGGCGCTTGCCTCGTCCGGTAACAGCCTTGTCCGCTTATGATCGATCTCGGTCTCTCTAAAATCGCCATCATCGGCGTGGTTGCGTTGATAGTCATCGGCCCTGAAAAGTTGCCGAGAGTGGCGCGCATGGCCGGCACCCTGTATGGCCGCGCGCAACGCTACCTGAACCAGGTGAAATCCGAAGTCTCGCGCGAAATTGAAATGGAAGAGCTGAAAAACCTGCAGAAGGAAGTGCAGGAGGCGGCCCATTCCGTCAAGCAAAGTGTGGAGAAATCCATGCATGGCGTGGAAAATTCGATTTCCGGCAACCTGGCCGAGGTGGAAAACGCCTGGCGCGGCGATTCCAGTTCGTATGAGGGGCATCACGACGCCCATGAAGCCATGCTGCGCGCCACCAACGATGACCTGGCCCGCAAGGCGCGCGAATTCCGCCGCAAGAAACTGGTGCGCAATTCCGCCATCCCCGGCTGGTACAAGCAGCGCCATGGCGGCAAGCTGCACGTGCAGTCGGCGGCCGCCCGCGTGGCGCGTTTCCGTCCGCGTGCCAGTTCCTCCTCCTTTTACTCATGAGTAGCAAATCTCCGGTGGAAGAAACCTTTATCTCGCATCTGGTCGAGCTGCGCAACCGCCTGGTCAAGGCGTTGATCGGCATCGCCGTCGTCTGCGCCGTGCTGTTTTACTGGCCCGGCCCTTCGCATATCTACGATTTCATTGCCGCGCCGATGATCGCCTCGCTGCCTGCCGGCTCGAAAATGATCGCCACCGGCGTCATCTCGCCCTTCCTCGTGCCGATGAAAGTGACGCTGGTGATCGCCTTTATCGTCGCCTTGCCCTGGGTGCTGTACCAGATGTGGGCGTTTATCGCCCCCGGCCTGTACACGCATGAAAAGCGTTTGATCGCGCCGCTGGTCATCTCCTCGTCGCTGCTGTTCATGGCTGGCGTGGCCTTCTGCTATTTCTTTGTGTTTGGCCGCGTGTTTCACTTCATCAGCGACTTTTCGCCGTCGTCGATCGCGGTGACGCCGGATATCGAAAACTACCTCGATTTCGTCATGTCGATGTGCCTGGCCTTTGGCGCCACGTTCGAAGTGCCCGTGGTGGTGGTGATCCTCGTGCGCATGGGGCTGGTTTCCATCGCGAAACTCAAGGAAGTGCGCCCCTACATCATCGTCGGCGCCTTCGTCATTGCCGCCATCGTCACGCCGCCGGACGTGGTCAGCCAGTTCTCGCTGGCCATCCCGATGTGCCTGCTGTTCGAGCTGGGCCTGCTGGTGGCGCCCATCTTCGTCAAGGCCACCCAGGCGCCGGAAGAGGCGTCCTAGACGCTTTACTATACTCGCAAGTAAAAGCCGCTGACCTCCCCCGGGAGCAGCGGCTTTTTTGTTGCCAGGAAAGTGAGTGCGCGCTTACTGCAGCATCAGTTTGCTGAGGATGCCCAGGTTGAGCAGGATCAAGGTGCTCATCATCCAGTAGACGTGTTTCATGTCGGCGCCATGGCGCAAGTCCAGGCGTTCCAGGCGGGCGTCGAATTTTTGCTCCAGGGCGTCTATTTTGGTGTCGAGCCTGAGCTCCAGCGTATCGATCTTCACCTCCAGGGCGCCTACCTTGGTATCGACGTTCTGCGACACCAGCTTGATTTCCCCCAGCAGATTGCGCTCCAGCGCCGCCAGTTCGCCATGCACGACGACGGCCGAACCCAGTACCTCGCCCAAGGCCGTGGCATGGGCTTCCGCCTGCTGTGTGGGCACGCCCGCCGAGGCGAGGCGTTTGGCGTAATCGAGGGTGTCGAACTGGATGGGCATATGCATGGACGCTCCCGACTCTCACCCTAGCAGAAAAATCGGCAATTGCCAGTGAGGAGTGCGGTGGCGCCTGCCTTCCCGTCAGCTTAATGGACAGGGACGCTGGCGGTTTGCGATGGCGCAAACGCATGCAAAAAGGGCGCCGCAGCGCCCTTTGCAAGCTGACGGCGAGCGCCGCTTAATTCATCAATTCCTTGATGACTTTGACAGGGGCACTGCCGTAGCTGAGGAATTGCTCGTGGAAATCCTTCAGCACGAACTTGTTGCCCAGCGCTTGCTTGCGCTGTTCGCGCAAGTCCATGATTTCGCTGTAGCCGCTGAAATAGCTGGTCAGTTGCACCGAGCTCAACTGCACGCGGCGCCATTTTTCCGTCGCTTCACGCTTGGTCTGGAACGCCTGGCGCGTCAGCAGGTCGAGCGCTTGCGCTTCCGTCATGCCCAGCACGTGCACGCTGTAGTCGAGGATGGTGTTGGTGACGCTGCGCAAGTTCCACTTCGAATACATCAGCCACATTTCCGGCGCGTTGTTGCCATAGCCCGATTCGAGCATCATGCGCTCGCCATACACGGCCCAGCCTTCGATCATGGCGCCATTGCCGAAGATCGATTTGACCAGCGACGGCGACTTGTTCGCGTACACGAGCTGCGTGTAGTGGCCGGGGATGGCTTCGTGGATGTTCAGGATCTGCAAGATCCAGTGGTTGTACTCGCGCAAGCTGCTTTCCGCCTGTTCCGGCGTTTCGCCGTCGAGCGGCGTCACGTTGTAATAGGTGCGGTCCTGCGGGCGGTAGGGGCCGGGCGCCTCGATGCTGGCGCCGGCCACGCCGCGCTGGTAGGCGGGTGTTTCACGCACGACGAGGGGCTTTTTCGGGTCCATCGTCAGCAGGTTGTGGCTGGTCACCCATTCCTGCAATTCCGGGATCTGGCGGCGGATTTCCGGCACGAAATCGGCGGGGGCCACATGCTTGCTGGACAGCTTGTCGATCACCATGCCGATCTTCGCCGTGCGGTCCGCCGGCTTGGCCGTGCTGCCCATGGTTTTCACCCACAGCTCGTCGGACAGGCTATCCATGTGCTCGAGCAGCTTTTCGCGCGCGGCCAGAGCTTTCTGGTACATCTGCTCGGCGCTCACGCTGGCCTGGATATCGTAGGCGAATTTCTGTTCATATAAATCTTTGCCGATGCGGAAGGAGCGCGCATTGCCGTTCTGCGCCAGCGCGGCATCCTGTTCCGTCAGCCAGGCCGCATAGCCTTGCACGGCCGTGCGGGCCGCGGCGATGCGCGCGTTGTACAGCTGTTTTTCCGCCGGCGTCAGGATGGAACCCTGTGCCGTCTTGTTCAGGTCGTCAAGCACGCTGAGCACGCCGGCGCTCTGGGCGATGGCCAGCTGCGTGTGTTCGCGCGTGGGATTGACGATGCTGGCGCGGGCGGCCGCATAGTATTGCGGCACGCTGGCGATACGCTTGAGCAAGGTGCGCAGGCGCTGCGGCTGGGCCGCGTATTCCGTGTTCAGGATGAAATCGATGGAGCCGGCCACGTTGTACTGGGCGGGATTCCATTCGAATTCGCGGAAGGTGGTCAGATACCAGCGGTCCGACTGCAATTTATTCGTCAGCAAGGCCAGGTCGGTGCGTTGCTTGTCCGACATCTTGCCGGCATTCAGCTTGCCGAATTTGCCCAGCCATTCTTCGATGAAGGCCAGCTGCTTCTGGCGGCTGGCCGCGTCGGGAATGCTCAGGTTGGCGGCGCCATCGTACTTGCCGACCGAAATCGCGCTTTCCGGGTCCAGGCGCCACAGGGCCGTGAGGAACTGGCCGCTGAGGTTATTCATGGAGCGGTCGCTGCTGTTCTCGCTGGCGACGGCGGCGACCGTGGCTGCCGTGACGACGGCTGCCTTCTTGCCGACGGTTTTTTTCTTGCTGCTGCTGGTGCCGGCCTTGCCTTGCTTCTGCGGTTTCTTGGCGGCGCTGGCTGGTGTCAGGGTAAAAGCCATCATCAATGCGGCGAGCACAACTTTATTTTTGATCAGCATAGTTTATCTCTTGAATATTTTGCTGTCTGTCAGTATCAGAAAATAATAAACTGATAATATAAGTAACAAACAACTATTGAAAGGTTGGCCTTGCTTGCCTGGGCGGCCCAAAGATTAGCATTAATTGCCGCCGCTGCGCAGTTTTTTGCGCCGGGAGCGCGCGGCGCTAGACGACGATGGCGCTGCCGCGCAGCAGGTCCTGGTGGCGCGCATTGATGGCCGCCACGGCATCCTTGCCGCGCGCCATGCCGGTGGCGTGGATTTCCGTTTCCTGCGTGTAGCGCTGGCGGACTCTTACCGTATAGGACTGGAACAGCCAGCTCCAGAAGTTGGTTTCATAGACGGCTTCATCCATGTCGCGCCATTTGACGCCCGTCAGTTTCTTTTTCCACGGCAAGATGCCGGACGCCAGCCACACGCCCGCCTCGTCGTAGTACAGCTGATAGCTGCGGATGGTCAGCAGGCGGTAGCCGACGATCAGCGCCGAGCCGATCAGCACGACGAAGGCGGCGCGCGCGTTGTACTTGAAGGCCAGCGGCAGGGCGGCAAAGAACAGCAGCACGGCGATGATGAAAGTGCTGACATAAGCGGTCCAGGATTTGCCGCACAAAAAGGTGGCGCGCTGGCCGGCGCTGGTGGCGATATAGTCGGTCATGGCGTGGCATCAAAACAGGGAAAAACGATCATCGCATGGAACGCGGCTTCCCCGTGCATTTTTTCAAGCTCATCGCTTCAGCCCTTCCTGTAGCATGCCCAGCATGTCACTGGCCGACATGCGCGCGGCCGCATCGCTGCCTTCCAGCAGACTGTCGGCCAGGTCGCGCTTGTGCTGGTGCAATTCGACGATGCCTTCCTCGATCGTGTGTTTCGCCACCAGCCGGTAAATGGTAACGGGGCGCAATTGCCCCATGCGGTGGGCGCGGTCCGAGGCCTGGTCTTCCACGGCCGGGTTCCACCACGGGTCCATGTGGATCACGTAATCGGCCGCCGTCAGGTTGATGCCCATGCCGCCCGCCTTCAGGCTGATCAGGAAGACGTCGCCATCGCCCGCCTGGAAGGCGTCGACCCGGCGCTTGCGCTCCTGCATGGGCGTGCTGCCGTCGAGACACTGATAGCTGACGCCATGCTGCTCCAGGTGCTTGCGGATGAGTGTCAAATGGTCGACGAACTGGCTGAAGACGAGCACCTTGTGGCGGTTTTCCAGCAAGCCCGAAAGCAGCTCGGCGAAGGCGGCCAGCTTGCTGCTGGCCAGGCCCAGTTCCGGCGCCACCAGTTGCGGATTGCAGCAGGCGCGGCGCAGTTTCATGATCTCGGCCAGGATCTGGATGGCCTTTTTCGAGGCCGGTCCTTCCACCATGGCCAGCTTTTCCAGCGCTTCGCGGCGCAAGGATTCGTACAGCGCCGTTTCCTGCGGCGACAATTCCACTTCCAGCACGATTTCCGTGCGTGACGGCAATTCCGACAGCACTTGCGTTTTTGTCCGGCGCAGGATGAACGGCGCGATCAGGCGGCGCAGCCGCAGGCGCGCGCCGGCCGCCGCCCGCTTGTCCTGATCCTTTTCGATCGGTCCCGCAAAGCGCAAATTGAACTGGTCCAGGGTGCCCAGCAAGCCCGGGTTAATAAAACGGAACAGATTCCACAGTTCGCCCAGGTGGTTTTCCAGCGGCGTGCCGCTGGCCACCATGCGGAAATCGCCTTGCAGGGCCATCACGGCTTGCGAGCGCTTGGTGGCGCCATTCTTGATCGCCTGCGCTTCGTCGAGCACGATCGTATGCCAGCGCACGCCGGCAAACATGGCGGCTTCCTGCTGCAGCAAGCCATAGCTGGCCACCACCACGTCGAACGGCTGCAGGGTGTCGAGCATGTCGGCCCGGTCGCCGCTGCCGAACAGTTTGACGTTCAAGGTGGGCGCGAAGCGCTGCGCTTCGCTGATCCAGTTCATGCACACGGACGTGGGGGCGACGACGAGGGTGGGGCCGTTCGGCGCGCGCGCGAGGATCAGCGCCAGCGCCTGCAAAGTCTTGCCGAGTCCCATGTCGTCGGCCAGGCAGGCGCCCACGCCCCAGTGCGCCAGGCGCGCCAGCCATTGGTAGCCGGCCAGCTGGTAGTCGCGCAAGTCCGCCTGCAGGGTGCTGGGCAGCTGCGGTTGATAGTCGTCGAGCGCGCGCAGGCGCAGCAAGTGTTCGCGCCATAGTTTGTCGGCCTTCACGCCGCCCGCATCGTTGGCCAGCTCTTCCAGCGCAAACGCGGCCAGCGGGTGGATGTGCACGCCATCGGCATGCGATTCGCCATACGCGGCCAGTTCCGACAGGCGGCGGTGCAGCTCGTCGCTGAGGGCGAGGAACTGGTTGTCGCCCAGGGCCACGAAGCGGCTTTTATTGTTCTGCATCAAATCGAGCAGGGCGCGCAAATCCATCACCTTGTCTTCATCGATCTGCACTTCGCCGCTGGCGGCAAACCAGTCTTTTTCACTCTTGATATTCAAGCGCATCTGGCCGCTGTCGATGCGTTTCGACACGCGCATGGTTTCGCCTTCGGGCCAGGCCAAGACCATGCCGGCGGGGTCGAGCGATTGCAGCTCCACCAGCAATTGCAGGCCCAGCGCTGGCTGGCCCAGCAGCCATTCGCCATGCTCTTCTTCCGCCTCTTCCAGCACCAGACATTTTCCGATCAGCTGGCGCTGCGCTTCGCGTTCCGCATTCAGGTCGCGCCGCGCTTGCACGGCCCGGCCCGCCACATCGGCAAACACGCTTTCGGCGCCGCTGCCCGGTGCGTAATAGGCGCCGTTGTCGAGCAGCGGGCGCACGAGAATTTGCATCTTCAACCCCTGCTGGTAGGGCAGCAAATGCACGTGCAGGCGGTGGTCGGCCGTGATGACTTCCGCGTCGCCGGCGCCGCCGCCGATGTCGGACTGCACGGTGACCATGGACGAGATGGCGCCGATGGCCTGCATCACCTGTTTTTCCGCATGCAGGGGCACGGACAAGCCCAGACCCACGATGGCGCCGATGCGCCGGTGCTCGTCGAGGATGTGCACCACGCGCAAGCGCGTCGGCGTTTCCTTCTGCACCACGACGTTGCCGCCGTTGTCGGGCAGCGGCGGCTGCATGCCCAGCCACAGCTGTCCCTCGTGCGACTTGATCAGGAGTTCGGGCGCGCCGGCGATCAGTTCCACGCGCGTGTCGGGGTGATCGAGCCAGAAGACGAGCGGGTGGCCCACCAGCAGCACGGCAGCCTTGTCCAGCTCGATTTCATAGCGCGGCGCCGACGAATAATATTGTTTGAACGGCGCGATGCTGCCGGCCGCGCGCGCGTCTTGCGGCGTGAGGAAATCGATGTCGCCCGCCTCTTCGGCCAGGCGCTTGAGGCCCATGGCGCGGCCCTTGCTCCAGCCGCCCCGCGCGTCGCGTTTCTGCTCGCGCACTTCCACGGCCGTCAGGCCGAAGCGCGGGTCGAACGCCACCAGCCACACGAGGCGCGAGACGCCGCCCAGCGCTTCGGCGGGCGCGTTCTGCTGCAGGTTGATCAGGGCGCTCAGCTGGCGCTGCCACGCTTCCTGGCGCTCGAACCACGGCGCCATGTCCGTCAGACCGTGTTGCGCGCGCTTGGCCGTGGCATAACGCTCCTGCTGCGGCTCGCCCAGCAAGCCCAGCAAGCCGGCCGCCTGCGCGGCAATCAGGTCGTAGCCGGCCGCGTCCGCTTGCTGCACCAACAGGCGCAGTTGATCCTTGCGCCCGCTCAATTGCGGCAGGGCCAGCCAGTAGTACAGCAAGGCCTGGAACAGCTGCGCCTGCAGTCCCGTTTCCCAGCTGCGCGTGGGGATCGCATCGGCTTGCAGCACGCCGGCGCGCACCAGGCGCAAGGTGTTCAGTTGCTGGTAGACGATGCTGTCGTGGTTCGGTTGCGCATGCAGCGCGATATCGAGGTAGGTCTCCGCGCTTTTCAGCAGCTTGGCATCGTTGCCGCGCAGCAGGGCCAGCACGTACAGGTGGCCGCCGATGCCCGTAAAGCACAGCTTGCGCTTGCCCGTTTCCTTGCGCAACCCTTTCAGGGCCGTTTCAAAGCCCGCCACGGCGTGGGCATGTTCGCCGCGCAACAGGGCGATGCTGCTGTCGACAAACAGTGCCTGCGGCCCCTGCTGGCCCGCCAGGTAGCGCGCGGCCGCGTCGAGTTCGCCGCACAGCAGGGCGTCTTCGGCCAAGGCCAGCGGCAGGGCGGCGCCGATGTGGTCGCCGGCGGCCGCCTGGCGCGCGTGGTGCGCGCGCGCGTAGGTACGGATGGCGTGCGCCGTGGCCGGTTCGCGCGGGGCGTTGCCCAGCAGCACGGCGAGGATGTCGTCCTGCAGTTGCGGCATGACGAAAGACAGCATTTCCGGCTCGAACGGCCGGCCGAAGATCTCGATCAGCGGATGCAGCTGCTGCGCTTCATAGCACGCCATGCAGGCGGCCAGGATGGCGGCCACGTGGCGCACCTCGTCATTGCGCAAGAGGGCGATGCGCAGGCGCGCCACGCCTTGCCGGTAGCTGCGCAATTCCACATAGCCATCCCAGTTGCGCCGCACGGGGTTGATGAGCTCGATGGCCTGGCACAGGTCGCGGAACACCAGGTGCTCGATGGCGGCGCGCATGGCGGGCCAGCGCAGCTTCGCTTCGCAGGCATAGCCCCGTCCCACCACTTCGGACGCCAGCGCGTGCCGCGTCAAATGCTGCAGCATGCCCGTGACGGTGAGCAGGGCAAACGGCGTGCCGTCCGGCTCGACGACATTGGCGCGCTGCAAGTGTTCATACACGGCATGCTTGCCCACGGGTTCGCCCGCGATGGCCAGCAAGGCCAGGATCATCTGTTCGTGCTGCTCCAGGGCGGCGAACTCGTCCAGCAGATGTTGCTCTACATTCGGTTCGCTCATGCGGGTAAATTGGCGATATGCACGGGCGGCTCGCCGGCCGTCACGGGCAGGCCGAATACGCGCTGGTAGAAATACAGTTCCGCGTCGAGGGTGCGCACGATGTTTTCCGCCTTGCGGAAGCCGTGGCCCTCGCCTTCGAGCGGCACGTAGGCGACGGGCACGCCGCGCGCCTGCAGGGCGTCGACCATCAGCTGCGACTGCTGCGGCGGCACCACCTTGTCATCGAGGCCCTGGAAGAAGATCATCGGGCGCGACAGTTTATCCGTATGGTGGATGGGCGAGCGCTCGCGGTACAGCGCCTCGGCTTGCGGCTGGGGGGCGATCAGGTAATCGGTGTAGCGCGATTCGAACTTGTGCGAATCGTCGTCCAGACCCTTCAGGTCGGACACGCCATAGTAGCTGGCGCCGGCCTTGAAGACGTCGTGGAAGGTCAGCGCGCACAGGGTCGTCAGGCCGCCCGCGCTGCCGCCGCGGATAATCAGGCGCTCGGGGTCGGCCAGGCCCTCGGCGGCCAGGTAGCGGGCGCCGGCGATGCAGTCTTCCACGTCGACGATGCCCCACTGACCGCGCAGCGCGTCGCGGTATTCGCGGCCGAAACCGCTGCTGCCGCCGTAATTGACGTCGAGCACGCCGATGCCGCGGCTGGTCCAGTACTGCGTCGCCAGCTTCAAGGTATTGCTGGCCATGCTCGTGGGGCCGCCATGGCTGATGACGATGACGGGGGGTAATGTTCCCTGGGGCGCCTGCACGTCGTCATTTTTCGGCGGATAAAAGAAGGCGTGCGCCGTGCGGCCATTGCTGCTGGTAAAACTCAAGCTGCGCGGCACGGACAGGTACGCCAGCGCGGGCAAGGCCGTGATCGACTGCGCCAGCACTTCCAGTTCATGGTTCGACAGGTCAATGCGCGCCAGTTCCAGCGCGATGGTGGGACTGCCGCCGAGCAGCGCGACGAAGCCGGGCCCCACGCGCAGTTCGCGGATTTCCTGGTACGGGTGCGGTATCGGTTCCAGCTTGGCCGCCGTCACGTTCAGCTGCGCCAGGTAGCTGATGCCGGACTGGATATACGTGCAGACGATCTCGGCGTCGGAAAGAAAATCGTACATGCTGCCGCCGAAGGTCCAGTGCGGCGTGGCAAATTCCGCTTCCATCGGGCACAGCGCCTCGATGTCGGCGCCATGCAGGCGGTACAGATTCCACCAGCCGCTGCTGTCGGAAACGAAGTGCAGCAAGCCGCTCGGCGACCATTCCGGCTGGCAAATCGACTCGCGCGCACCGCCGGCGATCAGGCGGGGCGAACCGAGACTGCCGTCCGCCTGCACGTCGGCCAGCCACAGTTCCGTGCCTTGCCACGGCAGGCGCGGGTGGTCCCAGCTGATCCAGGCGAGCTGGCTACCGTCCGGCGACAAACGCGGCGCCGCATAAAAATCGTGGCCGCGCGCCAGCACCGTTTCGTGCCCGTCGAAGCCGACGGCCGCCAGGCAGTTTTCCGGCTGCGCATGGCCCTCTGCCGGATGCTGTTCGCGCACGGCGATCAGGCGGGCACGGGCCGCATCGACGACGAAGTCCGCGTGGCGCGTATTGCCGCCCGTGGTGAACGCTTCGGGCGCGGCGTCGCCGGCCACGCGGTACAGGCAATTGTCGGCGAAATGCGAGAAATACACGGTATTGCCGGCCACCGCATACGCGCCGCCGCCGTATTCATGCACGCGGGTGCGCACATTGAACGGCGCTGGCGTGAGTTCATCGACACGCGCGCCGCGCTGGCGCAGCAGGGTGTTGCGGCCCGCCTCGCTGGCGCGCCCGGCCAGCCAGAACACGTCGGCGCCATCCGCTCCTCCCAGGGCCAGCTGCGTCAGCGGCGAGGCGCCGGCGGCGACGATGGCCGCGCTGATCGGCGATGGCCAAATGCCATAAGGGGTGCTGGATGCGGTCGAGGTCATGCGGGCTCCGTGTCGTGGTGGGTAGAGGGGCCTCCAGGCGGCGTCAGGCAGCGCGGCGGCGTTCATCATCATAATGGAAGGGCAGGCACAACGAAAGTCATCGCTGTGCGTGGCAAATGCTGCAAAGCGGCACCGGAATCAATGAAATGGCGGCGATTGGATGCGATAATACCGCTTCTCCAAGCTCGATTGCCTGCCATGCCACAATTTGCTCCGCTCCAGAATGACACTTTCCTGCGCGCCCTGCTGCGCCAGCCGACCGAGCACACTCCTGTCTGGCTGATGCGCCAGGCAGGCCGCTACCTGCCCGAATACCGCGCCACGCGCGAGCGGGCCGGCTCCTTCCTGGGCCTGGCGAAGAATCCCGATTACGCAACGGAAGTGACCTTGCAGCCCCTGGAGCGTTTCCCGCTCGACGCGGCGATTTTGTTTTCGGACATTCTGACGGTGCCGGACGCCATGGGCCTGGGCCTGTATTTCGCCGATGGCGAAGGCCCGAAGTTCGAGCGCCCGCTGCGCACGGAGCAGGACGTGAAGGCCTTGCAAGTGCCGGACCTGGCATCGCTCGACTATGTCTTCAAGGCCGTCACGCAAATCCGCACGGAACTCAATGGCCGTGTGCCGCTGATCGGTTTTTCCGGCAGCCCGTGGACCCTGGCGTGCTACATGGTGGAAGGCGGCGGCTCGAAAGAGTTCCATACCATCAAGAAGATGCTGTACAACCGCCCTGACCTGATGCACCACATCCTGGCGATCAACGCCACGTCCGTGGCGCAGTACCTGAATGCGCAGATCGACGCCGGCGCGCAAGCCGTGATGATTTTCGATTCCTGGGGCGGTGCGCTGGCCGATGGCGCCTACCAGGAATTCTCGCTGGCCTACATGCAGCAAGTGGTGGCGCAGCTGAAACGCGACAAGGATGGCGTCAAGATTCCCGCCATCGTGTTTACCAAGGGCGGCGGCCAGTGGATCGAGCAGATCGCCGACATCGGCGCCGATGCCGTGGGCCTGGACTGGACCGTCAACCTGACGCGCGCGCGCCAGCTGGTCGGTCATAAAGTGGGCTTGCAGGGCAACCTCGACCCGGCCATCCTGTTCGCCAGCCCCGAGCAGATCCGTGCCGAAGTGGCGAAAGTGCTCAACGCCTTTGGCGCGCCATCGGCAGGTACGGGCCACGTGTTCAACTTGGGCCATGGCATTTCCCAGTTCACGCCGCCGGAATCCGTGGCAGCGATGGTGGACGCCGTGCACAGCATGAGCCGCGCCATGCGCAGCGGCCAGTAAATCGTCATTTTCCCCTGGTGCAGGGGCAGAAAAGGCAGGCTTTCCAACGGAAGCCTGCCTTTTTCTTTGCTGCGCCTTAGCAAGACATACCGACTTATGCACAATTTTTTTTGCTGCGGAAATAAGAGGCAGTGTCAAAGCCATGCCCGGGGGGGATTTGCAAGTGATTGATTATTAAGGAATAAAAAATTCATTGACTAGCGGACTTTGTTGCTATTGATAAGGTTATTCTTTCGTCCGCTTGCCTTATTCCTTCATTGTCCACAAAGTTATCAACAGATTCTGTGGATAAAATTGAAAAGTATTTTGTTAACCGATACTTAGCGCCGATGTTCAGGTTTCACCTGAAGTGCATGTTGCAGTGCATGATAATTGAACAATGTTTCGCCGTCCGTCAGGTAAAAACGAACGCTTGCCCGGCAATTGTCAATTTTGCTGCATGCCGTCCGCGTTTTTGCCGATCGGACGCCTCAAAATGGTGCCGATTTCTGTATAAATACATTACAAATGGCTCAGTTATGCACAGCGGCGGAAATGCCCTGTGGATTTGTGACCGCCCGGGCATCAATTTTTAAGCCATTGATTTTAAATGATTAATTTTTCTTGCGTGCCGCTCTTGACGGCAGTCGAAATTTTATGTCCACATTTTTCTGAAAGTTAATTTTGCTTTGTCCACAAAGTTATCCACAGAATTTTCTTCAGGCACGAGAGCACGCCGTCCCGTCCGTCGTTAGGCGTTTGACGGATGAAACAAGTATCATGGCCCGCTGGCTTGATGCCGGACATCCCGCCGCGCCATCGCCCCTGCGGCGCGTTTTTTTATTGAGATAGGCCCTACCCCCATGTCGCAGTGCATTTTGACGTCGTGCATCCTGAAAATCGCGCTCGACACGCCCTTGAACGCCTTGTTCGACTACCGCTGGACAGCGGCGGCGGATACGGGCGCTGCCGTGCCGCTGCCGCAAGTGGGGCAGCTGGCGCTGGTGTCATTCGGCCGGCGCGAAGTGATGGGGCTGATCGTCGGCGTGTCCGACAGCACCGATGTGCCCGCCGCGAAATTGAAGGACGTGCTGGCCGTGCGCAGCCAGCTGGCGCCGCTGTCGGAACAGTGGCTGGCGCTGGCCGCCTTCGCCGCCGATTACTACCAGCGCCCGCTCGGTGAAGTGGCCTTGCCGGGTTTACCGAAGAATTTGCGCGTGCTCACCACCGTGGCGCTCGACCGCGCCATCAAGAAGCTGGCCAAGCTGGCCGATGCGCATGACGGCACGCCGCTGAACATGCCGGCGCTCAATGCCGCCCAGCAAGAGGCGGCGGACGCCATCGGCGGCGCGCAGGGTTTCAAGCCGACCCTGCTGTACGGCGTGACGGGCAGCGGCAAGACGGAAGTGTATCTGCAGGCGTGCGCCCAGGTGCTGGCGCGCGAGGACGATGCACAAATCCTGATTTTAGTGCCGGAAATCAACCTGACGCCCCAGCTGGAAGGCAATATCCGCGCGCGCTTTCCCGGCGTCATGCTGGCCACTTTGCATAGCAGCCTGTCCGAAGGCGAGCGCATGCTGCACTGGCTGGCCGCGCACCAGGGCCAGGCGCGCATCGTGCTCGGCACGCGCTTGGCCATCCTGGCGTCCTTGCCGAAACTCAAACTGATCGTCATCGACGAAGAGCACGATCCTTCCTACAAGCAGCAGGAAGGCTTGCGTTATTCCGCGCGCGACCTGGCCGTGTGGCGCGCCTGGCAATTGCAGATTCCCATCGTGCTCGGTTCGGCCACGCCGTCGCTGGAAAGCTGGCACCACGCGCAGACGGGGCGCTACCGCAAGCTGGAATTGCGCGAGCGGGCCGTCAAAAATGCGGTCTTGCCGCGCGTCAAGATCCTCGACATGGAGCGCGACAAGCCGAAAGACGGCCTGACCTCGCATCTGGTCGCCGCATTAAAACTGCGCATGGAGCGCGGGGAGCAGTCGCTGCTGTTCCTGAACCGGCGCGGCTATTCGCCCGTGATCTGCTGCGAATCGTGCGGCTGGATCAGCAATTGCACGCGCTGCACTTCGTTCATGGTGCTGCACAAGCCCGAGCACCGCTTGCGCTGCCACCATTGCAGCCTGGAATTGCGCATTCCCCGCCATTGCCCCACGTGCGGCAACGTCGACTTGCAGCCGCTGGGACGGGGCACGCAGCGCGTGGAAGAGGGCTTGCAGCAACTGTTTCCCGAGGCGCGCATTTTGCGCATCGACGCCGATTCCACGCGCAAGAAGGGCAGTGCGCAGGAAGCGTTCGACACCGTGCACCGGGGCGAAGTCGATATCCTGATCGGCACGCAGATGGTGGCCAAGGGCCACGATTTCAAAAAGCTGACCCTGGTCGGCATCCTGAACCCGGACACGGCCCTGTTTTCCCAGGATTACCGGGCCAGCGAACGCCTGTTCGCCCAGCTGATGCAGGTGGCGGGCCGGGCCGGGCGGGCCGCGCAGACGGAAGGGGGCAGCGTCAGTGAAGTGCTGATCCAGACGCGCTATGCGCGTCATCCGCTGTACGACGCCGTCGTCAACCACGATTACGATCACTTCGCCACGACCTTGCTGGAAGAGCGGGCCCAGGCGGCGCTGCCGCCGTATCTGTTCCAGGCCCTGCTGCGCGCCGAGGCGCCCGAGCTGGCCACGGCCATCGAATTCCTGCAGGCGGCGAAAGAGTGCATGGAACACCCGCAGGTGACCATCAACGACCCGATTCCCATGAGCATGACGCGCGTCTACAACGTGGACCGCGCCCAGCTGCTGCTCGAATCGCCTTCGCGGCCGGCCTTGCAGGCGTTCCTGAAGGAATGGTTAGCGGAGTTGCGCGCCATGAAGACGCGCGTGAAATGGTCGCTGGAAGTGGACCCGCTCGATATTTAAATTACTGCAGGTAATCGCGCGCCGATTTGACGATCTGTTCCGACAACAGCTTGGTAAACGGCGTGTCCAGGGTCCACGCGTGCCAGCTCAGCGGCACATCCAGGGTGCTGCCCGGCAGCAGGTCGACCAGCCGGTCCGTCGCCAGCGCCTGCGCGGCCAGGCGCTGCGGCATCAGGCCGTAGGCCAGGCCATCGAGCACGCAGGCGCGGCGCGCCGCTTCGACCGGCAAGGTATGGTGCGGAAACGGTTCACGCATGCTCAATTGTTCAGCGAGGAAACGCGCCAGCAAGCCGTGCTGGCCCACGACGGCCGGCGCCAGTTGCACGGCCTCGGCAATAAAACCATCGCCGAACCAGTGACCCGCAAACACGGGCGTGGCCACGCAGACATAGCGCAAGGTGCCCAGCGGCGTGACGCTGGTGGCCGCCGCCGCGTCGAGCGCTGTGCCGGACTCGGCCGCCACGCAGCCAAACACGGAGCCGTCGCGCACCATCTGCAGGGCGCTGTCGCTGTCGGCCAGGCGCACGTCGAGTTGGCAGCGGGGTGGCGCCAGCAGGGCGGACAAGGTGTCGGGGAACCACGTGGCCAGGCTGTCGGCATCGATGGCGATGGCGATTTCCGGCATGCTGACGCTGTTGCCCAGGTCGATGTCGAGCGATGCTTCCATCAGCTTGACGTTGCGGTGATGCACGATCAATCGCTGGCCCAGGCCCGTCGGCACGGCTGGCTGGCCACGGATGATCAGCAAGCGCCCGCTGGCGTCTTCCAGCGCCTTGATGCGCTGCGAGACGGCCGACTGGGTGATGCCCAGGGCCAGGGCGGCCTTGTCGAAACTGCCATGGCTGGCCACGGCGTCCAGCACGGCCAGCGCGCGATAATCGAGTGATCCCATTAGCTCAGCTTATAAATTTTAAAATTGATTAGTTATACTAATACACATATTGCAGCAAAGTAAAACCTTATTTTCGGCAAACGGGTAGTATCGAACGCTGTGAGCAATCTGACGCGGAGATAAGTAGCACGATGAAAACGATACAAGTGGATGTAGCCGTGATCGGCAGCGGCACGGCCGGCATGACGGCGCACAAGGCCGCGCGCATGCAGGGCAAGCGCGTGCTGATGATCGAAAGCGGGCCGTACGGCACGACGTGCGCCAGGGTCGGCTGCATGCCCAGCAAACTCCTGATCGCGGCGGCCGAGGCGGCCCATGCGGTGGCCGCCGCGCCCGCTTTTGGCGTGCATCCGGGCCCCGTGCGCATCGACGGCCGGCAAGTGATGGCCCGGGTGCGCAGCGAGCGCGACCGTTTTGTCGGCTTCGTGCTCGACGGCGTCAACGCCATCCCCGAGGAAGAAAAACTGCGCGGCCACGCCCGCTTCATTGCGCCGGCCAAGCTGCAGGTCGACGAACATACGCTTGTCGAAGCGGCCAGCGTGGTGATCGCCACCGGTTCCACGCCCATCGTGCCGCCCGAGTGGCAGGCGGCGGGCGAGCGCGTCATCACGAGCGACGCCGTGTTCGAATGGACGGACTTGCCAAAGTCAGTCGCCGTGGTCGGCAGCGGCGTCATCGGTCTGGAACTGGGCCAGGCGCTGGCGCGGCTGGGCGTGCGCGTGACCTTGTTTGCGCGCGGCAATAAAGTCGCGCAGCTGACGGACCCGCTGGTGCTGCGGGAGGCCGATGCCGTGCTGGCGCGCGAAATCGATATCCGTTTCATGACCCAGGTCGCGCACATGGCAACAACGCCGGACGGCGGCGGCATCGCGCTGACCAGCCGCGATGATGCGGGTCAGGAAAAAACCGAGCAGTTCGAGTACGTGCTGGCCGCCATCGGCCGCCGTCCGAACGTGGACAAGATCGGCCTGGACACGGCGCAAATCGAGCTCGACCGCCACGGCATCCCTCTGCATGATACACACACCATGCAGTGCGGCACCAGCGCCATCTTCATCGCGGGCGATGCCGACAACGCCTTGCCGCTGCTGCCCGAAGCGGCCGACGAGGGCCGCATAGCGGGTGACAACGCGGCGCGCTTTCCCGACGTCAAACCTGGCTTGCGCCGCACGCCGCTGGCGATCGCTTTCACGGAGCCGCAGATCGCCACCGTGGGCGCCACCTACCAGCAATTGTGCGTCAGTCACGCGGGCCGCTTTGCCGTCGGTGCCGTGTCGTTCGGCAACCAGGGCCGCAGCCGCGTCATGCTGCAAAACCAAGGCATGTTGCGCGTGTATGCGGAATTCGGCAGCAAGCGCTTTCTCGGCGCCGAGCTGATCGGCCCACGGGCGGAACACCTGGGCCACTTGCTGGCCTGGGCCTGCCAGGCGCAGCTGACGGTGCCCGCCATGCTCGACATGCCGTTCTACCACCCCGTCATCGAGGAAGGCGTGCGCACGGCCTTGCGCGAGCTGGCGCTGCACCTGGAAAAAGACCCGGAACACGCACCGGACTGCGCCGACTGCTCGCCTGGCGTCTGATGCAATTTTGATATTTATACAATTTTGTAGACAAGCGCACATGATTGCGCGATCATCGCTGCCACATTGAAATATTGATTAAAAGCAAAAAACATTTCAATTGGCACATGCCGCTGATGCCAGGATGGTAAAAACAAGCGGGTGCAGGCGATGATGGAGACGATGTGAAAATTCGGCGCATTTACGCGGGAGAACTCGCCCTGGGCGTGGCCCTGCCCTGGGACGTGCATGGCGAAACGGGCGGCTTGCTGGCCAGGCTGGGCCATGTCATCAGCAGCGAAAACCAGATCGCATTGCTGCTGGCGCGCGGCGTCATCGCCGATACCAGCGCCGACGTGCCGCGCACGGCCACGGAAGCGCCATCGGCCCTGCGCATGCTGAACCTCGTCACGGCAGGGCTGGCCCTCGTCTTGCCGGTCATCGCCGCCGGGCAGGCGGGCAGCCACCTGTCCCTGGCGCCGCTGGCGCAACTGGTGGAAGAGGCCGTTGTTCTGGATGCCGACGTGGCGCTGGCCTGCATCCTGCACAACCAGGGCGCGGGCGACTTTGCCGTGCGCCACAGCGTCGACACGGCCGTCATCACGGCCCTGCTGGCGCGCGCCCTGAAACTCGACGACGCCGTCGTGCGCAGTGTGCTGCTGGCCGCGCTGAGCATGAATGTGGGCATGCTGGAACGCCATGCGGATTTCCAGCACAAGGCGGGCCCGCTGGACGCGCAGGAACGCGCCTATTTGCGCGCCCATCCGCAAGCCGGTGTCGACTTGCTGCGCGTGGTCGGCGTCACGGACGCCGTCTGGCTGCAGGCCGTGCTGCAGCACCATGAAAATATCGATGGCAGCGGCTATCCGCTGGGCACGCAAGGCGAGGCGATCGGCATCGGCGCCCGGCTGATCATGCTGGCCGACCGCTATTGCGCGCGCGTGTCGAAGCGCAGCTACCGCCAGCCTTTGCTGCCGAACGTGGCCCTGCGTGAAATGTTGATGGCCGACAAGGCCACCCTGGATGCGCCGCTGGCGTCCCTGCTGGTGCGCGAGCTGGGCATCTACCCGGTCGGCACTTTCGTCAAATTACTCAACGGGGAAATCGGCGTTGTCACGCGCAAGGGCTTGAACGCCACCACGCCCCACGTGCAGTCGCTGGTCGGCCCCCGCGGCGCGCGCCTGGACGTGCCGCTGCGGCGCGATACGCGCGTGGACTTGCACGCCATCCGCGAAGTGCTCAGCGCGGAGCAGGCGGGACTGCAGTTTCGCCCCGACCAGCTATGGGGCCGCAGCGCACGAATTTAGCGTGGGAGCTTAATTCAGCAGACCTGCATCGAGCCGTCCCTCGAGCGCCAGTTCGCGCATGATGCGCACCGTGTCGATGTCCGACTCCTTGTAGGCCGAGCGGCGGAAGTCGTCGTACAGGGCGTTGGCCGCATCGGTGGCCGCGTCATGGCCGTCGTCGTACTGGAAGCGCACCCACAGGCTCGCTTCGTCGGGCATTTCGATGGTCATCACCAGCGAGGAAGCGCTGATATCCTGTTGCGCCGGCACTTCATAGCGCACCTGCAGTTGCGGCACCAGCACCACCTTGTCGTTGATGACCAGTTCGCCATAGCGCAGGCTGCGCGCGAAACCGGCGTCGCAGCGCTCGCTGATCCGGCACTCATCGAGGTGCGGCACGAACAGCTTCGGCGACTCGGCGCGCAAGACCAGGCCGCGCCACACTTGTTCCAGGGTCAAGGTATCGATCAGCGGATTCAACGGATCATTGATTTCAATCAGGTGTTCAAATTTCATGGGACTGCCATTCGGTAAGTGGGCGCGCACGGGCGATATAGGCGGAATGGTACTCCAGGCGTGGCATCGCCGCACGCATTGCATCGGCCAAGATGGCGGCATATGGCGATATATCAATGCCATTGCCTGTTTTTCAGGCATGGTCCGGCATGCAAATAGGCTGCACGACGCTGTTACAATGGGCTGCTGTTCCCTGCGGAAATACCCTGATGTCCAAAGCACCACAGTTCGGTCTGAATGCGCCCCAAAGCGAAGCGGTTACCTACCTCGACGGCCCCTGCCTGGTGCTGGCGGGCGCCGGTTCGGGCAAGACGCGCGTGATCACGCAAAAGATCGCCCATCTGATCGAAGACCGGGGGTATGACCCGCGCACCATTGCCGCACTGACCTTCACCAACAAGGCGGCGCTGGAAATGCAGGAACGCATCGCCAAATTATTGAAACAGCCGCGCCAGGCCAAGCAGTTGACGGTGTCGACCTTTCACTCGCTGGGCGTGAAAATCCTGCGCCAGGAAGCCAATGGCGTGGGGCTGAAGGACCGCTTTTCCATCATGGACAGCGACGATTGTTTTTCCCTCGTGCAAGATCTCGCCATTACCACCGATAAACAGGTGATCCGCGGCATCCAGAATGCCATGTCGCTTTGGAAAAATGGCCTGATCGATCCGGACATGGCGCTGGCGCAAGCCAAGGATGAAGATGAAGCCAACGCGGCGCGCATCTACCGCAGCTATGTGGCCACGCTTTCCGCCTACCAGGCCGTCGATTTCGACGACCTGATCCGCCTGCCCGTGGAATTGTTCCGCAACAACGGCCCCGTGCGCGACAAGTGGCAGCGCCGTTTGCGCTACCTGCTGGTCGATGAATACCAGGATACGAATACCTGCCAGTACGAACTGGTCAAACTGATGGTGACGGGCATCGGCAAGAAGCCGATGTTTACGGCCGTGGGCGACGACGACCAGGCGATCTATGCGTGGCGCGGTGCCACGGTGGAAAATTTAAAAACGCTGGAAACGGATTTCCCCGACTTGCGCGTGATCAAGCTTGAGCAGAATTACCGCTCCACCATGCGCGTGCTCAATGCGGCCAATGCCGTCATCGGCAACAATCCGAAGCTGTTTGAAAAGTCGCTGTGGTCCGAACACGGCCTGGGCGAGCCGATCAAGGTGCTGAGCATGCAGACGGACGAGCAGGAGGCGGAGCAGGTCGCCATCATGATCTCGGCCGACCATTTCGAGCGCAAGAACAAATTTTCCGATTACGCGATTCTGTACCGGGGCAACCACCAGGCGCGCATCATCGAACAATGTCTGCGCAAGGAGCGCATTCCGTACACGATCTCGGGCGGCCAGAGTTTTTTTGATAAGGCCGAGATCAAGGACATCATCAGCTACCTGCGTTTGCTGGCCAACGAAGACGACGACCCGGCCTTCATTCGCGCCGTGACGACGCCGCGCCGTGGCGTGGGCCAGTCGACGCTGGAGGTGCTGGGCGCATTCTCGGGGCAGTGGCAGTGCTCGCTGTTCCAGGCCGTGTTCAAGGGCGGCATCGAGGCCAAGCTGACGGATCGCCAGCTGGGTCCGCTGCGCGACTTCTGCAACTTCATCAACGACCTCGAGTCGCGCGCCAGCCGTCCCGGCGCTGCCGGCAGCGGCGACAACGCGGCCGAAGTGCTGGACGACATGATGAAGGAAATCCACTACGAATCGTATCTGTACGATGCCTTCGAGGAACGGCAAGCGCAAAGCAAGTGGCAGAACGTGCTCGAATTCGTCAACTGGCTCAAGGAACGGGGCAGGGGCGGCAAGGACCGCGATGGCGAAGAAAAGAACGTGCTGGAACTGACGCAGATGGTGGCCCTGATGACCATGCTCGAGGGCAAGGACGAAGAGCAGGACGCCGTGCGCATGTCCACCCTGCACGCGTCGAAAGGGCTGGAGTTTCCGCACGTATTTCTCGTTGGCGTGGAAGAGGGGATCTTGCCGCACAAGGGCGATCCTGACGCGCCGGCCGAAACCATCGCCGCGCGTATCCAGGAAGAGCGGCGGCTGATGTATGTGGGCATCACGCGCGCGCAGCGCACCTTGCACGTCACCTGGTGCAAGAAGCGCAAGCGGGCGGGCGAGCAAGTCCATTGCGACCCGTCGCGCTTCATCAAGGAAATGCAACTCGACGTGGGCGATGCCGTGCCGACGGAGGCGGAAGTGATTTCGCCCAAGGAAAGATTGGCGCGCATGAAGGCCTTGCTGGCCGCGCCGAAGGCTTAAGCAGCGTTCACGCTTCCACGGTGCTGTCGGGCGTGGTTTTGGGCACGATGGCCAGCTGCATGCCCAGCGCATCGAGCATCTTCAAAATGGTTTCAAAGCGCGGCTTGCTGCCTTCGCGCAAGGCTTTATATGCGCCTTCGCGCGTGATGTCGGCCCGGGCCGCCACCTTGCCCATGCCGTACGCGCGCACCACGTCGTTCATGGCCGACTGGAACAGTTCGGCGTTACCGGTGGCGACGATTTCGCTCATGTAGGCGGCCACGGCGGCCTTGCTGGTCAGGTGTTGGGTTGGGTCAAATTTGCTAAGGCCTAAGGCTTCCAGGTCGTCGAGGTCGAAGGTGTCATGGTCGATATGGTGGTTCATTTCTTTCGTGCTCCTGTCGATGGGCTTGCCGCCGCTTTCCGGATGGCTGCCTGCCGGGCTTTCAAGTCCTTGAGTATCGCTTGCGCCTGTTTGATGTCGCGCTGCTGGCTCGATTTGTTGCCACCCAGCAGCAGCAAGATCAGGGTGCCCCGATTCGTTTCGTGAAAGTACACGCGCCAGCCGGGTCCCGTCTGTAAAAAACGCAGCTCGCACACGCCTTCGCCCACTGGCCGCCAGTCGCCCTTTTTACCGTGCTGCAAATGCTTGATGCGTGCATCGATGGCGGCGGCCGCCACATCGTGCAGGGAGTCTTCCCAGCGCCGGTATTCGGCCGTCTTGCGCGTATCGATCAGTACTGGTTCGGGTCGCGTTGGTGTGTTCATTGTAATCGTTTGTTCTCATTCGTCAAGCGGCTTGAGCCTATCCAGGAAGAATAAACAGAAATCGGGCCCCGTCCGGCGGCGAATGGACGCAGTTTGTCCTGGCTCACGCCGCTGCGGCGGTAGAATGCCCCCTTTCAGTCAGGAATCACCGAGAGCACCATGGACAATGCAGAACAGATGGAAACACGTTTCGTCGATATCGAAATCAAGCTGGCGCAGCAGGAAGACCTGGTCGAGTCGCTGAACCAGATGGTGTACCAGCAGGGCAAGCGCATCGACCAGCTGGAAGCGATGCTGCACAAGCTGGGCGAGCATGTGAGGGACGGGGCGCAGCAGGCGAATGGCGGGCTGGTCAACGAACGTCCGCCGCATTATTAAATCGGCATCGTAGTGCGGGGCGCATGAAAACCGTTCATTACTGGCAGGCGCGCTACCACCGGTAGTTGCTGGTGACGCAAGTGTGTCAGGCTGTTATTATTTCAGGCTGGCCCGCGACACAATCGCGGCTCTCTTGCGTTCCTTGAAAGAAGACATGACCCGTCCTACAATGCTCGTCATCGCCGCCAGCCTGATGCTGGCGCCAGCCGCCGCCGCTTTTGCCGCCACCGCCGCTACCACCGTGCCCGCCGCTACCGCCGCCTTGCCCGCCTCGAACCCGTTTGCGCAAGCGAGCAGCCTGCCATTCCAGTATCCGCCGTTCGACAAGGTGCAGGATGCCGACTACGCGCCCGCCTTTACGGCAGGCATGGCCGCCAACCTGGCGGAAATCAACGCGATTGCCAATAACCCGAAAGCGGCCACCTTCGACAACACCATCGTGGCCATGGAACGCTCGGGCCAGCTGCTGGGCCGCGTGCGCACCGTGTTTTCCGTGATGTCCGGTTCCAACACGAATGATACGATCCAAGGCCTGGAACGCGAACTGGCGCCGAAGATGGCGGCCCACAGCGACGCGATCATGCTCAACGACAAGCTTTTCCAGCGCATCGACACCCTGTACGCCAAGCGCGACAAGCTGGGTCTGGATGCGGAATCGAAACGCCTGCTCGAGCGCTACCACACCGATTTTGTCCGCGCCGGCGCCAAGCTGTCGGCGGCGGACAAGGAAAAGCTGCGCGCCTACAACGGCCAGCTGGCTGCCCTGTCGACCAAGTTCGCACAAAATGTACTGAAGGAATTGAACGCTTCGGCTGTCGTCGTCGATACGCGCGAAGAACTCGACGGCTTGTCGCCGGCCGCCATCGAAGTGGCCGCCGGCCTGGCCAAGAAGCGCGGCCTCGACGGCAAATATGTGATCGCCCTCGTCAACACGACGGGCCAGGCGCCGCTGTCGCTGCTGACCAACCGCGCCGTGCGCGAACGCATCATGGCGGCATCGCAAGCGCGCGGCAGCCGTGGCGGCGAGTTCGACAACACCGAGGAAGTGCTGGCACTGGCAAAGCTGCGCGCCGAACGTGCCGCGCTGATGGGCTACCCGAACTACGCGGCCTATTCGCTGGAAGACCAGACGGCGCACGACACCACCGCCGTCAACGCCCTGCTGGGCGAGTTGGCGAAGCCGGCCGTCGTCAATGCGCGCCGTGAAGCGGACGATATCCAGAAGGTCATCGATGCAGGCAAGGGCGGCTTCAAGGTGGGCGCCGCCGACTGGGCCTTCTACAGCGACAAGGTGCGCGCCGAACGCTACAACTTCGATGAGACGCAGTTGAAACCGTACTTTGAAATGCACAGCGTGCTGACCAAGGGCGTGTTCTTTGCCGCCGGCAAGTTGTACGGCCTCACTTTCAAGCAGCGCACCGACTTGCCCGTCTACACGTCCGACATGCTGGTCTACGACGTCTTCAATGAAGACGGTACGCAACTGGCCATCTTTACGCTCGACCCTTACGCGCGCAGCAACAAGCGCGGCGGCGCCTGGGCGAATGCCTATGTGGGCCAGTCGACCTTGCTGAACCGTAAGCCGGTGATCGCGAATAACCTCAACATTCCGAAACCGGAAGCGGGCCAGCCGACCCTGATGACGTTTGACGAAGTCAACACCATGTTCCACGAATTCGGCCATGCGCTGCACGGCATGTTTTCGAACGTGAAATACCCGCGCTTCGCCGGCACCAGCGTGCCGCGCGACTTCGTCGAATACCCGTCGCAAGTCAATGAAATGTGGGCGCTGTGGCCGGAAGTGCTGCAAAACTACGCCAAGCACTACCAGACGGGCGCGGCCATTCCGGCCGAACTGCTGGCGAAAGTGACGGCGGCCGACAATTTCAACCAGGGCTATAAAACCACGGAATACCTGGCCTCGGCCCTGCTGGACCAGCGCTGGCATCAGCTGACCCCGGCACAGATCCCCACCGACGTGCTGGCGTTTGAAAAAACCGCCTTGACGGAAGCGGGCGTCGATTTCGCCCCGGCGCCGCCGCGCTACCGCACCACGTATTTCTCGCACGCGTTCGCGGGCGGTTATTCGGCCGGTTACTACGCGTATCTGTGGTCGGAAAAGCTCGATGCCGACACGGTCGAGTGGTTCAAGGAAAACGGCGGCTTGACGCGCAAGAACGGCGACTGGTTCCGCAATAAACTGCTATCGCGCGGCGGCAGCGCCGACGCGCTCGACATCTACCGCAACTTCCGCGGCCGCGATGCGAAGATCGAGCCGCTGCTGGAACGCCGTGGCTTGAACGGCAAGTAATTTCTCCCCAGCACCGGCCTCGTCTGTGCTGAACATCAATGGCCGCCCGGCAATTGGCGGCCATTTTTATTTGGGGATTTTGCCTGTAAACCGTGGTAAACCGCGCATTTGGCGTGCTGCACCACAGGATCGCCCATGTTGGATGACGCCTGTGTGACAGGCTGCTATGATCTGCCACTGGCCCGCGACGCGATCGCGGTTCTTCCCCGCGCTTCCTGAAAGATGTCATGATCCGTCCACAACTGCTCGTCATCGCCGCCAGCGTCATGCTGGCCCACGCCGCCCCATCCGCCATGGCCGCCGCCGCTGCACCTGCCGCCGCCGTCAGCGCCCAGAATCCCCTGCTCAAAGTGAGCCCGCTGCCGTTCCAGATGCCGCAGTTCGGCCTGATCAAGGATGGTCACTACGCGCCGGCGTTTGCCGAAGGCATGAAACGCCAGCTGGCCGAAGTCAATGCGATTGCCAGCAACCGCCAGCCGGCCACGTTTGAAAACACCATCGTGGCCCTCGAGCGCACGGGACAGCTGCTGCACCGCGTGCAGAGCATCTTCAGCAACATGACCTCGACCAACACGAACAGCGTGCTGGAAGCGGTGGAAGTGGACGTGTCGCCGAAACTGGCCGCGCATGGCGACGCCATCACGCTGAACCCGAAACTGTTTGCCCGCATCGACACCCTGTACGCCAAGCGCGACAAGCTGGGCCTCGATGCCGAATCCCTGCGCCTGCTCGAACGCTATCACACGGATTTCGTGCGCGCCGGCGCCAAGCTGTCCGATGCGGACAAGGAAAAACTGAAAGCCTATAACGCCGAGCAGGCGGGCCTGGAAACGGCCTTCGCGCAAAACGTGCTGAAGGAAACGAATGCCAAGAGCATCGTCGTCGACACCCGTGCCGAGCTGGCCGGCATGACGGACAGCGATATCGACACGGCTGCCGCGGCCGCCAAGGAACGGGGCTTGACGGGCAAGTTCGTCATCGCCCTCGTCAACACCAGCGGCCAGCCGCCGCTGGCCGTATTGACGGATCGCAAGACGCGTCAGCGCCTGATGGACGCGTCGCTGAACCGCGGCAGCCAGGGCGGCGAGTTCGACAACCGCGCCATCGTGCTGAAATTGGCCAAACTGCGCGCCGAACGGGCGACCTTGCTCGGTTACGCCAACTACGCCGCGTACTCGCTGGAAGACCAGACGGCCAAGACCACGACGGCCGTCAATACCCTGCTGTCGGAACTGGCGAAACCGGCCGTCGCGAATGCGCGCCGCGAAGCGGCCGACCTGCAGCAAGTGGTCGATGCGGAAAAGGGCGGTTTCCAGGTGGCAGCGGCCGACTGGGCCATCTACACGGACAAGCTGCGCAAGCAGCGTTTCAATTTCGATGAAAACGAGCTGAAACCGTACCTGGAACTCAACAGCGTGCTGAACAATGGCGTCTTCTTTGCCGCGAACAAGTTGTACGGCATCAGCTTCAAGGAGCGTAAGGACTTGCCGGTATACAACCCGGACGTGCGCGTCTACGACGTTCTGGATGCCAACGGCAAGCCGCTGGCCCTGTTCATCGCCGACTTCTATGCGCGCGGCAACAAGCATGGCGGCGCGTGGATGAATGAATATGTGTCGCAATCGTCACTGATGGGCACGCATCCCGTCGTCGCCAACCAGTTGAATATTCCGAAGCCGCCCGCCGGCCAGCCGACCTTATTGACGTTTGATGAAGTGACGACCATGTTCCACGAATTCGGCCATGCGCTGCACGGCATGTTTTCGAACGTGAAATACCCGCGCTTTGCCGGCACCAGCGTGCCGAGCGACTTCGTCGAGTACCCGTCGCAAGTCAATGAAATGTGGGCCGTCTGGCCGGAAGTGCTGCAAAACTATGCCAAGCACTACCAGAGCGGCGCGGCCATGCCGCAGGAATTGCTCGACAAGGTCACGGCGGCGAAGAAATTCAACCAGGGTTTCATGACGACGGAATACCTGTCGGCGGCCTTGCTGGACCAGCGCTGGCACCAGCTGGCGCCAAGCCAGATCCCGACGGACGTGCTGGCCTTTGAAGCGGCATCGTTGAAAGACGCGGGTGTCGACTACGCGCCCGTGCCGCCGCGCTACCGCACCACGTATTTCTCGCACAGCTTCTCGGGCGGCTACTCGGCCGCGTATTACGCCTACCTGTGGTCGGAAAAGCTGGACGCGGAATCGGTCAACTGGTTCAAGGAAAACGGCGGCCTGACGCGCAAGAATGGCGACTGGTTCCGCAGCAAATTGCTGTCGCGCGGCGGCAGCGTCGATGCGCTGCAGCTGTTCCGTGACTTCCGCGGCCGCGACGCCACAGTGGAACCGCTGCTGGAACGCCGGGGCTTGAACGCCAAGTAAGACGTCCTCATCAGAAGCTTGCGTTGCGTTGACATGGCGCACGCAAGCTTTCCGTGCCGGCGGCGTAGAATTGAGTAAGATGTAAACAAGAAGGCAGTTGAAAGAGTATATGAGTCAGCAAGATTTGAATGGCATTACCCTGGAAGGTATCGTGACGCGCCTGCACGCCCACTACGGCTGGGACGGCCTGGCCAAGCACATCGATATCAATTGCTTCATCAGCGATCCCAGCATCAAGTCGAGCCTGAAGTTTTTGCGCAAGACCCCGTGGGCCAGGAGCAAGGTGGAACAATTGTTCCTGGACACGCAATTTACTGACTGACAGGAAAAAACATGGATAGCAAACTCAAGGAATCGCTGCAACAGCTGCATTCGACACTGGCAAGCAGCGGTCCCGTCGATGAAGAACTGCATGGTTTGCTGCAAAAACTCGATGTCGACATCAAGTTGCTGATGGAAAAGCGCGCCGCGCAGGAGCAGGAAGAAGAGTCGACCACGTATGGATTGGCCGAGCGCAGCCAGGAATTGTCGGCCAAGTTTGCCGTCAAGCATCCGAAACTGGAGCCGGCGCTGCGCGAACTTGGCGAGATTCTTGCCAATATGGGGATCTGATGTAACCCGGGGAAAAGCTGGGGTCAGACCCCCGAAGGGTCTGACCCCAAGGGCCTTCTTTCCCCAAGTGATTGAAAAATAAACGTTTTTTGTACTGAAATCCAACAGTAAAAAGCAGGCCGTCAGGTTGGAAATGGCCAATTCCGGTACAATCCGTACCCTATGAGCTCCCCTACCAATTTATTTGCGACCGTTCCCAAGCGGTCTGCCCGCGCTGCCGTGGCGCCTTTCCTGCCGATGTCGCGTGCCGAGATGGACGCGCTGGGCTGGGACCAGTGCGACGTCATCCTCGTCACGGGCGACGCCTACATTGACCATCCGAGTTTCGGCATGGCCCTGGTCGGCCGCCTGCTCGAAGCGCAGGGTTATCGCGTCGGCATCATCAGCCAGCCCGACTGGCTGTCGGCCGACGCCTTCCGCATCCTCGGCAAGCCGCGCCTGTACTACGGCATTACCGCCGGCAACATGGATTCCATGGTCAACCAGTACACGGCCGACCGCAAGATCCGCTCCGACGACGCCTACACGGCCAATGCCGAACCGAACAAGCGCCCGGACCGCGCCGTCACTGTGTACGCCCAGCGCGCGCGCGAAGCGTATTCCGACGTGCCCATCGTCATCGGCAGCATCGAAGCGTCCTTGCGCCGCATCGCCCATTACGATTACTGGTCGGACAAGGTCCGCCGTTCCGTCTTGCCCGATTCCAAGGCTGATTTGTTGATCTTCGGTAATGCCGAGCGGGCGCTGGTCGACCTGACGCACCGCCTGGCCGCCGGCGAACACATCAAGGATATCCGCGACTTGCGCGGCACGGCCTTCATGGTGCCGGCCGGCTGGCTGCCCGGCGACGACTGGGGCGTGCACAATTCCACCCGCGTCGACGTGCCCGGCAAGATCGACCCGCACTACAGCCCGTACGAGATGGTGCAGGAAGACAAGACCGCCTGCGCCACGGAAAACGCCTCCAAGTCGGCCGAAGTCATCAAGCCCATCCGCATCATGAGCCGCGAAGAGCGCCTGGCCATGGCCAAGGAAAAGCACGACAAGACGGTCGTGCGCCTGCCCGCCTACGACGTCGTCAAGGATGACCCCGTCATGTATGCGCACGCGTCGCGCGTGTTCCACCTGGAATCGAATCCCGGCAATGCGCGCGCCATGGTGCAGGCGCACGGCGAGCGCGACGTGTGGCTCAATCCGCCGCCGCTGCCGCTGGCCATGGACGAGATGGATGGCGTGTACGACATGAATTACGCGCGCGCCCCGCACCCGAGCTATGGCAAGGCGCATATCCCCGCCTGGGAAATGATCCGCTTTTCCGTCAACATCATGCGCGGCTGCTTCGGCGGCTGCACCTTCTGCTCGATCACGGAACATGAAGGCCGCATCATCCAGAGCCGTTCGGAACCGTCGATCCTGCGCGAAATCGAGCATATCCGCGATAAAACCAAAGGCTTTACGGGTACCATTTCCGATATGGGCGGCCCGACGGCGAATATGTACCGCCTGGCCTGCAAGGAAAAAGAGATCGAAGTGTCGTGCCGCCGCCTGTCCTGCGTGTACCCGTCCATCTGCGTGAACCTGGGCACGGACCACAGCAAGCTCATTTCCCTGTACCGCAAGGCGCGCGCCATTCCCGGCATCAAGAAAGTGCTGATCAGTTCGGGCTTGCGCTACGACCTGGCCGTGCGTTCGCCCGAGTACGTGAAGGAACTGGTCACGCACCATGTGGGCGGCCTGTTGAAGATCGCCCCTGAGCACACGGAAGAGGGCACCTTGTCGAAGATGATGAAGCCCGGCATCGGCGCCTACGACGAATTCAAGGAAATGTTCGACCGTTTTTCGCTGGAAGCGGGCAAGAAGCAATACCTGATCCCGTATTTCATCGCCGCCCATCCGGGCACGACGGACCTGGACATGCTGAACCTGGCCCTGTGGCTGAAGAAAAACAATTTCAAATTGGACCAGGTACAGACCTTCATGCCCACGCCGATGGCCATGGCGACCACCATGTACCACACGCGCAAGAATCCGCTGCGCAAGGTGACAGCCGACTCGGAAGTGGTGGAAACGGCGCGCAGCGGCAAGATCCGTCGCACCCATAAAGCGTTCCTGCGCTACCAGGACCCGGCCAACTGGCCGATCTTGCGCGAAGCGCTGGTCAACATGGGCCGTGGCGACTTGATCGGCAATGGCGACAAGCATCTGATCCCCGCCTGGACGTCGTCGGAATCGGGCGGCCTGGCCGCAGGCGAACGCAGCCGCCAGACGCATGGCGCCGGCACGCCGGACAAGTTCAAGGTCACGCCGGGCAAGAACCGCATCGCCCTGGGCGGCACGGCAGCGGCGCCCAAAGCGTCGGCCGCCGAGTCGAAAGTGCGTCCATCGATTCTGTCGACCATCAAGACGAAGGCCAAGCCGGCCGCCGTGCCGATGGGCCGTGGCAGCAAGCCGCCAGCCAAGGGCGGCCATGCCGCGCCGGCACGGGGTGGACGCAAGTAGATAGTCTTTGGCCCTCGGGCTTTGAAAAACCCGGCAACGCGTACTGCGTTGCCGGGTTTTTTGCTATGGGCGCACCAAGATGGGGCGGCAAACCGCCGTGGCGGCGGGATTTTTACCAATATTTAAAAATTGAATAGAGCAAAAAGCAATTTTCCCTTGTGGCAACTTGGTGTTTGAAAATATACTCGTTGGATATTTAGCCGTACGGCAACAAAGCTGCCTTTCTGGCAAGCGCCAGCGTACGCGACTCCCAGCGTTGATATGAAAAGAGATGCCAATTGAAATGCCTTTCCTGCCAAGCCGAGAATAAGCCGGGCGCCAAATTCTGTTCTTCCTGCGGCACCACGTTTGCCGCCGCCACGACCGCCGCCGCTGCCGTGCCGGGCAAATCCTGTGGCCAGTGCGGCCATGATTGCAAGCCCGATGCCAAGTTCTGCCCCAAATGCGCATTCAGCTTTGCTGTGGCGCCAGTGCTGCCGCCAGAACCTGTTGCGGCACCTGTGCCGGCGCCGATTCCCGAACCAGTGAGTGTGGTCGTTCCTGAGCCCGCTCCAGTGGCAGAAATGGTCGCGCAAGCTGTTCCGGAACCCGTTCCCGTCTTCATCCCGGAGCCGGTCGCGCCACCGCCGCCACCGCCGCCACCGCCCGTGCTGGAAAAGCGCCGTGCCGATCCTGCACCCGCACCCGCACCCGCACCCGTACTGGAACCCGCACCAGCGCCAGCTCCCGTGGCCGACACGCCAAGTGACAGCCCAGCGGCGGGCAGCCGCATGAAACTGATCGCTGCAGCCGTCGCCGCAGTAGTACTGCTGGGCGGTGCGGGCGCTTACTATTTTCTCTCAAGCAAGGCGGCTGCACCGGCGCCGGAAGCTGTTCCAGTCTTGCCCGCGCAGGCGGAACCTGCGCCTGCCG
>NZ_LRIC01000030.1:0-295991 GCF_001758725.1 Janthinobacterium sp. HH106 | reverse complement strand
ATGCCGCCAGCGTTCAATCTGAGCCAGGATCAAACTCTTCAGTTTAATCTCTGTTACTTTGCCGTTTTACAGGCACCGTCTTGCTGACGGGTCGCTCACTCAAAAAACTGACAGGCCACTACTTTCGTAGCGCCTATTTCATTATTTCTTGTGAACATTTGATATTTTAAGTTAGACGCCAATCCGAAGATTGACGCTGCACTTACATCAAATGCCCACACTTATCGACTGTTAATTGTTAAAGAACTGTATTCGGTACTGCTTTCGCGCTATCGACAAAGCGTTGTGTTTGTCAGCTGCGAAGAAGGAAGAGTATGAAGCATTTTACTACATCCGTCAACTCCTTCTTTTTCTCACCGTACTCAGCATTTGCATGCGTCGTTCAGCGAGGGGGCGAATTATAGCCCTGCGCCGCGCGACCCGCAAGCGCTAATTTGCAGCTGGGCAAATATTGCTGTGTGATATCGTAGTGCCGACAATCCCCTGCCCCATCACATTGACTTCCATGCCTATCCCACACATCGTCCCCACCGCCAATTCCGCCCTGGCCAACGCCCTCGAACACGCCATCAATAGCAAGACCAAGCCGCTGGGCAGTCTCGGCATGCTGGAAACCCTGGCGCGCCAGATCGGCCTGATCCAGCAAAGCACGCAACTGGCCTTGCGCCAGCCGGCCATCATCGTTTTCGCGGCCGACCATGGTGTCGTCGCCGAAGGCATTTCCGCCTATCCGCAAAGCGTGACCTGGCAAATGGTGGAGAACTTCCTCGGCAACGGCGCCGCCATCAATGTCTTTGCCCGTCAGAGCGAGTGCGCCCTCTATGTAGTAGACGCCGGCGTGAACCACGATTTCGGCCCGCGCGACGGCCTGCTGGACCGCAAGCAAGCTCCCGGCACCCGCAACTTTGCCAAGGAACCCGCCATGAGCCAGGAACAATGCCTGGCCGCCATGCAGGCGGGCATGGACCTGGCCGCCACCTTGGACGGCAATGTGCTGGGCTTTGGCGAAATGGGCATCGGCAACACCACTGCCGCTGCCGCACTGATGCACAAGCTGACGCAAACGCCGGTTGCCGACTGCGTCGGTGCCGGCACGGGCCTGTCCAAGGAAGGGGTATTACACAAGCAGCAGGTGATCGAGGCGGCTGTCGCCCATCATGCGGCAATCCATGAGCCGCTCGACGTGCTGGCTACCTTTGGCGGTTTCGAGATCGCCATGATGGCCGGCGCCATGCTCAAGGCAGCCGAACGGCGCATGATTCTGCTGATCGACGGCTTCATCGTCAGCAGCGCCCTGCTGGTGGCGGCCCGTTTGCAGCCAGCCATCCTCGATTACTGCGTATTTTCGCACTGCTCCGATGAAAACGGCCATCGCCAACTGCTGGCCAGCCTCGGAGCGCGTCCGCTGCTGCACCTCGATTTGCGCCTCGGTGAAGGCACGGGATCGGCGCTGGCCTTGCCGCTGCTGCACGCGGCCGTCAACTTCATGCGCGAGATGGCCACGTTCGCCTCGGCCCAGGTCAGCGAAAAGTCCACGCCAGACTAAGATCATGAGCAACCCCGTTTCCGCCGCAGTCCATCAGTGCCGCCTGTTCTTTATCGCGCTGCAGTTCTTCACGCGCCTGCCGATCCCCCGCTGGGTGGGTTTCGAGCCGGCCTGGCTGCAACACGCCTCGCGCTACTTTCCACTGGTCGGCGTGGTGGTGGCGGCCATCAGCGGCGCCGTGTATCTGCTGGCCAGCTGGCTCCTGCCTTCGGCGGTGACCGTGCTGCTGGCCGTCGCCGCCGGTATCTACCTGACGGGCGCCTTCCATGAAGACGGTTTTGCCGACATGTGCGACGGCTTCGGCGGCGGCCTGACGCGCGAGCGGGTGCTGGAAATCATGAAGGATTCACGCATCGGCGCGTATGGCGCCATCGGCATCCTCAGTCTGCTGGCCATCAAGTGCTCCGCACTCGCCTCGCTGCCGCCTGCCTCCGTGGTGGCGACCCTGTTCATCGCCCATCCGCTCTCGCGCCTGGCCGCCGTCTCGCTGATCTGGCTCATGGACTATGCGCGCGACGAAGGCAAGGCCAAACCGATGGCGCAGGAAATGACGACGGGGGAATTCATCATCGCCGCCGTCTGCGCCCTGCTGCCTGCCATCGCCTGCGGCGCGCTGGGGATAGTTGACTGGGCGGCGCTGGTCTTTGCCATCGTCGCGGCGGCAGCTGCCGCATTCTGGCTGGGCCGCAAATGCCAGCGCCGCCTGCAAGGCTATACGGGCGACTGCCTGGGCGCCGTGCAGCAACTGGCCGAAGTGGCGATTTACTTGGCCATTCTCTCCAGCTTTCAGCCGCCAACACGCTTCTATTGACACCATGCGCCTGATTCTCGTTCGCCACCCCGCGCCGCAGGTGACCAGCGGCACCTGCTATGGCCGCAGCGACGTGGCGGTGGCGCCGCATGAAATGGCCGCCGCGCGCGCCAGCCTGCAAGCGACCTTGCCACCCGGTGTGCCGCTCTACGCCAGTCCGCTGCGCCGCTGCGCCGGCCTGGCAACGGCCCTGGCGCAGGATCTGCCCGCGAGCGAATTACACTTTGATGCCCGGCTGGCCGAAATGGATTTCGGCACCTGGGAAATGCAGCCATGGCACGCGATTGCGCGCGCGGACATCGATGCCTGGGCCGCCGACCTGGCCTGGTACCGCCCCGGCGGCGGCGATAATGTGCTGGCGATGGCTGCCCGCGTCGATGCGTTTTTAGGCGATCTGTTGCGCGAACAACACGAAACGGCGGTCATCATCTGCCATGCAGGCACCATCCGCCTGCTGTCAGCATTGCAAGCGCGGCTGCCATTGGAAGAAACGGCCCTGCTGGCCGCCCATTCCGCCCATAAAATCGCCTATGGTGCGACGGTCATCATCGATTTCTGATATCGAATCGTCCAGCCGGCCATTTCAGTCCCCGCCTGCTGCACGTATAATGGCGGGGTTTTGGTGCCCGCGCTCATGTCCATGAGCGCAGTTAAACGGGAAACACGATGCCGTAACCGCGGCGAACGTGTGCTGCCCCCGCAACGGTAAGCAAGTGTCGCCCCTCTCTACAGGAAGCGGACGACAAGCTATCTCTGACAACCACTGTGCTTGCAATCATCGAGCATGGGAAGGTGGGATAGCCGTACTTGCCAGCCCGGATACCGGCCAGGACAGGTGGAAGTGTGCGAACGGGGATGTTCGCGATCCGAATGGCCGATGGCCATCTTCGATCGTCAATCTCAGTTCCCACTTCTGTTCAATCTGGCCTACGGGGACGTCGGCTGGTTGCATATTACTTACTGAAAATTATCATGACCCATGCTGTTTCCTGCCGCGCGACGCTCACGTCGCTCGCGCTAGCCATTGCCGCGCCTGCCGCTTTCGCCCAAGCCACGCCAGATACCTTCGATCCGATCGTCGTCACCGCCAACCGCTACCCGCAGCACCTGAGCGAAGTATTGAGCGATACGCAGACCATCAGCGCGGAAGACATCGCGCGTTCCGGCGCCGGTACGCTGATCGACCTGCTGCAAAAACAGCGCGGCATCGAAGTCAATCGCAGTGGCGGCCCAGGCACCAATTCGAGCGTCTTCATTCGCGGCGCGAACAGCAACCAGAATATCGTGCTGGTCGACGGCGTGCGCATCGGCTCCGCCACTTCGGGCACAGCCAACTGGAGCGCCCTGCCTTTGTCGAGCATCGACCACGTTGAAATCGTCTACGGTCCACTGAGCACCATGTATGGTGCCGATGCCGTCGGTGGTGTGATCCAGATCTTTACCAAGAAAGGCGATGGCGCGGCGCGCTTCTCCGCCTTCGCTGGCTACGGCCGCTACAACACGCGCCAGGCGGAAGCCAGCGTTGCCGGCTCTACTGGTGGCAACAACAGCTTCAGCTACGCGCTGACCGCAGGCAAGGAAAAATCGGATGGCTTTTCCGCCTCCAAGCTGGGTGCCTCGACGTATACCTACAATCCGGATAAAGACGGCTACGACAAGGAAAGCGTCAGCGGCCAGTTCGGTTACCAGATGGCCAAGGGCCATGAAGTCGGCCTGACTTTCCTGAACAGCAAACTGGATGCGCAGTACGATTCGGGCTTGAACTTCGACGCACGCAACGACAATAAGCTGGAAAACATTTCGGTTTTCACGAAGAACCAGTTCTTGCCGAACTGGACCAGTGAGCTGCGCTACGCCCAGGCAAAGGACAAACAAACCTCGGTGTCCGCCACCGGCGCCTTCGGCCGAAGCCAGTTCGACACCAAACAAAGCGACATCAGCTGGCAAAACGATATTCTCATTGGCCGTGACACCCTGCAATTGCTGGGCGAATACCGTGATGAAGACGTCGTGAGCTCGGCCAAGGGCCTGTCCGGCGGCCGCAATACCAAATCGTTCGCTGCATCGTACAACCTGGTGCGCGGCGCCCACCTGGCCAGCATCAGCGGCCGTCGCGACGACAGCTCGGCGTACGGTACGCACAACACGGGTAGCGTCGCCTACGGCTATCGTTTCAGCAACGCCTTGCGCGCCAACGCCAGCTATGGCACCAGTTTCCGCGCACCAACCTTCAACGATCTTTACTACCCTGACTCCGGCATCCCGACGAACAAGCCGGAAAAAGGCCGCAACGCTGAAATTGGCTTGCATTACAACGACGGCCAATCGCAACTGAGCGCGATCTACTACCATAACAAGATCACCGACATGCTCACCTACGTGTCAACTTGCCCGGTAATCGGCTGGAAGCCAGGCTATGGCTGCAGCATGAACGTCGACAAAGCCCTGCTCGAGGGAGTGACACTGGCTGGCGCGCGCAAATTCGGCGCCTTCAACGTCAGCGGCAATATCGACCTGCAAGATCCGCGCAATGAAACCACGGACAAGCAACTGGCACGCCGCGCGAAAAAGCATGCCAATTTCAGCGTCGATTACACGACCGGTCCTTTGACCGCTGGTACGGAGTGGCAGTTGTCTGGCAAGCGTTTTGAAGATGCCGCCAACAAAACCACGCTCGGTGGCTATGGCTTGCTGAACCTGTACACCACCTACCAGTTCGCGCGTGACTGGTCGGTGCTGGCACGCTGGAACAACATCACCAACAAGGACTACGAACTGGGCCGCTTCTACGCAACGCCAGGCTCGAACCTCTTCGTTGGCGTACGCTACGGCATGAAATAAGCATGATGTAATGATGTAAGCTGCGGGCGATGGCATGCCGCCATCGCCCGCAGATGCGGTTCCCGATTTTAAGGCAGTACATGCACCCATTCTTCCGCAATATGCGCCACCGCGCCACCGTGATCATCACGGTATTGATCGCGTGCGCGATTGCCAGCCTGATTTTCTCCGGCATGATCGGTTCGATCGCGATTCCGCTCGCCGACTTGCCTTCCGCCCTGTTCCATGTCGTGCAGGGCAAGACCGATACCCTCGCCGCCACCCTGCTCGACCTGCGCCTGGGCCGCGCGCTGACCGCCTTTGTCACCGGCGCGGCGCTGTCGCTGGCGGGCCTGATGATGCAGGCGCTGCTGCGCAATCCCCTGGCCGATCCTTACGTGCTGGGCATTTCCGCCGGCGCCTCCGTCGGCGCGCTGGCCGCGCTGCTGTTCATGTGCGCGCTGTGGGTCGTCGACGCGGCCGCCTTCGCCGGCGCCGTCGGCGTGTCCATGCTGCTGTACTTCTTTGCCCGGCGCGACCTGCGCGGCGGCACGGCGGCCGAAGGCGGCGCCTCGCTGTTGCTGCTGACGGGCGTGATCCTGGCCTCGGCCTGCATGGCCATCGTCACCCTGATGCTCTCCATCGCCCCGGAAAGCCGCTTGCGCAGCATGGTGTTCTGGATGATCGGCGACCTGTCCGGCGCGCCCGCGCGGCTGATGCCCTGGCTGGTGTTGGCCGGCGCCATGGTCTTTGCGCTGCGCTGCGCGCGTTCGCTCAACGTCATGGCCCTGCACGCGGAAGCGGCCAGCACCCTGGGCGTACGCGTGGGCGCCCTGCGCAAGGGCCTGTTTTTCTGTTCCGGCCTGCTCACGGCCAGCGCCGTCACCAGCGCCGGCAGCGTGGGCTTCGTGGGACTTATCGTGCCGCACGCGCTGCGCTTCGCCTGCGGCCCCGATCACCGCCTGCTGATACCGGCCGCCGCGCTGGCCGGCGGCACCTTCCTGGTACTGGCAGATACGCTGGCGCGCACCGTGCTGGCGCCATTGCAGTTGCCCGTCGGCGTGGTGACGGCCATGATCGGTGCGCCCGTCTTCCTGTACCAGCTCCATCGATTGCGCCGCACATGATACGCACCTACCAACTGGGCCTGAAGGCGGGCACGCGCTCCCTCGTGGAAAACCTCACCTGGCAGATAAAAGACGGTGAATGCTGGAGTGTCATCGGCCGCAACGGCGCCGGCAAAAGTACTTTGCTGCGCACCCTGGCCGGCTTGCGCGAACCAGATGCCGGCCACGTGACGATACAGGGCCGCGCCCTGATCGACTGGCCACTGGAAGCACTGGCGCGCGAACGGGCCTTCCTCGCGCAGGCGCGGCACGACGCGTTCTCGTACCGCGTCATCGAAACCGTGCTGTCGGCGCGCCACCCGTATCACGACAACCATTACTGGGAAGGCAGCGACGACCAGCGCATCGCCCTGGCGGCACTGGCCTCGATGGAAGTGGACCACCTGGCCGAGCGCGACGTGCGCAGCCTGTCCGGCGGCGAACGCCAGCGCGTGGCGATCGCCGCCATGCTGGCACAGGACACGCCCCTGCTGCTGCTGGATGAACCGGCCAACGCGCTGGACCTGGCGCACCAGGTCAGCGTCATGGGCCTGCTGGCCAAGCTGTGCCGCGAACAGAATAAAACCGTGGTCATGGTAGGCCATGACCTGAACCTGGCGCACAGCGTCTCGACCCATGCGCTGCTGCTGATGGGCGACGGCGGCTGGCTGGCCGGCCCTGTGGCCGAGGTGATGCAGGCCTCCATCCTGGGCGACTACCTGGGCCACCCTATCGAGATCATCGATCACGGCAAACGCAAGATATTCATACCGAAAGAGGACTGACATGAGCGACAACAAACCTATCGACGTAGAAACAGCCGCAATCAACGAACGCCACCGCGTGCGCATGGAGAGAAAAAAGGCCATCATCGACGCGGCCATCGCCAAGGCCGACAAGGAAATCGGCATCATCATCGTCAACACGGGCAACGGCAAGGGCAAGAGTTCGAGCGGCTTCGGCATGGCCATCCGCGCCATGGGCCACGGCATGAAAGTGGGCGTGGTGCAGTTCATCAAGGGCGCCATGTCGACGGGCGAAGAAAAATTCCTGCGCCGCTTCCCCGATGAAATCAGTTTTCATGCGATGGGCGAAGGCTATACCTGGGAAACGCAGAACCGCGAACGCGACATCGAAAAAGCCGAACTGGCATGGGAGCAGGCGAAAACCTTCCTGGCCGACCCCAGCTACGGCTTGGTGCTGTTCGACGAACTCAATATCGCCCTCAAGTACAACTACCTCGACGTGCATAAAGTCATCGCCGACCTGCTGGAACGCCCGGCCATGCAGCACGTGGTCATCACGGGCCGCGGCGCGCCGGACGAATTGATCGCCATCGCCGACACCGTCACCGAAATGGCCGTCGTCAAGCATGCGTACGCGGCCGGCATCGGCGCACAAATCGGCACCGAGTGGTAACAGCGCCATGACGCGCACCCTGGTCTTCGGCGGCGCCCGCTCCGGCAAGAGCGCCTATGCCGAAAAGCTGGCCCGCGAGTCCGGCAAGGAAGTGCTCTACATCGCCACCGCGCAGGCGGGCGATGACGAGATGGCCACGCGCATCACGCATCACCGTGCGCAACGCCCGGCCGGGTGGGTGACTATCGAAGAACCGCTGCGCCTGGGCGACACCATCCTGCGGCAAGCACGGCCCGGCAGGCTGCTGCTGGTCGACTGCCTGACTTTGTGGCTGACGAATCTGATGTTTTCCGGCGGCGCGACGTATCCGGACGTGGGCGACCTGGCCCTGCCCGAACTGTTCCACAGCGAGCGCGCGCATCTGCTGTACGCGCTGGCCGAAATCGAAGACACCGGCTGCGACCTCGTGCTCGTCTCGAATGAAGTGGGCATGGGCATCGTCCCCTACGGCGCCATCTCGCGCTGCTTCACCGATGAAGCGGGCCGCTTGAACCAGGCCGTGGCCGCCGTGTGCGACAAGGCTGTCTTTGTTGCCGCCGGCTTGCCGCTGTACCTGAAAGGCGGCCCATGCTGAGCGGCCTGTCGCTGCCCATGCTGGCCGCCTTGATGGCGGCCGGCGTGCTGCTCGACATGCTGCTGGGAGAAACGCGCCGCTGGCATCCGCTGGTGGGTTTTGGCCGCCTCGCCAGCGCGCTCGAACGCCTGCTGAACCGGGGCCGTGGGCGTTTCCTGCGCGGCGCGCTGGCCTGGTCGCTGGCCGTGCTGCCAATCAGCTATGCCGCCTGGTGGCTGTGCGGCCTGGCCGGGGCGGCCTTGCACGTCTTCCTGCTGTATCTGTGCCTGGGCCTGCGCAGCCTGCGCGACCACAATCAACCGATTGCCGACGCCCTGGCCATCGATGACCTGGACAACGCGCGCTTGCTGACGGCGCGCATCGTCAGCCGCGACACGGCCAATGCCGATGCGGCCAGCCTGGCCAAGGCCAGCACGGAATCCCTGCTGGAAAACGGCAACGACGCCGTCTTCGGCACCCTGTTCTGGTTTGCCGTGGCGGGCGGCCCCGGCGCCGTGCTTTTCAGGCTGGCCAATACCCTCGACGCCATGTGGGGCTACCGCAATGCGCGCTACGACTGGTTCGGCTGCTGCGCCGCGCGCTTCGACGACATCCTCAATTACCTGCCGGCGCGTCTGACGGCCTTGTCCTATGTCTTGCTGGGCAAGAGCATGGCGGACAAAAAAAACGCATGGCACTGCTGGCGCACGCAGGCGCCCAATTGGGGCAGCCCGAATGCGGGGCCCGTGATGGCCAGCGGCGCCGGCGCCCTGGGCCTGGCCCTGGGCGGCGACGCCATCTATGACGGCGAGCTGGAACGCCGCCCGCCTTTGGGCGCCGGCCGTCCCGCCGAAGCGCGCGACATCGACCGCGCCTGGCGCCTGGTCGCCGAAACGGCTGTCTTGTGGCTGATCTGGGTGGCGCTACTGGCGGGCCTGTCTTACCTGCGGGAGACCTATCTTGCTTGAACATGGCGGCAACCTGCGCGACGCGGCGCGCGAATACGGCCGGCCGATCGCCGACTGGATCGACCTGTCGACCGGCATCAATCCGCACTGGTATGCGGCGCCAGCACCCGACGCCAACGCCTGGCACCGGCTGCCGGAAGCCGATCCCGCGCTGGCGGCCGCCGCCTGCGCGTATTACGACGCGCCGGCCATGCTGCCCGTGGCAGGCACGCAAGCCGCCATCCAGGCCCTGCCCCGGCTGCGCGCACCGTCGCGCGTGGCAGTGGCCGCGCCGTCGTATGCGGAACATGCGCACCACTGGGGCCAGCACGGCCACCAGTTGCGGCAAGTGCCGTATGCGCTGCTGGCCGATGCCGTCGACCACTGCGACGTGCTGGTCGTCTGCAACCCGAACAATCCCACGGGCGAACGCATCGCACCGGAACTGCTGCTGGAGTGGGCCGGCAAGCTGGCCGCGCGCGGCGGCTGGCTGGTGGTCGATGAAGCGTTTGGCGACACGGAGTCCCACGCTAGCCTGGGTCCCCATGCGCATCGGCCAGGCCTGATCGTGCTGCGCTCGTTAGGCAAATTCTTTGGCCTGGCGGGCCTGCGCCTGGGCTTTGTCGCCGCCCATCCCGCGCTGCTGGCACAGCTAGCCGACATGCTGGGTCCGTGGACCGTCAACGGCCCGGCGCAGCAAACGGCGCTGGCCGCCCTGAACGACACGCGCTGGCAGGAAGCCATGCGCGAGCGCCTCCGCGGCGAAGGCGCCCGCCTGCACCAGTTATTGGCGGCGCACGGCATCGCCAGCAACGGCACGGCGCTGTTTCAATGGTGGCCGGAAGCACGCGCCGAGGCGCTCTGGCGCCATATGGCGGAATCGGGCATCTGGGTGCGCCTGTTCCGCCACGCCGCCCACGGCATCCGCCTGGGCCTGCCCCCCGACGAACATGCCTGGCTGCGCCTGCAGCAGGCCCTCACCGCATGGAAGCACACATGAAAATCCTGAAAATATCGCTGCTGCTGGCCGGACTGGTCTCGCTGCAAACGCATGCCGCCATCACCGTGCGCGACGACGACGGCAATACCGTCACCGTGGCAAAGCCGGCACAGCGCATCCTGGCGCTGGCGCCGCACGTCACGGAACTGCTGTTCGCGGCCGGCGGCGGCGACAAGATCGCCGGCGTCGTCAGCTACAGCGACTACCCGGAAGCGGCCAAAAAACTGCCTCAGGTGGGCGACAACCGCCAGTACGACATGGAACGCATCATCGCCATGAAGCCGGACCTGATCGTCGTGTGGATGCATGGCAGCGCCGAGCGCCAGATCGCCATGCTGCGCCAGCTGAAGGTGCCCATCTATCACAGCGAGCCGCGCAAGCTGGCCGATATCCCCGACAGCATGGAGCGCCTGGGCCAGCTGATGGGCACGGAAAAAATCGCCAGACCGGCCGCCGCCCAGCTGCGCGCCAAACTGGCCAGCTTGACGGCGCAATACGCGCAGCGCCCGCCCGTGCGCGTGTTTTACCAGGTATGGGACAAACCTCTATATACCTTGAGCGGCGCGAGCATCATCAGCGATTCGATGCGCGTGTGCGGCGGCCAGAATGTGTTCGCCGCGATGAAGGTGGTGGCGCCCGTCGTCACGCCGGAAGGCGTGCTGCAGGAAGACCCGGAAGTCATCTTCGGCACCAGCGAAAAGAGCGACCCGCGCAGCGAAGGCGGCCTGGCCATGTGGCGCGCCTTCCCGTCGATGACGGCCGTGCGCAAAAATAACCTGTTCCGCCTGAATGGCGACCTGCTCAACCGCGCCGGCCCGCGCATGATCGAAGGCACGGCCGCCATGTGCGAACAGCTGGAAGTGGCTCGCCAGCGCCGCAGCGCTCCCGCAGCCAAGGCGGTTCAATGAGTCACTACCAGCGCATCGCCTGTCTGTCGACGGAAGCCGTGGAAACGCTGTACGCGCTGGGCGCAGAGGACGTCATCGCGGGGATCTCTGGCTTCACCGTGCGCCCGCCACGGGCGCGCGAGGAAAAAACCAAGATCAGCGGCTTTTCATCCACGAACCTGGAACGCATCCTGGCAGTGGAGCCGGATCTCGTGATCGGCTTTTGCGACATGCAGGCCGATATCTGCCGCGACCTGGTCAAGGCCGGCATCGAAGTACACCAGTTCAACCAGCGCACGGTCGACGGCATCCTGCGCATGATCGCCGTGCTGGCCGCGCTGGTGCAGCGCGAGGAAGCGGGCAAATTGCTGATCGCCAGCCTGCGCGCGGACATCGCCGCCGCACAGGCCCGCGCAATGTCGTGGACGCGCAAGCCCGTGATTTACTTTGAGGAGTGGAACGATCCCCTGATGAGCGGTATCGGCTGGGCGGCGGAACTGATCGCCATCGCCGGCGGCACGGACGCCTTCCCGGAATTGTCCCGGCAGCCCGGCGCAAAGGAACGCATCATCGCCGATTCCCGTGACGTAGTCGCACGCGCGCCCGACATCATCCTCGCCAGCTGGTGCGGCAAGAAGTTCCAGCCCACGCAACTGGCGGCGCGCCCGGGCTGGGATGCGATTCCCGCCGTGAAAAACCAGATGCTGTTCGAGATCAAGTCCCCCGACATCCTGTCGCCCGGCCCGGCGGCGATTACCGAAGGGCTGCGCCAGATCAGCGACATCATCGCGCGCTGGCAACATCTTCAGGAGCAGCAGACATGAAGAGCCCCTTCCCCGTCCTGATGGTGCAGGGCACGACATCCGACGCGGGCAAGAGCACCGTCGTCGCGGCCCTGTGCCGCTTATTGAAACGGCGTGGCGTGACGGTAGCGCCGTTCAAGCCGCAAAACATGGCCTTGAACAGCGCGGTGACGAGCGACGGCGGCGAGATCGGCCGCGCCCAGGCCTTGCAGGCGCTGGCCTGCGGCATCGCGCCGCACACGGACATGAATCCGGTGCTCTTGAAACCGTCGTCGAACACGGGCGCGCAAGTGATCATCCACGGTAAGGTGCGCGCCGAGATGGATGCGCGCGACTACCAGCAATATAAGACCATCGCGATGGGCGCCGTGCTGGAATCCTTTACGCGCTTGCGCCAGCAATACGACGCCGTCATCGTCGAAGGCGCGGGCAGCCCCGCCGAAGTCAATCTGCGCGCGCGCGACATCGCCAACATGGGCTTTGCCGAAGCCGTCGACTGCCCCGTGATCCTGGTGGCCGACATCGACCGGGGCGGCGTCTTCGCCCACATCATCGGCACCCTGGCGTGTTTGTCCGACAGCGAACGGGCACGCATCGTCGGCTTCGTCATCAACCGCTTCCGCGGCGACATCTCGCTGCTTGCGCCCGGCATCGAGTGGCTGGAACAGCAGACGGGCAAGCCCGTGCTGGCCGTGCTGCCCTACCTGCAAGGCCTGTTCCTCGATGCGGAAGACGCCGTCGAAACGACGCAAGCCGAACGGGGCGCCTTCAAGGTGGTGGTGCCGCAACTGCCGCGCATCAGCAACCACACGGATGTCGACGCGCTGCGCGCCCACCCCGGCATCGACCTGCAATTCATCCAGCAAGGGCAGCCGATTCCAGCGGCCGACCTGGTGATCCTGCCCGGCAGCAAGAACACGCGCGGCGACCTGGCCTGGCTGCAGCAGCAGGGCTGGCCCGCCTACCTGGCGAAACACCTGCGCTACGGCGGCAAGGTGCTCGGCATTTGCGGTGGCTTCCAGATGCTGGGGCAAAGCGTGCGCGATCCGCTGGGCGTGGAAGGCGCGGCTGGAGAGTCAATCGCACTGGGCCTGCTCGACCTGGTGACGGAGCTGACAGCGGAAAAACGCCTGCAGCAAGTCGCCGGCCATTGCGCGTTTGCCGGCGCGGCCGAAGCGCCCGTGTCAGGCTATGAAATCCACATGGGCATGTCGCATGGCGCGGCGCTGGCGCAGCCGGCTTTCGTCATCGACGGGCGGCCGGAAGGCGCCGTATCGGGCGACGGGCAAATCCTCGGCAGCTACTTGCACGGCATGTTCGACACGCCCGCCGCGTGTGCGGCGCTGCTGCGCTGGGCGGGGCTGGACTCCGGCCACACGGTGGACACCGCCGCCCTGCGCGAAGCGAGCCTGGAGCGGATTGCCGATGCGGCGATGCCGTTGATGGATGCGCTGGAACGAATGCCACGCTGATGGTGATGTCGGGTTACGCCGTACCGGCTAACCCGACCTGCTTGCACCGACCCGTGGTAGGTCGGATTAGCGCGTGAGCGCGTAATCCGACACCTAGCCCTTAATTTTTCAAGCATGTGCCCATGTACGAGCGGTCGGTCGAAAACTCGACCGCCATGCTCGACGACACCGGCATGAACATCGAGTAATCTGCCGGCACGTCGGCCGGGTCCTTGAACACGGCGATGCCATCGAAATCGACGGCCTGCGCGCCCAGGCCCAGCTTGTTGGCGGTGATGGTTTCCGCGTGCGTCTTGCCGCTCGTGTTATTCGTCAAGGTGGCGGTGTTGCCCGCAATCTCGATCTTGGCGCTGATGCCCGGCGCCGCGCAGGCGTAGCTGCCGGCGATTTCGCTGCCGATCTTCTGTTGTTTGGCGGCCACGATGGTGCCCACGCGCAGCACGTTTTCCTGGTTGCGGCTGTAGCGGTCGATAAACAGCGCCAGCCCCCGGTCCCCCGCATGCACGTGGACGATGCCGAAATCCTGCTGGCCCTGGCGGGCGACGAGCAAGCCATTCTTCGCATCCTTGACCAGGGTCAGGTCGGCGTTTTCCGCTTCCAGCTGCGGCGATACCGCGGAGCACACGCCTTGCGCATTGAACACGCCGCCATTGCACAGTTGCGCGCTGCCATCGGCCGCTACCTTGAGGCTGCCTTTCGGATTGAAACGGTCGCCGCCGTTCGAGGCATTGCGCATGGCCCCCAGGAAAATATAGCTGCCGGACAACCTGGCCACGTCGCCCACCGCATAGCCGGTGCCGCTGACGGTCGAGACCATATTACCCAGTTTGATATTGCCCGAAAGAAGACGCGTGCGCGCGTCGACGGTGACGCTGAAATCCGTTGCCGTGTAAGTGGTGAGATTGCCGACGGTGACGGCGCTGAACGTGCCGCTGCGGTCGCTCAAGCCGAACTGCGTCGACAGCACGCGGATCGCGTAGGTTTTCTTCGCGCTGTCGAACGTGATGCGCCACGTGTCGCCGATATCGGCCGCCACGTCATACACCGTCTCGTCCGCATTGGCGCCGGCGATCACGGCCAGGCCAGCCTGGGCCGCGACCGCTTGCGAGGCGACCGTCACGGGATCGGCGACGGGCGTGACCACGACGGGCGGCGTGACTGGCGCTTCCGGCGTACCGCCATCGCTGCCGCCGCCGCAGGCGGACAGGGCGGCGCTCAGGGCAAGGAAGGTAAGTGCATTTTTCATGTGATAGGACTTTCGGGAAGGAGGGGCGGGAACTGCCGGAAAACACATGCTAGCCTTGCCAGTAATCTATTGCCATGGAACAAATGTTCCATGGACGATGCCCCCGGCGCACTGCCAGAATGAATGGCGCGGGCGGCACGCGGGCGCCATTTATGTGACAATTCATCGTACTGTCGGCTCCGTCTTACCTCCTCAGGCTCGCATCCATGACCAGTTCCCCGATTAAAAGCTACCTTCCCTGGGTGGTCGCCACCGCCCTGTTCATGGAGCAACTCGACTCCACCATCGTCAACACCGCCATTCCCGCCATGGCCGCCAGCCTGCATGTGACGCCGCTGAGCCTGAAGGCCGTCGTCACCAGCTACATCCTGAGCCTGGCCGTGTGCATTCCCATCAGCGGCTGGATGGCCGACCGCTTCGGCACGCGGCGCGTGTTTTCCGCCGCCGTTGCCATCTTTACCATCGCTTCCATCCTGTGCGGCCTGTCCGTCAATGCGCCCATGCTGGTGGCCGCGCGCCTGCTGCAAGGGGTGGGCGCGGCCATGATGATGCCGGTAGGCAGGCTCACCATCATCCGCACCTTTCCCAAGTCGCAATTGCTGGCGGCCATGAATTTCGTCATCATCCCTGCCCTGATCGGCCCCCTGCTGGGCCCCACGGTGGGAGGATTGATCGTGCACTGGCTGTCGTGGCGCGAGATTTTCTTCGTCAACGTGCCTGTCGGCCTGGCGGCGCTGTACCTGGCGCACCGCTACATGCCCGACTATTACGGCGATAAGCCCCGTCCGCTGGATCTGATCGGCCTGGTGCTGTTCGGCACGGGTATCGCGCTGCTGTCGTGGCTGTTGGAAATCTTCGGCGAACATCGCATCGACGGCACTTCGTTTGCCGTGCTGCTGTTCATCTCCATCAGCCTGCTGGCCGCGTATGCCTGGCATTCGAGCGAAGTGCTGCACCCGCTGCTGCGCCTGACCCTGTTCAAGATCCGCACCTTCCGCGTCTCGGTGGTGGGCGGCTTCGTCACGCGCCTGGGCGTGGGCGGCCTGCCCTTCCTGTTGCCGCTGCTGTACCAGCTGGGCCTGGGCTTGCCCGCCTGGCAATCGGGCTTGCTGATGATGCCGTCCGCGGCCGCCGCCATGGGCATGAAATTCATTTCCGCGCGCGTGCTGGCCCGCTTCGGCTACCGCCAGGTGCTGATCGTCAACACCGTGCTGATCGGCATCACCATCGCCATGTTTTCGCAGGTGGGCGCGGGCACGCCCCTGTACGTGATTGTCGCCATCAGTCTGTGCATGGGCTTTTTCAATTCGCTGCAGTTTTCCAGCATGAACACCATCGCGTATGCCGACGTCGACAAGGCCGATTCCAGCATGGCCAGCACCATCGCCAGCTCGATGCAGCAACTGTCGATGAGCTTTGGCCTCGCCTTCGGCTCGCTGATCACGGGCTGGTACCTGGGCGACATGCCGCAGTCGGACCGCGCCATGCTCAGTACGGCCCTGCACCACGCCTTCCTGACCCTGGCCGCGCTGACGGTGCTGTCCTCGCTGACCTTCTGGACCCTGCGCCGCGACGATGGCGAAAGCATCAGCAAGGGCACGGACAGCGACGAGGACGATGCGGCCGACGTGAAGGCCCAGGCCGTTGTGCAGACGGAAGTGCAAACCACAAAAGGCTGAGCCACATCAAGCCTGCCGCCAGCGCCGCTGGTGCTTTTGTCCGGCGCTGCTACCGTGACGGCAGGAGGTGCACATGGCGGCCGAGCGGCGCTTTGCATGGAAGGGCACGGACCGCCATGGCAAGGCGGCCGAAGGCGTCTTGCGCGCCGCCGACGCCGGCGCAGCCACGGTCGCGCTAAGACGCCAGGGCATCCTGGCCACCCGGGTGCAGGCTGCGCGCAGCGCGCCGGGCAAGGCCATCACGCGCAAGGATATTGCCCTGTTCACGCGCCAGCTGTCGACCATGATGGCGGCCGGCGTGCCGCTGCTGCACGCCTTCGACATCGCCGGCAAGGGGCACGCCAAACCCGCGATCACCGAGCTGATGCGCGACCTGCGCCACGACATCGAAGCGGGCAGCAGCCTGCAGCAAGCGTTCCGCCAGTTTCCCCTGCTGTTTGACGAGCTGTATTGCAACCTGCTGGCGGCGGGCGAACAGGCCGGCATCGTGCAGGACTTGCTGGCGCGCCTGGCCACGCATCAGGAAAAAGCCATCGCCTTGCGGCGGCAGGTGCGCGGCGCACTGATGTATCCGCTGGTCATCGTACTCGTCGCCATCGTTGTCACGGCCATCATCATGAGCGTGGTCGTGCCCGCCTTCCGCCAGGTCTTCGACAGCTTCGGCGCGCCCTTGCCGTTGCCCACCCTGGCCGTCATGGGCGTGTCCGCCTTTCTGGTCCGCTACTGGCTGGTCTTGCTGGCAGCGCTCGTGCTCGCTTGCGTGCTGCTGCACCTGGCCTGGCGCCGCTGGCCCGCCTTAAGACGCAACACGCAACTGCGGGCACTGCGCCTGCCCGTGTTCGGCCCGCTCCTGCGCAAGGCGGCAATCGCCCGCTGGACGCGCACCCTGGCCGCCATGTTCGCCGCCGGCGTGCCGCTGCTCGACTCGCTGGGCCTCGTGGGCGCCGCCTCCGGCCACGCGCTGTACCAGGAAGCGACAGCGCGCATCGAGCGTGAAATCCGCGCCGGCGGCAGCCTGGCCCTGGCCATGGAGCACAGCGGCGTGTTTCCCCCGCTGCTGACGCAACTGGCCCTGATCGGCGAGGAATCGGGCGCGCTCGACGCCATGCTGTCGCGGGCGGCCGAGATCATCGAGGCGGACATCGACGCCACCGTCGCCACCCTGTCGGCCCTGCTGGAACCGGCGCTGATGGTGGTGCTGGGTGTGCTCGTCGGCTCCCTCGTGATTGCCCTGTATTTGCCGATTTTCAAGCTGGGGGCCGTGATTTGACTGCGCGCCTGTAGGTTCTCAGTGATGAGACATGATGGAAGCGTTCGATAAGTCAGGACTCGGTGCAACATGCCGTATCACGATGAGCATTCGAAGCCGGGCTTAGATGTGCCGATGCCCAAATCAATGTCGCCAGTCCTCATCCATCTCCAGGGACGGTGTCCGAATCGACTACGTAGCCGCAAGAATGTGGTTCTTACGAGCTACTGAGCAGAGCCATGCCGTCGCCCGGTATTACTTAGACTCACATGGCGCGTTGCCGCTCGCCTACTGGCACCGCCCTGGCATCATCAAATCGAAGCCTCGGGTTCCACGTCCGGAATCGCACAAATCCCTGAGTCAGAAGCCGTGCCGAGGCGCGGCGCTGCCAAGTTCGGTGGATTGCCACCGACACCCGGCATGAAGCCATGCTTGGAATACATCGACCTCTTTATCAAATAATAGCCATTGACTATGCAATAGATGTGCAATATATTAAATGAATAGATAGTAAGTATCGTATATTCATATCAAGATGTGGGGCATGAGGTAATCCTCGAGGATGGATATGGCAAATACAGTGGTCTGGTTCACGTACTTGTCGGGGCTTGCACGCGTCTTCTGTGGCGTCGTCAAGTTCAAGAGGCACGTGGCTGCACCTTTCTCGCAAGACATTCTATGAATGGATATTTTGTAGCTGCGGGGGCAACGATCGGCCTGCTCGCCGTCGCACTTCTTACATGGTTGGGCCAGACTTGATTGTTTTGCCCCGCCCCGACATTCCACTCTTCTTTAAATTTCGATCATGCGTACTTCCAAAGCCCAACAAGCCAAAAACCATCGGCTGATCATTCAGACCGCAGTGGACCTGATGACCCAGCATGGGTTTGAGGGCACCACGATGAAGCAGATCGCACGTGCCGCCGACGTGGGTGATGCCACCATCTACAAATACTTCCCGACCAAGGAGAAACTGGTAACCGCCTACTTTCAGCAAGCAATTGCAGACGCAGTGGCGCAGGCCGACAAGACGCAGGGACAGAACGAATTTTCGCTGCAGGAGCGCCTGCAACTGGTGATCGAGAGTCTGCTGGAAGGTTTGCTGGCCGACCGCGAATTTGTGGGTCTGGCGCGCGGCATGGTGCAGCGCGCGCCCACGCTGCTGTTGGGCGAGCAACTACCCGGCAAGCCTTTGCTCCAGCAAACCTTCCTCCAGATGCTGGAGCAGGCCGAGACGACCGGTGAAATCGTGCCTTGCGGCTTCAAGCCCAGCCTGGCCGGACTGTTGGCCGACTATGTGTACGGCGTCATTGCGTACTGGCTGCGCGACACCTCCGAGCAATTTTCCAACACCACGCAAATGGTCGATTTAAGTTTGGGCGTGCTGATGTTAGCCTTGCGCAGCGGCCTGGTGGACAAGCTGCTGGAGCTGGGCGGTTTCATGGTGCGCAGCCAGCTGGCGCGCCTGATGCAAGACGGCAATGGCTTGCTGGACCTGCTGCAATTGGCCCGCCGCGGCCTGGGCGGGGCACGCTCATGAAGCCCACGACCAGGACGAACAAGGTTTCGCAGTTGCCGCGTACCGGACGTCTTTCGCGTGGCGCGATTGTCGGCATGGCAGTGGCGCGGGCCGGGCTGACCCACCTGGGCCATAAGGCCAAGTCGATGACGCGCGACGATGCGAAAACGGAGCAGGCCCGCGTGGCACATGAGGCGGAACTCGGGCGCATCCTGTTTGCCGCGTTGAACCAGCTCAAGGGCACGGCACTCAAAGCCTCGCAGCTGCTCAGCATGGAACTAGGCTTTCTACCCGAGGGCATGCGCCAGGAACTGGCCCGCGCCCACTACCAGGTTACGCCGCTGAACCGCGCGTTGGTGATCAAAGTGATGCGCCAGGAGTTTGGCCAGGATCCGCAAGCCCTGTTCCAGCAATTCGATCCGATCGCCTTTGCTGCCGCCAGTCTGGGTCAGGTCCACGCTGCCATCATGAGCGACGGTCTGGCAGTGGCCGTCAAACTACAATACCCCGGAATGGCGGACTCCATTGGCAGCGACATGCGTATGCTGCGCAGCCTGCTGCAAGCCTGGGGGGAACGCTCGGAGATGATGCCCAAAGCCGATATCATCGCGCGCATGATGGATGACATCGAACAGAAACTGGCCGAGGAGCTGGACTATTTGCACGAGGCGCAGACCATGCAATGGTTTGCACAGCATCTCACGCTGCCGGGCCTGGTGATCCCCCAGCCGGTAATGGACCGCACCACACGCCGCGTGCTGACCATGCAACGCCTGCCGGGACTGCATCTCAACGAATGGTTGCTGACCGAACCCGATCAAGCCGCACGTGATCAGGCTGGTCAGTTGCTGTTTGACGCCTTCTTTCATTGCACCTTTGTGCTGCACCGCTTGCAAGCCGACCCGCATCCGGGCAACTATCTGTTCATGCCGGACGGCCGACTGGGCTTGCTGGACTTTGGCTGCACCCGCACGCTGGACGCTGACTTTTGCCAAGCGCTCAGCGCGCTTTGGTCAGCACAGTTGCGCAACCCGGCGGACCACAGTGCCATGCAGCAGGCCTATCGGGACTTGGGCCTGATTGGGCCGAATCTGAATGAGCAGGACTTTTACCAGCAACTGCTGCCGGCAATGGCCGAGCGGCATGCCTGGCAGAAGTTGCCGTTTACCGTGGCGGTGTATGACTTTGCGCAACACCCGCCATACCCACGTCCATCAGCCGAGCATCAGCGTCAGGCACTTCGGCTCCTGCAGTCCTTGCCGGAGGAACTGCCCTACGTCGACCGGGCCTATTTAGGTCTGATCCAGCTTCTCAAAACCCTCGGTGCACGTGTACGTACCGCCAACCCCTGGATTCGTTGAATGCATACCACGTTTCTGCATCCGCGATGCGCAGTCTTCATCATGCCTGGCAGCAGCCACGCCGCGCTTGCGCAGTATCGTCACCACAGTTCAATCACCCGCCGTGAAACCACCAAGCCTATCGGCAACGCTCTCGAAAAGGAAAAACATGTCCAAGTCTGCGTATAGCGCCAAAGTATTTGCCATCTACTTGTTCGTCGTTGGGCCCGTGTTAGTCGTCGCGCCGAACTTCTTGCTGTCGATCTTACAAATGCCGCCAACCTCCGAGGTCTGGATTCATTTGCTTGGCGTTGTCGTATCCATGATTGGCGTCTATGCGTGGGTCGCAGCCAAGCACGAAAACAAGCCGTTTCTGGTAGCGTCGGTATACACGCGCCTCTTCGTGTTCGCGGCCTTCACGACCTTCGCTGCCATAGGCCTTGCCAGCCCAATGATCGTTTTTTTCGGTGTCGCAGATCTGATTGGAGGAATGTGGACCTACTTCGCACTGAAAGCCGACGCGCAGTCGGCAAGAACTGTCCTGGCGGGCCAGCACTGAGCCCCCTCCAATCAGGAAAAGAAGTTCCTCCCAAACAGATATTTGACGGACTTAGTCGCAACTGCGGACGCAAAAAAAAGTGGTGCTCGTCCGTGGTCTCATTTTGAATCAACGCAAACGGCGGAGCGCAACATGAAGAAAATAGTCATCGTGATTTTTGATCATTTCACCGATTTGGATTTATTCCTGATGTGGGACATCCTCGGGAGGAATAAGACGGATTGGCAAGTGAAGATATTGGGAACAAAGGAAGCGCATCAATCCGCAAACGGTCTGATTATCAAGACCCACGGGTGCATCAGCGAAGCGAATGACGCAGACCTTGTCTTGTTTTCCAGCGGTAAAGTTGGCGTGAAAGGCGCTATCGCCAACCAGGATTTCATGCGTGCATTTTCCCTGAATCCAGATACGCAGCTCATCGGATCGATCTGTGCCGGCTCCTTCATTCTTGCCAAGTTGGGTCTGCTGGCAAAGGGGCCAGCCACGACGCATCCCGATGCCAAAGAGGAACTGCAAGCCCTGGGAATTGAGGTTCTCGATTTGCCCCTGGTATGCAAAGGAAATGTGGCGACCGCAGGCGGCTGTTTGTCTGCCGTGTATCTGATCGGTTGGGCCGTTGAGGCCTGGTTCGGCCGGGACAAACGTAAAGAAACACTCAGAGAACTTATTCCGGCCGGCCAAAGCGCAATCTATGAACGACTAATTGATACGAGTATCCGAGACGCCATTGCCGCGAAAGCAGGCGTTGGCGCAATATTAAGTAACCCCCAATAAATTATAGTGATTTCTGACTTCCATAACCGGCGCTCTGCTGTGTTGCCCGCTGCTAGCAGTGCTCGCACTGCGTCGCAGCGGGCGCCTTGCATAGCATTCGGTTCTGTTCGTCATAAATTCACAATAATTTCCTGATGATTACTTAGATGGAGCATTCCGGCCCATGTGACCACTATGCAAGCACTCCGTTCGCCAGTGCACGTTTGCAAACTTGGAATGCGCGCCAATCAAAACAACCGCAGTCCGACCGTCACTCACTTTACAGAGAGCGTTTTATTCATGACAAACGAAGCAAACAAAGTCTTCCTCATTGCCGCACCGGCAGCAGCCATGTCGGCGTCAGGATTGACGCGCATTGATTTCTCCGACGGCTATTCCGGTCAGGGGGATCGAACCTACGTGGACGCCGAACAAGCGGGGCGCGCCGTGTTCGCTGAACCGCATCGCATGCTCACCTGGCTCATTATTCTGCGCAACGGAATCGTCGCACCGTTGGGACTAAAGAAAAGTATTAGCTTTAGCGATCGCGGGCTGGGCAAGATTGGCATGTTTCCGATTATTTCAAGTACGGGCACTGAAGTCGTCGTCGGTGGTGACGACAAGCATCTGGATTTTCGGATCTGGATAAGCATTCAACCGAGTCTGAAAGGATCGGAAGTGACGATTTCAACCTTGGTTAAAATAAACAATCTCTTGGGAAGAGTTTATTTGTTTATCATCATGCCGTTTCATAAGCTCCTGACTCGCTCGCTGTTGGCGCGCGCGGTCAACCGGCGCGACAAGGTGCACCGTAAGCCAGAAAGGTGACCTCATTGTTGCCGCCAACCGAATATTGACCATCTAAAGGCAGCGCAGGAGTTTCCAGCGTCCGGTTTGCGGGACAGCCTCCGCAAGCCGGGTGACAAACCCACACATCGGTGAGCGACTGGAAGAATTCGATCCACGCGAAAACTACCGCCGCCATGCTGGCCCGACGTCATCCCTCGACCAGAACCCTGCGCAAAACATCCCCATGCGCCGGCAGATGTTTTACACTGCGGCAGTGCCAAGCAATGTTTGCGCGGCAATATCACCACCTCAGACAACTCCACCATGCTGCAAGATACCCTGCTGTTCGCCGCGCCCGGCAATTTGCCCGTCACCCTCGTCGCCGCCCTGTTCGGCCTGATCGTCGGCAGCTTCCTCAACGTGGTGATCCACCGCGTGCCGAAAATGATGGAGCGCGACTCCGCTAATTATGTGGCGGAAGAAAGCGGCTTGCCCTTGCCGCACACGGACCGCTACAACCTGATGCTGCCGCACTCAAACTGCACCGCTTGCGGCCACCGCATCACGGCCAAGGAAAACATCCCCGTCATCAGCTACCTGCTGCTGCGCGGCAAATGCAGCGCCTGCAAGGCGCCCATCTCCGTGCGCTATCCGCTGGTGGAGCTGCTGACGGGCGCGCTGTCGGCCCTGTTGATCTGGCATTTCGGCAGCGGCTGGACGGGCCTGGCCACGCTCGTGTTTGCCTGGCTGCTGATCGCCATGACCTTCATCGACGCCGACACGCAAATGCTGCCCGACGACCTGACCTTCCCCCTGCTGTGGGCCGGCTTGCTGGTCAACATCAACGGAACTTTCGTGCCGCTGCAGGACGCCGTCATCGGCGCGGCCGCCGGTTATCTGGCCCTGTGGGCCGTGTACTGGGCCTTCAAGCTGGCGACAGGCAAGGAGGGAATGGGCTATGGTGACTTCAAATTGCTGGCGGCGCTCGGTGCGTGGCTGGGCTGGACCATGTTGCCGACGATCATATTGTTGTCGTCGGTGGTGGGCGCCGTGGTCGGCATCGGCCTGATCGTGTTTGCCAAGCGGGGGCGCGACAAGCCGATTCCCTTCGGCCCCTATCTGGCGGCGGCGGGTCTGATTGCGCTGCTGTACGGCACGCCCCTGTCGCGCCTCACGCTGGGCCTGACCAGCTGACCAGCCCCTTATGGATACACACATGCAATTACAAAACGCCCCCTATTTCAGCGTCGGCCTCACCGGCGGCATCGGTTGCGGCAAGAGCACGGTGGCCGACCTGTTCGCCGCGCGCGGCGCCTCCATCGTCGACACCGATCAGATCGCACACAGCCTGACGGCGCCGAATGGCGCGGCCATGCCAGCCCTGGTGGCGGAATTTGGCCCCGGCTACGCCGATGCGCGCGGCGCCCTCGACCGTACAAAAATGCGCAACCTCGTGTTTTCCGACGCCGCCGCCAAGGCCAGACTGGAAGCCATCCTGCACCCGCGCATCCGCCAGGCGACCCTGGAGGCGGCCGCCGCAGCAACGGGCAGCTATGTGATCTTTGCCGTGCCCCTGCTGGTCGAGTCCGGCGGCTGGGTGGAGCGGGTCAACCGCGTACTGGTCATCGATTGCCTGGAAAGCCTGCAAGTGTCGCGCGTGATGGCGCGCAATGGCTTGTCGGAAGAACAAGTCCAAGCCATCATGGCCACGCAGGCCACGCGCGCCATGCGCCTGGCGGCGGCGGACGATGTGATCGACAATAATGGCGATTTGGCGGCCCTGGCGCCGCAGATTGCCCAGTTGCACGATTTATATCTGGCATTTTCAAAAAGAATGGCTGGAATCGGGCCGCAACGTTTGTAATTTGTCGACGCTTGGTTCAAAATCACGGGATTGTTTGCAGGTCCTTACTTAAGGGAATTATTTTGATTGTCTACGAATACCCTTTCAACGAACGCATACGTACCTTGTTGCGGCTGGAAGACCTGTACGACAAATTCAAGTTCTTCATCCAGCAAGAGCATGCAATGCAGCATCATGTTGCTTTGGCAACTATTTTCGATATGCTTGAAGTGGCCGGCCGCGCCGACCTGAAATCGGACCTGCTGCAGGAACTCGAGCGCCAGCGCCAGAGCCTGCTGGGCTACCGCAGCAATCCGAATGTGGAACCGGAAACCCTGGATGCCATCCTCGGCGAACTCGACAGTGTCAGCGGCGCCCTCGTGGCGGCGCAAGGCAAGACGGGCCAGAATATCCGCGACAATGAATGGCTGATGAGCATCCGCGGCCGCACCATCATCCCGGGCGGCGCCTGCGAATTTGACTTGCCGTCGTACTTTGCCTGGCAAAAACGCAGCTGCGAGCAGCGCCTGACCGATATCCACGCGTGGTTCGCCCCGCTGGCGCCCCTGTTCGACGCGCTGGCCCTGGTCTTGCGCCTGCTGCGCGATTCCGGCGGCCCAGTGAAACTGATCGCCAATGGCGGCAGCTACCAGCAAATGCTGCAAGGCAAGGTGTATCAGATGCTGCGCCTGAGCCTCGATGAAAACAGCGGCGCCATCCCGGAAATTTCCGCCAACAAATACATGCTGTGGGTACGCTTCACTACCCAGGGCGGCGACTTGAAACCCAAGCCGCTGGAAGAAGATGTACCATTCGAGCTCACGCTCTGTAATTTTTAACTGTTACTTATTTGCCCCATCATGACCGTCGTTAACTGCCCTACCTGTGCCGCCAAAGTCGAATGGACTGAAGCCAATAAATACCGCCCCTTCTGCTCGGAACGCTGCAAGCAGATCGACCTGGGTGCCTGGGCCGAAGAGAAATACACGATCCCCGCCGCCGACCCGTTCGAAGATCCCTTGGCAGACGAAGACAACAAGCCCCAGTAAGCTTCATTTGAATGGATTTTCCAGGCGCAGCCCCTGCGCCGCGAAACTGTCGAGCCTGCCGCTGACCACCGTCAAGCCATAGGCAATACCCATCGCCGCGATCTGTCCATCGACGCCATGCGCGTGACTACGGCCATGCAGACGCGCGCACACGAGCGCGCAATCGAGATCGAATTCCAGCAGCCGCGGCGCATATTCCGCCAGCACGGCTTCCAGCCAGCCCTCCAGCGCCAGTGCTTCCAGCGCCGCTTCGCGCCGCCAGCTGCACTGTATGCCTGCGCGCAATTGCGCGATCACCTGCACCGGCACATAACGCAACTCCGGCGCTACCCGCTCGAAAAAATCGGCCACGCCCGCCGGCGCAGCACTGCCCTTGCGCGCAGCAACGATCACATCCGTATCGACCAGATAAGCGGGCATAGGCATGGCGCATCAGGGGCGGCGCTCGAAATCCGCGTCCAGGCCCACGTCGGGCATGCCGCGCAAAATATCGTCGAGCGGGCGCTTCGGCAAGGGCCGCAAGGCGCTGCGCAGAATGTCGCGGTGCTCGTCTTCGATGCTGCGCCCATGCGCGCGGGCACGCTTGTGCAAGGCGGCAATCAGCAATTCATCGGTATCGGTAAAGGTCAGTGTCAGCGGCATGCGAGACTCCCCCGGTGCTTGATGAAAGCACTGTAGCGCAAAGCGCGCGCGATACAAGGAAAGTCACAGCAAAGCTTGCGCCAGCACGCAGCATGGTGCTGCCCGCCGGCACAAGTGGAGATCAGGCAGGTATCAGGGATTCCCGGCGTACCTCGTCGAGCCATTCCAGCAGGGGAATGGTGGCCGGCAGCAAGGGTTCCACGCCGACCGTGCCCTGCCAGGCGAACGCCTGCCCTTCCAGGCTTTGCGGCTCGCCGCGCCAGTTGCGGCTGATATAGAAATGCAGGCGCACATGGGCGTGCGGATACACATATTCGACGCCGCACCAGGCTTCGGCGCTGTCGATGTATAAACCCAGCTCCTCGACAAACTCGCGCTTCAAGGCGTCCAAAATGGCTTCGCCCGGTTCGACTTTACCGCCAGGAAATTCCCAATAACCATCATACGGCTTGCCGGCCGGACGCTGGCCCAGCAGCACGTCGCCATTCGGTTTCATCAGGATGCCAACGGCCACATCAACCGGTTTCACTTTCATCTCGCTCGTTGCGGCAGCTTTCCCGCAGGTAGTTTCCCAGCATAATCGCGCGCGAATTGCCACGCCACCCGGCCCGAACGCGAACCGCGCTGCAAGGCCCAGCGCAGGGCGTCGCCGCGCGCTTGCGCGATCTGTTCCGGCGTGCAGCCGAACGAGGCGAGCCAGTGCGCCGCGATATCGAGATAATCGTCCTGCTTGAAAGGGTAGAACGACAGCCACAGGCCGAAGCGCTCGGACAGCGAGATTTTCTCTTCCACCGTCTCGCCCGGATGCAAATCGCCATCGTCGTCCGTCTTGTAGCTGCTGTTGTCCGACATGCGTTCGGGCATCAGGTGACGGCGGTTCGAGGTGGCGTAGATCAGCACATTGTCCGATTGCGCGGCGATGCTGCCGTCGAGCGCCACTTTCAGCGCCTTGTAGCCGCTTTCGCCCTCTTCGAACGACAGGTCGTCGCAAAAGATGATGAAGCGCTCGGGACGCGCCGCCACCAGGTCGACGATGTCGGGCAAGTCGGCCAGGTCCGCCTTGTCCACTTCGATCAGACGCAGGCCCTGGCCGGCGAACTGGTTCAGGCATGCCTTGATCAGCGACGACTTGCCCGTGCCGCGCGCGCCCGTCAGCAGCACGTTGTTGGCGGGGCGACTGGCAACGAACTGGCGCGTATTCTGCTCGATCTGCGCTTTTTGCGTGCCGATGTTGTGCAAGTCATCCAGGGCGATGGACGACACGTGCGCCACCGCCTGCAGATGGCTGGCGGCACCCTGCCGCCGGCGCCAGCGGAAGGCAAAGCTGTTCCAGTCGGTCGCCGGCAAGGCCGGCGGCAAGATCGACTCCAGGCGCGCCAGTACCCGCTCGGCGCGGATCAGGAATTGATCGAGGGCGGTCATGAGCGGTAGTCGGCGTTGATCGACACGTAGTCATGCGACAAGTCGCACGTCCACAGGGTAGCCGTGGCATCGCCGCGCGCCAGCTTGACGCGGATGGTGATTTCGCTTTGCTGCATCACGCGCTGGCCATCCTGCTCCTGGTAATCGGGGTTGCGGCCGCCGTTCTTGGCCACCCACACGTCGTCCAGGTACAGGTTCAACTGGCCCACGTCCAGGTCGTCCACGCCCGCGTAGCCGATGGCGGCCAGGATGCGGCCCAGGTTCGGGTCGGAGGCAAAGAACGCGGTTTTCACCAGCGGCGAATGGGCGATGGAATAGGCGATCTTGCGGCATTCTTCCACGTTGCGGCCGTCTTCCACGGTCACCGTCATGAATTTGGTGGCGCCTTCGCCGTCGCGCACGATGGCTTGCGCCAGGAAAGTCGACAGTTCGGTGACGGCGGCCGCCAGTTCCGCATAGTGCGGCGAATCGATGGAATCGATGACCAGGCTGCCGGCGCCCGTGGCGACCAGCATGAACGAGTCATTCGTGGACGTATCGCCGTCGATGGTGATGCAGTTGAACGACTTGTCGGCCGCCTGTTTCACCAGCTGGTCCAGCACGGGCTGGGCCACGGTGGCGTCGAACGCGAGGAAGCCCAGCATGGTGGCCATGTTCGGCTTGATCATGCCGGCGCCCTTGCTGATGCCCGTCAGGGTCACCGTGTGGCCACCGATGGTGACCGTGCGCGAACCGGCTTTCGGCTGCGTGTCGGTGGTCATGATGGCTTCGGCGGCCGAGAACCAGTTATCCGAAGTCAGCGCGGCCACGGCTTGCGGCAAGCCGGCGACCAGACGCTGCACGGGCAGCGGCTCGAGGATCACGCCGGTGGAAAACGGCAGGATTTGCTGCGGCGTGCAGCCCAGCAGTTCGGCCAGCGCGGCGCAGCTGGCCTGCGCGTCGGCCAGTCCCGATTCGCCCGTGCCCGCATTCGCGTTGCCCGTGTTGACCAGCAGCGCGCGGATCGGCGCGGCGCCGGCCGTCACTGCCGCCAGGTTGGCCTTCGAGATTTGCACGGGCGCGGCGCAGAAGCGGTTCAGGGTAAACACGCCGGCCACGGTGGCCGTCGGCGCCAGTTTCAATACCAGCAAATCCTTGCGGTTGGGTTTCTTGATGCCGGCTTCGGCAACACCGATTTCAATGCCGGCGACGGCTTTCAAGTCGGCGGCGACGGGCTTGGGAGAATTGACGGCCATATGAGTTCTTCTGCGAGGGAAAAGGGAAGCGCTATTGTAGCGCCTTCGCGGCGGCATTGACCATGCGGGCGCCCTTATACTCGACGAACATTCGCTCCTGCCCCGGCTCGCAAGCTTGCGATTTGTCATGATGGCAGAGACATGCGTGCCTAAGGTGAGAGTGCACGGTACTTCGCGTGCGACCTTCCAATGCGGCACCAACAGAAGAGAGAATGCCATGCTGAATCAACAGAAATGCGTTTGCCTGATCAAATCATATCGTGTGACAGCCGGGCCTTTGTCCCTGGCCCTATTGTGCAGTGTGCTGAGCGCATGCGCATCCCTGACGCCACCAGCATCGATCAGCACGATCGAGCCCGCCCCGGAAGCGCCTGCAACGGCTTCGCTGCCGCCTCCGCCTCCGCCTCCCCCGCCGCCACGGTCTGCTCCGGCCCCGCCGCCGGTATCGGGCGGACTGCCGGCAGAGGTAGCGGCGCAAGCGGGCAGCACGCTGGTCAGGGTTTATTACGCCACCGACCGGCAATTTCAAGCTGACAAGAAAAACTATAGCTGGCAACCAAACCGCAAAGCGCCTCATTTAAGTTACGGCAGCGTATTGGTCAGTGTTCCCGAGGATAGGAAAATCGGCACCGTAACAAAAACGCCGTGGTGGATTTTAGGTCAAGGCGGCGACGCCCGAAAATACATGCTCATCATGGACCTGGAGCGCTGGTCGGCCGCCAGGTTTTTTGCCACAGTCAAAACGCGGCTGGCAGCCTCTCTCCCCCCGGAGAGGCGGGCCGCCTTCATTTATATCCATGGATACTACAATGCGTTTGACGATGCCGCCTTGCGCACTGCGCAGATGGCTGTCGATCTTAATGTCAACGCCATGCCCGTGTTTTACAGCTGGCCATCGAAGGGAGAATTTACCGGCTATCGTTTTGATGACAACTCTGCTCAATGGACGCAGGCACATCTGCAAAACTTCCTCGCTGATTTCGCCGACCGCTCCGATGCCACCGATATTTACATCATTGCGCACAGCATGGGTAACCGCCCGACGACGATGGCCCTGGCCAACTTGCTGGAAAAACGCCCGGAACTGCTGCCGCGTTTCAAGCAAGTGGTGCTGGCGGCGCCGGACATCAACGCCGATGTATTCCGCGAGCAGATCGCACCTCGCCTTGCCAGTCTGGGCTTGCCAGTCACGCTGTATGCATCGAAGAATGACATGGCTATGCGTTTGTCCTACAGGTATTCCGGTTGGGACAAAATTGGCGACATCCGCGGCCCCATCGTCAACATTCCCGGCCTTGATTTTATTGATGCCTCGAACGTGACAATGAACTTTATCGGCCACGACTATCTTGTCAGCAATCGTGTCGTACTGACCGATGTTGCCACCATGATCAAGGCGGGTCTGCGGGCAAAAGATCGTGGCGGGTTGCGGGGCAGGCCATTACCCGTGCCGCGGTATTGGGAATTTCCTTGAGCTGGCATTGACTGCGACAGAAAAGCAAGCATAAAAAAACGGAGACCGCGGTCTCCGTTTTTTGTTCACGCTGACAAACCGCGCTTAAGCCAGCTTGCCGTGGCAAGCCTTGTACTTCTTGCCGCTGCCGCAAGGGCATGGATCGTTGCGGCCGACCTTGACGCCCATGCTCACGCTCATGTCGTCGACATACTGGTCGTTGCTGTCGCCAGCCGTCGGCGCCAGCAGTTCTTCCGGCGCCGCGTTCGGGTCGAATTCGGCGTGCTGGTAGTGCACGTTTTCCACGTGCGACTGCTGCATCGCCTGTTCGGCCGCATCGACTTCTTCGCGCGACTGGATACGCACCGTCATCACGTGTTTCGTGACGTCGTTCTTGATCATGTCGAGCATCTGGCCAAACAGTTCAAACGCTTCGCGCTTGTATTCCTGTTTCGGGTTCTTCTGCGCATAACCGCGCAGGTGAATACCCTGGCGCAGGTGATCGAGTGCCGCCAGGTGTTCGCGCCAGTGGCTGTCCACGCTTTGCAGCATGACATTGCGCTCGAAGCCGCCAAACGATTCCTTGCCGACGATATCGATCTTCGACTGGTACACGGCATCGGCCGCGGCCAGCACTTTTTCCAGGATCTCTTCGTCCGTCAGGGTCGAATCGGCTTCCAGCATTTGCTGCAGCGGCAAGTCGAGCTGCCATTCGCTGGCCAGGGTGTTTTCCAGGCCCTTGATATCCCACTGCTCTTCCACCGATTCGCGCGGCACGTATTCGTGCACCAGGTCGGTGAACACGCCATGGCGCAGCGAGCCGATCATCTCGGAAATATCGGTCGTTTCCAGCAGCTCGTTACGCTGCTGGTAGATGACCTTGCGCTGGTCGTTGGCGACGTCATCGTATTCCAGCAATTGCTTGCGGATGTCGAAGTTGCGCGCTTCGACCTTGCGCTGGGCCGACTCGATCGAACGCGAGACGATGCCTGCCTCGATCGGTTCGCCTTCCGGCATTTTCAAACGGTCCATCACGGCGCGCACGCGGTCGCCGGCGAAGATGCGCAGCAGCGCGTCGTCGAGCGACAGGTAGAAGCGCGAGGAACCCGGATCGCCCTGGCGGCCGGCACGGCCACGCAACTGATTGTCGACGCGGCGCGATTCGTGGCGTTCGGTGCCGATGATGTGCAAGCCGCCCGCATTGACCACGTGGTCGTGCAGCGACTGCCACTCATCGCGCAAGGTCTGCGACTGGGCTGCCTTGTCGGCGTCGCTCAGCTCAGCATTGGCTTCGATGAACTTGATCTGGTTTTCGACGTTACCGCCTAACACGATGTCCGTACCGCGGCCTGCCATGTTGGTGGCGATGGTGATGGCTTTCGGACGGCCTGCCTGGGCGATGATTTCCGCTTCGCGCGCATGCTGTTTCGCGTTCAGCACGTTGTGCGGCAAACCGGCCTTGGTCAGGATGCCCGACAGCAGTTCCGAGTTCTCGATCGAGGTCGTACCCACCAGCACGGGCTGGCCGCGCTCGTAGCAGTCGCGGATGTCGTTCAACATCGCGTTGTATTTTTCCGCCGACGATTTGTAGACCTGATCCTGGCGGTCCTTGCGCTGCAGCGGACGGTTTTGCGGAATCACGACCGTTTCCAGGCCGTAGATTTCCTGGAATTCGTACGCTTCCGTATCGGCCGTACCGGTCATGCCGGCCAGCTTGGCGTACATGCGGAAGTAGTTCTGGAAGGTGATCGAGGCCAGGGTCTGGTTCTCGTTCTGGATCTTGACGCCTTCCTTCGCTTCGACGGCCTGGTGCAAGCCGTCGGACCAGCGGCGGCCCGTCATCAGACGGCCCGTGAATTCATCGACGATCACCACTTCATTGTTCTGCACCACATAGTGCTGATCCTTGAAGTACAGCGCATGCGCGCGCAGGGCCGCATACAGGTGGTGCACGAGGGTGATGTTGGCCGAATCGTACAGCGACGCGCCTTCCGGCAGCAGGCCCATCTCCATCAGGATGCCTTCGGCCTTTTCGTGGCCCGCTTCCGTCAGCAGCACCTGGTGCGCTTTTTCATCCTTGGTGTAGTCGCCCGGCACTTCAACCTTGCCCTTGCCGTCCGGCGTTTCTTCGCCGATCTGCAGGGTCAGGCGCGCAGGCAGTTCATTGATCTTGTGATACAGGTCCGTGTGGTTCTCGGCCTGGCCCGAAATGATCAGCGGCGTACGCGCTTCATCGATCAGGATCGAGTCGACTTCATCGACGATGCCGAAGTTCAGGCTGCGCTGCACGCGCTCGCGCGCTTCGTAGACCATATTGTCGCGCAAGAAGTCGAAACCGAATTCATTGTTCGTGCCGTACGTGATGTCGGAGTTGTACGCCTGCTGCTTGGCGCTGTGCTCCATCTGCGACATGTTCACGCCCGTCGACAGGCCCAGCCATGCATACAGGCGGCCCATGGTCTCGGCATCGCGCTGCGCCAGGTAGTCGTTGACGGTGACGATATGCACGCCCTTGCCCGACAAGGCATTCAGGTAGGCTGGCAAGGTTGCCATCAGGGTCTTGCCCTCGCCCGTGCCCATCTCCGCGATCTTGCCGAAATGCAAGACCATGCCGCCGATCATCTGCACATCGAAATGGCGCATGCGCAGGACGCGCTTGCTGGCCTCGCGGCAAACGGCAAAGGATTCCGGCAACAAGGCATCGAGCGATTCGCCAGCGGCGATGCGTTCCTTGAAGGCAGGCGTTTTCGCTTGCAGCTCGGCATCCGACAGCTTTTCGATGGCCGGCTCGAGCGCATTGATCTCGCGTACCGTTTTTTGGTATTGCTTGAGCAGCCGCTGGTTGCGGCTACCGAAAATCTGGGTCAGTAATGACATGCTTGAATTCTTGAAAAAACGCCGTTAAAAAAAGCTCGGTAGGGAACAACGAGGTAGTAATCGCGTCACCGCACGGAGTTCGACTATGGCAAAAGACGATGATTTTATCATGCGTTCCCGCCAAGGTTGGGGTAATGCACCATATAACAATAGCTTAATGACAAACAAATGGCAGAAATTGCGGACATTTCCCATACTGTAAGGCAATACGGCCTGCCCGCCTGCGCCGCACCCGCCGCCGCACTCGTCATGCGCGGGCGAGTGTGCTATGTTTCGGCCATGCGAACTCCCACTTATTCTCCGGCGCCGCGCCGCGGCTACGGCTTTGCCCGTTCCGGCCCGGCCGCGACGGGGGCAACCGATTTTCTGCGCGGCAACGCGACGATGGCTTCCCTGATGCCCACCGTCACGCGCCTGGCCGCCCTGCAGAAAGATTGCGCCAAGGCTTTGCCGGCGATGTTCGAGCATTGCGACATCCTGCAATTCGAAGGCGGGCAGCTGGTGCTGGCCACGCCGAACGCGGCACTGGCGGCCAAGCTCAAGCAGCAATTGCCGAAACTGCAAGGGGAACTGGAAAGAAAGGGCTGGCAAATTTCAGGCATCAAGCTGAAAGTGCAAGTCATCAAGAGCATCGCGCCCATCGTGCATACGCGGGCACTGGTCTTGCCGGAAAAGGCCATGTCGGCCCTGGAAGAGCTGAGCACGGCATTGCCGCCATCGAAGCAGAACGAGCAGTTGATCGCGGCGCTGCGCAATATGGTGCGCCACCACCGCGAACCTAAAGATTAGCAACGCCAGGCGGCAGCACGTAGGTCGGGTTAGGCCCTTCGGGCCGTAATCCGACAACATTGTTGGCGCCTGCGGGATTGTCGGATTACGGCCTGCGGGCTAATCCGACCTACGTCAACGACCACTCGCGCTCCATCTGCCGCAAATACGACTGCGGCGCCGCCTCGTTGGTATCGAACGAGACGATTTCATACGATTCCGGCTGTTCCAGCAGCGCCAGCAGCAGCTGGTTGTTCAGCGCGTGGCCCGACTTGTGCGCCGTGTAATATGCCAGTAAGGGATGGCCCACCAGGTACAGGTCGCCGATGGCGTCGAGGATCTTGTGGCGGACGAACTCGTCTTCGTAGCGCAGGCCATCGGCGTTGAGGATACGGTACTCGTCCATCACGATGGCGTTTTCCAGCGAACCGCCACGGGCCAGGCCCATGCCGCGCAAGCTTTCCACGTCCTGCATGAAACCGAAGGTACGCGCGCGCGCCACGTCGTGCACGTAGGACACGTCGCCGAAATCGACGGAAGCGCGCTGCATCGTGCCATCGACGGCAGGATGGTTGAATTCGATGAAGAAATCGAGCTTGAAGCCGTCGTACGGCGACAGGCGCGCCCATTTTTCCGCGTCGCCCTTGCCTTGACGCACTTCCACGGGCTTGATGACCTTGATGAATTTCTTCGGCGCCTGCTGCTCTTCCACGCCGGCCTGCTGCAGCAGGTAGACGAAGGACGAAGCGGAACCGTCCATGATGGGAATTTCTTCCGCATTCACGTCGATCACCATATTGTCGATGCCCAGGCCGGCTGCGGCCGACATCAGGTGTTCCACCGTGGAAACTCTGGCGCCGTCCTTGATCAGTACGGACGCCATGCGCGTATCGCCCACGGCCATGGCGCTGGCGGGAAACTCGACGATGGGATCGAGGTCGATGCGGCGAAACACGATGCCCGTGTCGATCGCGGCGGGACGCAGAATCAGCTCGACCTTGGTGCCGGAGTGCAAACCGACACCGATGGTGCGGACCTGTTGTTTGATGGTGCGTTGTTTTAACATCTGTCGATTATATCTATTTGCCGGATTTTCGTTGCGGTGCGGCATGGCTCACGCCAGAAATACCACAACCGTTCCTCACGGATGTTCGCTTTCCGCATGCACGGCTTCGCGCCGCACCAGGTAAATGCCGCTGCCGATGATGATGGCCGCGCCGATCAAGGTGTATTCGTCGGGCAAGGCGCGCCACAGCATCCAGTCCAGGGCCATGCCCCAGGCCAGGGCCGAGTATTCGAATGGCGCCACGCTCGATGCCTTGCCAAAACGAAAAGCTTCCGTGATGGCCAGCTGGCCCAGGAAGCCGCTCAGCGACAAGCCGGCCAGCAGCCACCAGTCTTCGCGGCGGATGCTCACCCATTCATGCGCCGACAAGGCCACGCCGCCGGCGGCCATCATCACCATCAGCCAGAAGACCATGCTTTCGCTGGCATCCGTGCGGCTCAGGATGCGGCCAGTGACGGCGGAAATGGCGTAACAGGCGGCCGAGCCCAGCACGGCCAGCCCGGCCAGCGAAAAGAAGCCCGAACCGTCGGGACGCAGCGCCACCAGCACGCCCAGCAGACCCACGGCGATGGCGCACCAGCGCGCGACGTCGACTTTTTCCTTCAAGATAAAAACCGACAGCACCGTGATCAGCAAGGGCGCAACAAAAAACAGCGCATACGTCTCGGCCAGCGACATGCGCTTCAAGCCATACGCGAACAGGGTAATCATCAACACGCCCAGCGCGCCGCGCAGCAAGTGCAGCGGCCAGCGCACCTGCAGCACATTCTTGAACGCGCCCCGGTACAGCAGGTACAGGCAAACGAGCGGCAAGGACGACAGGGCGCGCAAGGCCGTCACCTGCATGGGAGGATAGTGGGCGGACAACAGCTTCATGGCCGTGTCCATCAGGGAAAACATGGCGACGGCGACCAGCATCACATAGATGCTGCGCAGGTTAGGATTGCGGGGTATCAGGACAGACTCCTGGCGAAAGAGCGGGACCGTCATCATGGCGACGGCCGGAGCCAGGACAGCATGGCAAGGCCAAACCATCAAGCCGATTATAGCAAGCGCGGCCGTTTTACCTTATGACACAGGCAACAGCATCACCAGCTTCAGCTCATGCTGGCGCGCCAGGTGCAAGGTGACCTGGTTGAAGCTGAGCGCGCCCTGTTGCGCATGCTGGAAGCGGCGCAAGCCCCCATCGCGGCCCTGCACCTGCTGCGCACCCCACCACTGGCGAAATTCAGGGCTGGCGTCGGCCAGCTCCGCGATCAGGCCGGCCAGCGGCGCCTGGTCCGCCTGGCGGCCGATATCGGCACGAAACTCCGCCACCAGCCGCCGCGCCCGCTCGGGCCAGCCGACGATCAGGTCGCGCGCGCCAGGCTCCAGGAACATGAAGCGCAGCTGGTTCGGCGCGTCCCCGTCGCCATGCAGCCAGCCCGTGAACAAGGCGGACGCCGCTCCGTTCCACGCCACGGCGCTCCATTCGCGGTCGAGGATGTAGGCGGGCGCGTCGATGGCGGCGACGATGGCGGCCAGCTCGGCGCTGGCAGGCCCGCCGCCCTCGCCTGTGCCATGGCTGGGGTCATGCTTGTCGGCCACCTCGAACAGATAGGCGCGCTCGGCCGCGCTCAGCTGCAGTACCTGCGCCAGGCGAGAAAGCATCTTGGCCGACGCCGACACGGGCCGCCCCTGCTCCAGCCACGTCAGCCAGGTGGGACTGACGTCGCACAGCTGCGCCAGTTCCTCGCGCCGCAAGCCGGGCGTGCGCCGGCGTCCTCCACCGGGCAAGCCAGCCATGGCGGGGGTGACGGCTTCGCGCCGGGCGCGGATGAATTCAGCGAGCTTGTTCGACATGATGGCGGTGCATGGTAGTGGATATACCAGTATAAGTTATGGTCTTGTTACAGGATAATTTTATCCTTATTCTGCAGGAACTCACCCATCAACAGGAGAAAACCATGCAGCAGCACGATGTCGTTACCGAACAGTTTGGCAAGACAGCCCATGCCTACCTGAGCAGCGCGATCCATGCGCAAGGCGCCGACCTGGTGCTGATGCAGGAATGCGCGCGCCGCCACGGCCGGCCGGCCGTGCTGGACCTGGGCTGCGGCGCCGGCCACGCCAGCTTTGCCGTCGCCCCCGTGGCGGCATCCGTCGTCGCCTACGACCTGGCGCAACCCATGCTCGACGTGGTGGAGCACGCCAGAGCGCAGCGGGGCTTGCACAACATCCGCACGCAACAGGGCGACGTCGCGCGCCTGCCGTTTGCCGATGCCAGCTTCGACATGGTGGTCACGCGCTTTTCCGCGCACCACTGGAACGACGTGGCGGGAGCCCTGGCCGAAGCGTGGCGCGTGCTGCGCCCGAACGGCACGTTATTGGTGGTCGATATCGTGGCGCCCAAGACTGCCCTGTACGACAGCACCTTGCAGGCGGTGGAAATGCTGCGCGACGCCTCGCACGTGCGCGACTACCGCACGTGCGAATGGGGCGCCAAGTTCGACAACGCGGGCTTTACGCACAGCTTGCGCAGCGTATGGAAACTGACGATGCAGTTCGACGAGTGGGTGGCGCGCATGCGCACGCCGGACGAGCGCGTGGCGGCCATCCGCAACCTGTTCGATGGCGCGCCCGAGGAAGCGCGCCGGTATTTCGCGCTGCAGGACGACTATTCGTTCAGCATCGACGCGGCCATGTTCGAAGCGACCAAGCCATCGGTACAGTAAACGTAAAAACGGCGCCGATGGCGCCGTTTTTTATTGCGTAGGTTGGATTAGCGCGCAGCGCGTAATCCAACAATGCCAGAGCAAACGTGATGCCAATTCCGCTCGTCGGCTTACGCTGCGCTAAGCCGACCTACGCCGACCTGCGCCTGGCCTACGCTTGGCCTACGTCAACCTGCGATCTGCTTAGGCCAGCTGGCTCAGCTGCAGGACGACTATTCGTTCAGCATCGATGCGGCCATGTTCGAAGCGACCAAGCCATCGGTACAGTAAACGTAAAAACGGCGCCGATGGCGCCGTTTTTTATTGCGTAGGTTGGATTAGCGCGCAGCGCGTAATCCAACAATGCCAGAGCAAACGTGATGCCAATTCCGCTCGTCGGCTTACGCTGCGCTAAGCCGACCTACGCCGACCTACGATCTGCTTAGGCCAGCTGGCCCAGCAAGGTCTCGGCATTCGACACTTCAAACTTGCCGCCCTGCTCGATGTTCAATTGCGTCACGACGCCATTGTCGACCAGCATCGAGTAGCGCTGCGAGCGCGTGCCCATGCCGTGCTTGGAAAAATCGGCGTCCAGGCCCAGGGCCTTGCTGTAGGCGGCATTGCCGTCAGCCATCATGCGTACGACGCCGGTGGCTTTCTGGTCGCGGCCCCACGCGCCCATCACGAACGCGTCGTTGACGGAGATGCACCAGATTTCATCGACGCCCTTGGCTTTCAGGTCGGCAGCGTGCTTGACGTAGCCTGGCACGTGCTGTGCGGAGCAGGTCGGGGTGTAGGCGCCTGGCAGGCCGAAGATGGCGATCTTCTTGCCCTTGACCAGGTCTTGCACGTTGAACGTGTTCGGGCCCAGTGCGCAACCTTCGGTTTCGCTTTCGATGAATTCGGCCAGGGTGCCTTCTGGCAGGGTGTCGCCGATCTTGATGGTCATGTTGACTCCTTGTGTACTGTCGGTTGAGGACGCCGCCCGCTCCATGGAGCGGACGGCGCCCGTGATCTGGTTCTGCCGGCATGATGCCGGCACTGCGCGATAGTATGCCTGACTTGCCGCATTTGTGCAGAAAGCGGCCGGAAAGGCAAAGCCAAAAATCAAAAAACGGCAAAAAAAACGGCGGCCCTCAGGCCGCCGTCATCGTTACTGACATCAGATCACCTTAATCTGCTTGCTTGCGCAGGAACGCTGGAATGTCGTACGTTTCCATGCCATTCTTTTCCATCGCGCGCACTTGCTCGGAAGCCGATTCGCGGCGCCATACGGCCGGTGCCTTCATGCCGTCGAAACCGGCTGCCGGCGTGGCTACGCCAACCGTCGTCGTCGCCGCTTGCGCGCTACCCATGGCAGCCGACGGGGTCAGCGGGCTGTTGTGGGTACCGGTGCGCAGCACTTGCTGCGGTACCAGCTGGATGTTTTTCTTCGCGCGGCCCAGGCCCGTGGCCACCACGGTAACGCGGATATCGTCGCCCATGGCGTCGTCGTAGGCGATACCTTGCGCGATCGACGCGTCCGGCGCGGCAAACGCGCGCACGGCAGCCATGACTTCCTTGATCTCCTTGCCTTTCAAGCCACGGCTGGCCGTGACGTTGACCAGCACGCCGCGCGCGCCAGACAGATCAATGCCGTCCAGCAGCGGCGAAGCGACAGCCTGTTCGGCGGCGATGCGCGCGCGGTCGACGCCGGACGCCGTCGCCGTGCCCATCATGGCCTTGCCCTGCTCGCCCATGATGGTTTTCACGTCGTTGAAGTCGACGTTGATATGGCCAGGCACGTTGATGATTTCGGCGATGCCGGCCACCGCGTTGTTGAGCACATCATCGGCGTGCTGCATCCATTCCAGCATGCTTTCGTCTTCGTATATCTCTTCCAGTTTTTCATTGAGGATGATGATCAGCGAATCGACGTGCAGGGACAGCTGCTCCAGGCCTTCGTCGGCGATGTCCATGCACTTCTGGCCTTCGTACGAGAATGGCTTGGAGACCACGGCCACCGTCAGCGCGCCCAGTTCCTTGGCCACTTCGGCCACGATAGGAGCGGCGCCCGTGCCCGTGCCGCCGCCCATGCCGGCGGCGATGAAGACCATGTGCGCGCCGCGCAGCGAATCGGCGATGCGTGCGCGCGATTCTTCGGCCAGCTGGCGGCCGACGGCAGGCTTCATGCCGGCGCCCAGACCGGTATCGCCGATCTGGATGATGTTGTGGGCCTTCGATGTCGACAGGGCCTGTGCGTCGGTGTTGGCGGCAATGAACTCCACGCCCGACATGCCTTTGTTGATCATGTGTTGGACTGCATTGCCACCCGCACCGCCGACGCCGACGACCTTGATGACGGTACCTAAAGCTGTGTTATCGACCATATCGAACTCCATGATGTGCTCCTATCAGATGCGGTTTCCAAGCGCCAGGCCTCATATTGGTAGGAGAACTGGAGATTGAAAACTGCGGTTAAATATAAAATAAAGTTATGTGTGTGTACCTGCGATGCTGCCAAAAAACCTGTACTGCCGGGCGTAAATCATGCCCTTAAAAATTCCCTAAAAACCATTCCTTCATGCGTTGCCAGACTGCCTTCACCGAGCCGTCCTGACGCGTCACGATGTGGCCGCGCAGGTATTGCTTCTTCGCTTCCAGCAGCAGGCCCAATACCGTGGCATAGCGCGGACTGCGCACCACGTCAGCCAGCTGGCCCCGATACTCGGGCGTGCCCAGGCGCGCCGGTTTCAGGAAAATATCTTCGGCCATTTCCACCATGCCGGGCATGATGGACGTGCCGCCCGTGAGCACGATGCCCGACGACAGCACGCCTTCGTAGCCGGATTCGCGCACCACCTGATGCACCATCGCGAACAGCTCCTCGACCCTCGGCTCGATCACTGCCGCCAGCGCCTGGCGCGACAGGTTGCGCGGGCCGCGGTCGCCCAGGCCAGGCACTTCCAGCGATTCGCCGGGGTCGGCCAGGACCTGCTTGGCCACGCCATAGCGGATCTTGATTTCTTCCGCTTCCGCGGTCGGGGTACGCAAGGCCATGGCGATGTCGTTGGTGATCTGGTCGCCGGCGATGGGAATGACTGCCGTATGGCGGATCGCGCCATCGGAAAATACCGCCACATCGGTCGTGCCGCCGCCGATGTCGATCAGCACCACGCCCAGTTCCTTCTCGTCGGGCGTGAGCACCGCATCGGCGGACGCCATCGGCTGCAGGATCAGGTCCGACACTTCCAGCCCGCAGCGGCGCACGCACTTGACGATGTTCTGCACCGCCGACACGGCGCCGGTGACGATATGCACCTTCACCTCCAGGCGGATGCCGCTCATGCCGATAGGCTCGCGCACATCTTCCTGGCTGTCGACGATGAACTCTTGCGGCACCGTGTGCAGCAATTGCTGATCGGTCGGAATGTTAACCGCTTTTGCCGTCTCGATGACGCGCGCCACGTCGGTCGCCGTCACTTCCTTGTCCTTGATGGCCACCATGCCGCTGGAATTGAAGCTGCGGATATGGCTGCCCGCGATGCCCGCGTACACATTGCGGATCTTGCAGTCGGCCATCAGCTCGGCCTCTTCCAGCGCGCGCTGGATGGACTCCACCGTGGCCTCGATATTGACCACTACGCCTTTTTTCAGGCCCTTCGATTCGTGCTGGCCCAGCCCGATCACTTCGTGGCGCCCATCGGACATCACTTCGGCTACCACCGCCACCACTTTCGAGGTGCCGATGTCGAGGCCGACGATCAGGTTTTTCGCGTCTTTTGTCATTTCTTTCGCCTAGTTTTTTGGGCTATTAATTGATTAATTGAGTATTCGGTTAAGCCGGTTTTTTAATCGGACTGCCATTTTTCTTCTTGATCGCCGGCGCCGGCCTGCCATCCTTGCCTTCGGCCGGTATCACCAGGCCGGCTGAACTGAGCGCCAGGCCATTCTGGTAACGCATATCGATCGTGTCGATATTTTCCAGCCGGCTTGCCAGCTGCGGGTAGATGCCCACCAGCCGGTCGACCCGCGCTTTCAGGGTTGTATGATTCTGCTCGCGCCCCAGCGCCACGCTCATGCCGTTATTCAGTTTCACCGTCCACGCATAGCGGCTCGACAGCGACAGCGATTCAGGCACCATCTTCAACGGTGAAAACCACTTTGCCAGCTGCACGTAGGTGGCCAGCACTTCCTTCTCGCTTCCATCGGGGCCGGCAAACGCAGGCAACTCATGGTCGTCTTCGGCTTCGGCCACATTGGCTGTAAACACATCGCCCTTGACCGACAGCAGGCGTCCATCTTCGCCCCAAGTGCCCAGCGCCTCGTGTTCTTCCAGCGCCACGATCAGCTGGTTCGGCCACTCGCGCCGCACGCTGGCGCGGCGCACCCAGGGCACCGATTCAAACACGCCGCGCACGCTTTCCAGATTGGTCGTGAAAAAATTGCCCTTGATGCGGCCCAAAGTGCCGCTGCGCAGGGTCAGGTAATTCACGTGGCGCAGGCCCTTGTCGTCCGCGCTTTCCACCTTGATCGTGCGCAGGTCGAACATGGGACGCTGCGACACCCACCAGACGCCGGCGGCCACGCACACGACCAGAACCGCGGCCAGCAAGCCGTTGGCAGTCGTATTGAGGCTTTTAGCGTCATGCCACATATCAGCGCTGTCCCTTGTGCATTTTCAGGCTTGCGCCGGAAACGATTTCCAGGCACAGGTCTTCATAGCTGGTGCCTTCCGCGCGCGCCGCCATCGGCACGAGCGAGTGGCCCGTCATGCCTGGCGAGGTATTCACTTCCAGCAAAAACAGCTTGCTGTCGGCCGCGCGCATCAGCACATCGACCCGTCCCCAGCCTTCGCAGCCGAGGGCGCGGTAGGCCGCCAGGGCGATGCGTTCCATCTCGGCGATGATCGCCGGGTCCAGCTGCGGCGGGCAGAAATACTGCGTATCGTCCGTGAAGTACTTGTTCTGGTAATCGTAATTGCCTTGCGGCGCGACGATTTCGATCGGCGGCAGCGCGCGCGCCGCGGCGCCCTTGCCCAGGATCGCGACGGTGAACTCGCGGCCCTTGATGAATTCCTCGGCCAGCACCGAATCATCGAGGCCGGCGGCGATGTCATAGGCCGCCTGGAAGGCGGACGCTTCGTTGACCGTCGTGATGCCGATGCTCGAGCCTTCATGCGGCGGCTTGACGATCAGCGGCAAGCCCAGTTCCGCGGCGACCTTGGCCAGGTCGGAGCTGTCGTCCAGCACCGCGTACTTCGGCGTCGGCACCTCGTGCATCAGCCAGATCATCTTGGTATAGACCTTGTCCATGCCGACCGAACAGGCCATCACGCCGCTGCCCGTGTACGGGATGCCCAGCTGTTCCAGCGCGCCCTGCAGGCTGCCGTCTTCGCCGAAGCGGCCGTGCAGCGCGATGAAGACGCGGTCAAACTTCTCAGCGGCCAGTTCGGCCAGGCTGCGTTCGCCCGTGTCGAAGCCATGCGCATCCACGCCATGGCTTTTCAAAGCGGCCAGCACGCCCGCGCCGGACATCAGCGACACTTCGCGCTCGGCCGAGCGGCCGCCGAACAGGACGCCGACCTTGCCCAATTGTTTAACGTCGATAGCTGAAGCTTGGTTCACATCAGGCCTTTACAGTGTGAGATTGATACGTTGTCAGTTGATTCGGGATGCCGCTGATGGAACCGGCGCCCATGGTCAGCACGACGTCGCCGTCGCGCGCCACGCTCATGATGGTGTCGGCCATGTCCGTCATGGACTCGACGAAAATCGGCTCGATCTTTCCGCGCGCGCGCAGCGCATGCGCCAGGGCGCGGCCGTCGGCGGCGACGATAGGCGCCTCGCCCGCCGCATACACTTCGGACAAGAGCAGCACGTCGGGCGCACCGAGCACCTTGACGAAATCCTCGAACAGGTCGCGCGTGCGGCTGTAGCGGTGCGGCTGGAACGCCAGCACCAGGCGGCGGCCCGGATAGGCGGCGCGCGCGGCGGCCAGGGTCACTTCCGTTTCCACCGGATGGTGGCCGAAATCGTCGACCAGCGCGAAGCTGCCGCCGTTCGGCAGCGCCACGTCGCCATAGCGCGTGAAGCGGCGGCCCACGCCGGAAAACTCGGCCAGGCCCTGCTGCGTGGCGCTGTCGGCGATGCCGATTTCGCGCGCGATGGCGATCGCCGAGCAGGCATTCTGCACATTGTGCATGCCGGGCTGGTTCAGCACCACGTGGAGGTCCGGATAACCTTCCTGCAGCACGGTGAAATGCATTTCCAGGCCCACGGCGCGCGCGTTGATGGCGCGCACTTGCGCGTCTTCCGCGAAACCGTAGGTGGTGACGGGCTTGGTGACGGACGGGATGATGGCGCGCACGTGCGGATCGTCGATGCACAGCATGGCGCGGCCATAGAACGGCAAGCGGTGCGTGAACTGCACGAAGGCCTGCTTGAGCTTCTCGAAATCGTGCTCGTAGGTGTCCATGTGATCAGCGTCGATATTCGTGATCACTTCGATCATCGGCGTCAGGTTCAGGAACGAGGCGTCCGATTCATCGGCTTCGGCCACCAGGTAGTCGCCCGAGCCCAGCTTGGCGTTCGCGCCGGCGCTGGTCAGACGGCCGCCGATGACGAAAGTCGGGTCGAGACCGCCCTGCGCCAGCACGGAAGCGACCAGGCTGGTGGTGGTGGTTTTGCCGTGCGTGCCGGCGATGGCGATGCCGCGTTTCAGGCGCATCAATTCGCCGAGCATCACGGCGCGCGGCACCAGCGGAATCTTGCGCGCGCGCGCGGCCGCCACTTCCGGATTGTCTTGCGGGACGGCGCCCGACGTCACTACCGCATCGGCGTCGCCGATGTTCTCGGCCGCGTGGCCGAGCATGACGGTCGCGCCCAGGCTCGCCAGGCGCTGCGTCGCCGCATTGCTGCCCAGGTCGGAGCCCGACACCTTGTAGCCCAGGTTGACCAGCACTTCGGCGATGCCGCTCATGCCGCTGCCGCCAATGCCGACAAAGTGGATATTGTTTACTTTATGCTTCACAGAGCTAACCTCATGCCAATTTTTCCAATACGTGTGCGATCGCCTCATTGGCGTCGCGCTTGCCTGCTGCCAGTGCCGCCTGCGCCATCTGCTGGCAGGTCTCGCGCGTCAAGGACGCCAGCAGAGTGCTCAGCGACACTGCACTCATTTCCGTCTGCGGCAGATGAATCGCCGCGCCTTGCTTCGCCATCCATTGCGCGTTGTCGCGCTGGTGGCTGGTGGTCGACGCCACCAGCGGCACGAGCACGCTGGCCACGCCGGCCGCCGTCAATTCCGACAAAGTGATCGCGCCCGCGCGGCAGATCACCAGGTCGGCCTCGGTATACGCCCTGGCCATGTCGTCGATGAAGTCGACCACGTTCGCTTGCACGCCCGCCTGCGCATATGCAGCGTGCAGGGCGTCGATATTCTTCTTGCCCGACTGGTGCGTCACCAGCGGGCGTTCGCCCTCCGGCATCAGCGCCAGCGCGGCAGGCAGGCTGTCGTTCAGCGCTTTCGCGCCCAGGCTGCCGCCCACCACCAGGATGCGCAGCGGTCCGCTGCGTCCCGCGAAACGCGAGGCAGGCGGCGCCATGGCGAGGATCTCGGCGCGCACGGGATTGCCCGTGACGACGGCCTTGCCGGCGGCGCTGCCGAAATCAGCGGGGAAACCGAAGCACACCTGCTGCGCCAGCGGCACCAGGGTCTTGTTCGACAGCAGCAGCGCCGCATCGGCATTGACCAGCACCAGCGGCACCCCCTTCAGGCGCGCCATCAGGCCGCCCGGCACGGTGACGTAGCCGCCCATGCCCATCACTACGTCCGGCTTGCGGCTGGCGATGAAACGGCGGATGGCAAAGAAGCTGGCCAGCATCCTGAAGCCGCCCTGGATGGTGTGCGCCAGGCCCTTGCCGCGCATGCCCGAGAACGCGATGGCGTCCATGGGAATGCCGCTTTTCGGCACCAGTTCCTGCTCCATGCCATGGGTCGTGCCCAGCCAGCTCACTTCCCAGCCGCGCGCGCGCATCGTCTGCGCAATCGCCAGGCCCGGGAAGATATGGCCGCCGGTGCCGGCCGCCATGATCATCAGTCTTTTCGTCGTTTTCAAATTCGTCACGTTGTTCATAGCCGGCCTCCGCGCATCAGGATCCGGTTTTCGTAATCGATGCGCAGCAAAATCGCCAGGCCGATACAGTTAATCAGTACGCCCGTGCCGCCATAACTCATCAAGGGCAAGGTCAGGCCCTTGGTCGGCAGCAGGCCCAGGTTCACGCCCATGTTGATGAAGGTCTGCACGCCGATCCAGATGGCGATGCCTTTCGCCGTCAGGCCGGCAAAGGTCTGGTCGATGGCAATCGCCTGGCGGCCGATGTCGAAGGCGCGCTTGATAATCCAGTAGAACATGCCGATCACGACCAGCACGCCCACCAGGCCCAGTTCCTCGCCGATCACGGCCAGCAAAAAGTCCGTATGCGCTTCGGGCAGGTAGTGCAGTTTTTCCACGCTGCCGCCCAGCCCCACGCCAAACAGTTCGCCGCGCCCGAAAGCGATCAAGGAGTGCGTCAGCTGATACGCCTTATTCAGCGCATTGTCTTCCTGCCACGGATCGAGATACGCAAAAAACCGCTCGCGGCGGAATTTCGACAGGGCGATGATGGTGACGAAGATCGCCGTCAGCATGGCGCCGATGCCGCCGAACCAGATGGCGTTGACGCCGCCCAAAAACAGGATGCCCATGGCGATGCAGACGATAACGCCGAAGGCGCCCAGATCGGGCTCCATCAGCAGCAGCAAGCCGACGAAGCTGACGGCCAGCGCCATCGGCATGAAGCCCTTGGTCAGCTTGTGCATGTATTCCTGCTTGCGCACCGTGTAGTCGGCCGCGTACAGCACCATCACCACCTTCATCAGCTCGGACGGCTGCGGCCGCAGGCCCGGCAGATTCAGCCAGCGGCGACCGCCGTTGACCGACACGCCCAGACCCGGTATCAGGACCATCACCAGCAGCACCAGGGTGCCGATGAACAGCCACGGCGCGATTTTTTGCCAGGTCGCGATGGGAATGCGGAACACCAGCGCGCCGGCGATCACCGACACGCCGATGAACAGCGCCTGGCGCACGACGAAATAATTGTTCGTGTAGGCGGCGAACTTGCGCGCGTCCGACAGCGAGATCGACGCCGAATACACCATCACCATGCCCAGCAACATGAGCAGCAGGACAACCCACACCAGCGGCTTGTCATAGTCCATCATCTTCGACTGCCGCGCGCGGCTATCCAGCGGCTTGGCAGCCGAGCCGGAACCAAAGCTGAAGGGCAGTTGGAAGGCCATCAGATATCCTGTCCGTTTTCCAGGGCGATGTCGCGCACGGCGTCGACAAACACCTGCGCGCGGTGCGCATAGTTCTTGAACATGTCCAGGCTGGCGCATGCGGGCGACAGCAGCACGGCGTCGCCGGCCAGCGCCAGGCTGCTGGCGCGCTTGACGGCTTCCGGCAAGGTGGCGCAGTCGATGATGTCCACGCCGGCCGGCTCGAGCGCCGCGCGCAAGGCTGGCGCATCGCGGCCGATCAGCACCACGGCGCGCACATAGCGCGAGACCGGTTCGGCCAGCGGCGAGAAGTCCTGTCCCTTGCCGTCGCCGCCGGCGATCAGCACCAGGCGCTGTTCCGCGCCGCCAAACGCCTTGCCCAGGCCGGACAACGCGGCCACTGTCGCGCCCACGTTGGTGCCCTTGCTGTCGTCGTAGTATTCGACCGCGCCCACGGCCGTGATCAGCTCCACGCGGTGCGGTTCGCCCTGGTATTCACGCAAGCCATGCAGCAGCGGCGCGAACGGCAAACCGATGGCGCGGCACAGGGCCAGCGCCGCCAGCGCATTCGAGGCGTTATGCTGGCCGCGGATTTTCAGCGCGTCGGCCGGCATCAGTTTCTTGGCCATCGTCGGCACCGGTTCCGGCGCCGGATCGTTCTTTTTGCGTTTTTTCTCGATCACTTCTTCGCTGGGCACGGCTTGCGCCAGCCAGAAGATGCCGCGTTCATTGACCAGGCCAAAGCTGTCCACTTCCGCCGGTTCGCCCGTGCCGAAGGTGATCGTCTCGGCCAGCGGATCAGCCATGTGCATGACGGCCGCATCGTCGCGGTTCAGGATGCGCACGGTCTGCTCGCCGAAGATGCGCGCCTTGTCCTTGGCATACGCCGCCATGTCGCCATGCCAGTCCAGGTGATCCTGCGACAGATTCAGCACCGTGGCCGCATCGGCCTGCAGGCTGAACGTCGTGTGCAGCTGGAAGCTGGACAACTCGAGTATCCACGCTTGCGGCAAGGTGCCGGCGACGGGTTCCACCGCTTCAGCGTCCGCCTCCACCGGCTGCGGCGCGGGCTCGGAATCGAGCACTTCGCGCAGCACGTCCAGCGCGGCGGGGCTGATATTGCCGGCCACGCGCGTGACCAATCCGGCGCGCTCGCACAGCAGGCCTACCAGACTGGTAACGGTCGTCTTGCCATTCGTGCCCGTGATGGCGATGACTTTCGGCGCATAGCCGCGTTCCGCCTTGAGCGCCGCCAGGGCCTGCGCGAACAGTTCGATCTCGCCCCACACGGGGATATTTTTTTCCTGCGCGGCCGGGGCGATTCCAGCCAGTTCGCGGCCCGGCGCCAGGCCGGGGCTGACGGCAACGAAGTCGACGCCATCGAGCAGCTCGGCCGTGAAGGCGCCGGCGATGAACTGCGCCTGCGGCACGGCAGCCTGCAACGCGGCCAGGCGCTCTGGCGCCTCGCGCGTATCGGCCACGCGCACGCAAGCACCGCTGCGGGCCAGCCACAGGGCCATCGCCAGCCCCGATTCGCCGAGGCCCAGTACCAGTGCGGTTTTAGCGTCGTACATCATCAGCGCAGCTTCAAGGTGGTCAGGCCGAGCAGCACCAGCATCATGGTGATGATCCAGAAACGCACGACAACCTGCGTCTCCTTCCAGCCTTTTTGTTCAAAATGGTGATGCAATGGCGCCATCAGGAAGACGCGGCGGCCCGCGCCAAAGCGCTTCTTGGTGTACTTGAACCAGACGACCTGGATGATCACGGACAGCGTTTCGACGACGAAGATGCCGCCCATGATGAACAGGACGATTTCCTGGCGCACGATGACGGCGACGGTGCCCAGTGCGCCGCCCAGTGCCAGCGCGCCCACGTCACCCATGAACACTTTCGCGGGGTGCGTGTTATACCAGAGGAAGGCCAGGCCGGAACCAGCCAGCGCGCCGCAGAAGATCACCAGTTCGCCGGCGCCCGGAATGTGCGGGATGAACAGGTAGCGTGCATACGTGGCGTTGCCCGTCAGGTAGGCGAACAGGCCCAGGGCCGTGCCCACCATCACGGTCGGCATGATGGCCAGACCATCGAGACCGTCCGTGAAGTTGACGGCGTTGCTGGTGCCGACGATGACGCAATAGGTCAGCGCGATGAAGCCCCACACGCCCAGCGGATAGCTGATGGTCTTGAAGAACGGGACGATCAAATCGGCCTTCGGCGGCAGGTCCATGGCGAAGCCCGACTGTACCCAGGCGTAGATCAGGTTCCACACGTGGCCCGCGTCAGGTTCCGACACGGAGACGGAAAACGCCAGGTAAAACGCGGCGACGATGCCGATCAGCGACTGCCAGAAGTATTTTTCGCGCGAGCGCATGCCTTCCGGGTCCTGGTGCACCACCTTGCGGTAATCGTCGGCCCAGCCGACGGCGCCAAAGCCAAGCGTGACGATCAGGACCGGCCAGATGAAGCGGTTCGACAGGTCGGCCCACAGCAAGGTGGAAATGCCGATGGCGATGAGGATCAGCACACCGCCCATGGTAGGCGTGCCGTGTTTTTTCAGATGCGTTTGCGGGCCGTCCGTACGTACGGCCTGGCCGACCTTCATGCGCGTGAGCATGCGGATCACGGCGGGGCCGGCGCACAGGCCGATCAAAATCGCCGTCAAGGTGGCGAAGACGGCGCGGAAAGTGATGAAGTTAAAGACCCGCAATGGGCCAATGTCGTCCTGGAAATAATGAGCGAGCCAGAGCAGCATGATTAGTGAGCTTCCTTGTTATTGTTGTTTGAACCAATCAAATGCTGCACGGCCCGTTCCATCTTCATGAAGCGGGAGCCCTTGATTAATACTGTTGCATCCGAACGGCCGGACAAATGCGCATCGAGCGCCGCCAGCAAACCGTCGAACTGTTCGAAATACTCCACGACCGTGCCCGATTCCTGGCTGGCGGCTGCCTGCGCCGCACTCACCAGATGGCGCGCCAGGCCGCCCGTCGCCAGCACGTGTTCGATGCCTTTGGCGGCGGCGTAGGCGCCGATCTCTTCGTGGAACTGCTGCCCCTGCGTGCCGACTTCGCCCATCTCGCCCAGCACCAGGATGCGTGGTGCCGCGGCCTGCGCCAGTACATCGATGGCCGCGCGCGCCGAATCCGGATTGGCGTTATACGTGTCGTCGATGATGGTGGCGCCGTTGGCGGCACGTTTTTTCTGCAGGCGGCCGTTCACGGGCGCGAACGCCTCCAGGCCCTGCTTGATATGTTCGATGGCGATGCCAGCGCCCACGGCGCATGCCACAGCGGCCAGCGCATTGCGCACATTGTGTTCGCCCGCCGCCTGCAGGCCAACGAAGAACTGGCGCAAGGCGCCGTCCTGCGCGCGCACGCTGACGAACAGGTCGCTGCCAAAATCCTCGGCCGCGCGGTGCGTGCAGCTCACGTCCGCCTCTTTCGACAGGCCGAAGGTGATGACGGCGCGCGCGCCGGCCAGCTCGCGCCACAGGGGCGTGAATTCATCGCCATGCGGGAAGACGGCCACGCCGTCGTCGGCCAATGCCGCCAGCGCGGCGCCGTTTTCGCGCGCTACCGCTTCGACCGTATGCATGAATTCCTGGTGCTCGCGCTGCGCATTGTTGACCATCGCCAGAGTCGGCGCGGCAATCGCGGCTAGGCGCGCGATTTCTCCCGGATGGTTCATGCCCATCTCGATGACGGCCGCCTTGTGTTCTTCATTCAGGCGGAACAGGGTCAATGGCACGCCGATCTCGTTATTCAGGTTGCCGCGCGTGGCCAGGCGCGCTTCTTCGCCAAAGGCCGCCGCCAGGATCGATGCAATCATCTCCTTGACGGTGGTCTTGCCATTGCTGCCAGTGACGCCGATGACGGGCACATTGAAACGGCCGCGCCAGTGGTTGGCGATGCGGCCCAGCGCGGCCAGGGTATCGGGCACCACGATGGCAGCTACCTTGCCGCTGTCCCAGCCTGCGGGCAGGCGCTCGACCACCACGGCGGCGACGCCGCGCGCGGCCACCTGCTCGAGGAAGTCGTGGGCGTCGAAACTCTCGCCGCGCAGGGCGACGAACAGCGAACCGGCTTGGGCGCTGCGGCTGTCGGTGGAGACACCGTCAAAAACGGCGTCGCCCTTCAGCTGCGCGCCGTCCAGCGACGGCATCAGTTCTGTCAGCGTGCCGCGCATCAGTTCGTCCTCATCATGGTCAGGCGCGCGGACAGGGCCAGCTGCGCATGGTCGGCGTCGGAGAACGGCAGTTTCTTGCCCTTGATTTCCTGGTACGGTTCATGGCCCTTGCCCGCCAACAGGATCACGTCCGGCTTGGCGGCGTGCTTGATGGCCGACAGGATGGCGGCGGCGCGGTCTTCGATGGCCTGCGGCTGCGGGCCGTCTGCGCGCATGCCGGCGACGATCTGCGCGATGATGGCGTGCGGGTCTTCGCTGCGCGGATTGTCGCTGGTGACGAGCACGTGATCGGCCAGCTGCGCGATGGCGCCCATCTGCGGACGCTTGCCCGGATCGCGGTCGCCGCCGCAGCCGAACACGCACCACAGCTGGCCGCCCCGCTCCTGCGCCACCTGGCGCAGGGCGGCCAGGGTTTTTTCCAGCGCGTCCGGCGTATGGGCGTAATCGATGACGACCATCGGCGCTTCCTGGCCGCCCACCTGCTGCATGCGGCCCGGGGCCGGCTGCAAGGATTCGATGCCGTCGATGGCGGCGCGCAGGCCGGTGCCGTGCGCCAGCAAGGCGCCCAGCACGGCCAGCGCGTTGCTGATATTGAAGTGGCCCACCAGCTGCGTCTTGACCAGCGCCACGCCCAGCGCGCATTCGAGGTGGAAGTCAGTGCCGGCATTGCGGCTGCGAAACTGGCTGGCGCGCAGCATCAGCACGCCCGGCAGGTCGGGCAAGGCGGCCGCATCCTGCAGGGAATAACCGATGACGGGATATTCGCCGGCCAGCTTGCCATCCACGTGCGCCGCCAGGCGCAAACCCATGGGGTCGTCCAGGTTGATGACGGCCGTTTTCAGGCCGGGCCAGTCGAACAGCTTGACCTTGGCCGCCTCGTAGGCCGCCATGTCGCCATGGTAGTCGAGGTGGTCGCGCGTCAGATTGGTAAACATGGCGACGTCGAAATGCATGCCGGCCGCGCGATCCTGGTCCAGGCCGATCGACGACACTTCGATGGCGACGGCCTTGGCGCCTGCATCGCGCATGGCGGCCAGCTTGCGCGCCAGCAGCACGGCGTCCGGCGTGGTGTAGCCGGTGACGTCAAATTCGATGGCGCCGCGCGGCTTGCACAGGCCTACGCCCAAGGTCCCGATGACGGACGATGTTTCGCCCAGGCGCGCCAGGGCTTGCGCCAGCCACAAGGCGCACGAGGTCTTGCCGTTCGTGCCCGTCACGCCGGCGCTGAACATGGCGCTGTCGGGCATGTCGTAGAAAGCATGCGCCACGGGGCCGGCCAGGCGTTTCAGGTCGCTGACCAGCAGGTGCGGCACGCTCCATGCGGCGTTCCATTCCACGGCGTCATGCACGATGGCGGCGGCGCCCTGCGCGATGGCGGCGGCGATGAAATCGGTGGCGCCCGCATAGGCGAAAAACACGTCGCCGCGCTGCACGCGGCGCGAATCGGACGTCAGCTGCCCGGACGGGGCAGCCGTTTTGATCCACAAACTGATGTCTTGTATGGTCATGAGTGACTTCACATGGCCTCCGGGCCGGCATTGGCCGGGACCACGATTTCGGTAACGGAAGAATCGGGCGGTACGTTCATCGCGCGCAGCGCGTTGGTCGCAATCGCCGCGAAAGCGGGAGCAGCGACCTGGCCGCCATAGTGAGCGGGGCCGGTCGGTTCGTCGATCATCACGGCAATGATGAAGCGCGGCGCCGACATCGGCACCATGCCCACGAAAGAGCCGATGTATTTGCGCGGCATCGCATAGCGGCCGTTTTCCACCTTATAGGCGGTACCTGTCTTGCCGCCCACGCGGTAGCCGGCGACCTGGGCACGCTTGGCCGAGCCGTGCGCCCCGGAGACCACCAGTTCGAGCATGGCGCGCATTTCGGCGGCCGTCTTCGGCTTGATCACCTGCTGGCCCACGGGCAGTTCATTGACCTTCTGGAACGACAGGGGAATCGTGTCGCCGTCGCGCGCGAACATCATATAAGAGCGCGCCAGCTGGATCAGCGACACGGAAATGCCGTTACCGTAGCTCATGGTCGCCTGCTCCACCGGGCGCCACGATTTATATGGACGCACGCGGCCGGCCACGGCGCCGGGGAAGCCCCATTTCGGCTGCTGGCCGAAGCCCACCTTGGTAAACATTTCCCACATTTCCTGCGACGGCATGCCCAGCGCGATCTTCGAGGTGCCGATGTTCGACGACATCTCGATGATTTCGGAGACATTGATCACGCCGTGCGGCTTGGTGTCGGTGATCGTGCGGTCGGCGATCGTGTAGCGGCCCGGGCCCGTGTCGATCAGCGTACCCGGCTTGACGCGGCCCGTGTCGAGCGCCAGCGAGACCGTGATCGGTTTCAGGGTCGAACCGGGTTCGAAGGTATCGGTCATGACGCGGTTGCGCAGCTGCTGGCCCGTAAGCTTGCGGCGGTCGTTCGGGTCGTAGCTCGGGTAATTGGCCAGGGCCAGCACTTCGCCCGTGTGCACGTCGAGCACCACGGCGCCGCCGGCCTTGGCGTTGAATTTCTCCACCGCTTCCTTCAACTGCGTGAAGGCGATGTACTGGATCTTGCTGTCGACGGACAGGGTCAGGTCCTTGCCGTCATGCGGTTCGTGGATGAAGCCGATGTCTTCGACGATGTGGCCCAGACGGTCCTTGATCACGCGGCGGCTGCCGGTGGTGCCGACGAGGGTTTTCTGCTGCGCCAGTTCCATGCTTTCCTGGCCCACGTCTTCCACGTTGGTAAAGCCCACCACGTGCGTCATCACTTCGCCCTGTGGATAGAAGCGCTTGTATTCCTTGCGCTCGTCGATGCCGTCGATGCCGAGCTTGGAAATCTTGTCGGCCACGTCCATCTCGACCTGGCGTTTCAGGTATACGAAGCTGCGGTCCGAATCGAGCTTCTTGCGCAATTCGTTGACGTTCATTTCCAGCAGACCGGCCAGCGCATTGATTTTTTCGGGCGACGCCTGCAGCACGTCGTCGGGAATGGCCCAGATGGCTTTCACGGGGACGGACGACGCCAGCACCTGGCCGTTGCGGTCGGTAATCTTGCCGCGCGTGGCAGGCAGTTCCAGCGTGCGCTCATAGCGCGCCTTGCCCTGCTTTTGCAGGAACTGCGTCGACACGCCCTGCAGCCACAGGGCGCGCGCGCCCAGGCCGGCGAAAGCGAAGAACAGCAGGAACAGCACGACGCGCGAACGCCAGACGGGCAGACGCACCGCCAGTACGGGGTTCTTCGAGAATGGCACGCCTTTCGATGCCGCCACCCGGCCGTTGCTATTACCGCCCAACTTCATTATTCGCCCTCCGTCAGGTATTGCGTACGCGCCGCCGTCAGCGGCGTCATGCTCAGGTCGCGCCGTGCGATCGATTCGATGCGTTCATGCTTGCCCAAAGTGGACTGGTCCAGCTGCAGTTGCGCCCAGTCGATGTCGAGCTGGCGCGACAGCGCTTGCGCGCGTTCCAGGTCGATCAGCAGGTGGCGCGACTGGTACTGCGCGTTCACCAGCGACAGGCCGCAGCACACCAGCAGGGCCGACAGCACGACACACAGCTTGCCAGTCATCGGGCGCCGCCACTAACTGGAATGGGCAAACGCTGCGCCACGCGCATCACGGCCGAACGCGAACGGGGATTGCCCTCGATCTCGGCGTCGGACGGCTTCATTTTCGAAATCAGCTTCATTTCCGGCTGCGGCAAGTCGACCGCGCGGATCGGCAGACGGCGGTCAGGCTGCTCCACGTTCGCCTTCGAGGCGAAGAAGCGCTTGACCATGCGGTCTTCGAGCGAATGAAAACTGATCACGGCCATGCGCGCGCCGGGCGCCAGGCAGGCATACGCCTGGTTCAGACCGATCTCGAGATCCTCGAGCTCTTTGTTAATGAAAATGCGGATTGCCTGAAAGGTGCGGGTAGCGGGGTCCTTACCCTTCTCGCGGGTCTTGACGGCGCCTGCCACGATGCCGGCAAGCTGTCGTGTGCTTGAAATTGGCTGGACTGCCCGGCCAGCAACAATCGCCTTTGCAATCTGAAAAGCAAACCGTTCTTCCCCATAATCGCGTATCACTTTCTCTAAATTCTGCTCGGTTTCCACCGCCAGCCACTCGGCCGCGGAGACGCCGCGCGTGGTATCCATGCGCATGTCCAGCGGTCCGTCGTTGCGGAAGCTGAAACCGCGCGCCGCGTCGTCGACCTGCGGCGACGAGATGCCCAGGTCGAGCAAAATGCCGTCCACCTGCTGCACGCCGCGTTCGGCCAGGCTGGCCGTCATGGTGGCAAAGCTGTCATGGACGATCTGAAAACGGGGGTCGGCAATCTGTTCGGCCGTGGCGATGGCTTGCAAATCCTTGTCGAAGCCGATCAGGCGCGCGTCATCGGCCAGGCGCGACAGGATCAGGCGGCTATGGCCGCCGCGGCCAAACGTGCCATCGACGTAAATGCCGTGCGCGCGGTCGCCCGACAGGTCGAGCGCATCGACCGCTTCATCGAGCAGCACCGTGCGATGCTGAAATTCCGGCACCGTGAGTTGTGTCATTACGGAGCCTTAGAAAGAAAAATTGGAAAGTACATCGGGGGTGCCGGCATCGATCGCCTGCTGTTCTTTGTCGGCCAATTTGGCGGCATCCCATATTTCAAAGTGACTGCCCATGCCGATCATCATGACTTCGCGCGCCAGCCCGACGGCATTGCGCAATTCAGGCGAGATCAGCACGCGGCCCGCCGAGTCCAGCTCTACGTCGACGGCGTTGCCGAGGAAGATGCGCTGCCAGGCGCGCGCCGACATGGGCCAGGCGGCGATTTGCTGGCGGTGGCTTTCCCACACGGGACGGGGGAAAAACAGCAGGCAGCCATCGGGGTGTTTGGTCAGCGTCAAACGGCCTTCGCATTGAATCGCCAGCGCGTCACGGTGCTTGGCAGGGATAGACATCCTGCCTTTGGCATCGAGATTGATTGCGGACGCGCCTTGAAACACGGAAGACCTTTTTTTGAGCTTGGCTTGCAACGCTTGCGCATCGCGATGGAAAGGGAAAATTTCCCACAAAAACACACTTTTTCACACAGTTGCCCACTTTAGAGGAAGCAAAGATAGTGGTCAAGCGGTTTCCGATTGGCAAAACAGGAATTTTATTAATGAAATTAAGGACTTAGCGCAGATCGTTGAAGGAGTCTCAAATAAAAATATATCGATAAATTAGATACTTATGAAAGATAGTGAATGTGCTACCTCATCTGCACACATGTGTTTTCCTACCGTAAACATCGAAAAAAACGAAATCAAAAAATTGAATTTTTTACAGTTAGTTGACACATGACAATACTTTCGTCATCCAGACACAACGGTCAGCAGCGGCAGAGAAAGACTTGGTTTAAAGCAAAAAACAATCGCCCATGGCGCATACCTGCCCTGTTTTCCGGGCCTGGCCTGACACGGGAAAATTATTTTTGCACTGCAGCAATTAATTGGAACCAAGAAACTTTAACCAATTGTTCATCTTTAGTTGTATATACAACTTTATCTTCGTTGCTATATTTTTAGAAACAAAAAAAGCCCCGTTGCGGGGGCTTTTGCTTGGTGCGCAGCATGCAAACTGCTGTGACCAAGATACTCCCCGGCAAGCCAGGGAGCAGGAATTCAAGTGAAGCAGGCCGATAGGCCGGATTTTGTTACGGCGCCTTCCCTTGCAGGTTGGCGCTATGACAGTCATTCCTCTAGGCGCCAGATTACTCGGGCGCTCAAGCTTTCTACCCGCACGCTCCGCGAGCAGCATCATCGCGTGCCTATTTGAAATTGCACCAGGTGGAGGTTACCGCGTTTCACCGTAACTTAATACGCTCGTCTCTGTGGCCCTATTCCTCGCCTTATACCTTGCGGCTTTCGACGGACGGCCGTTAACCGTCACCCCGCTCTATGGAGTCCGGACCTTCCTCCCGCCAGCGCATTGCTGCGCCGGCCAGCGACTGTCTGGCCTGCTTCACCCGCCATTGTACCGCGCCGCAGCAAGTTTCTGCAAAAAGGCCTGTGCGGGAACGACACCGTTCGCCGGGCCCCTCGTCGGCCTCCGGCCCGGGGGATTGTGTAATTCGGTGTCGCCATTTCAAAAGCCGGGCCAAATCGGCTCACATAGAATGAATGGGGCAAGCCGCCTGCATGCAGGCGCATGCGCACCGCTTGCCCCATTTCTTTGCCACCCAACTAGAATATAAAGAGCCGAACATGACGCAACAACCCCGTACCGGCGGCCAGATCCTGGTCGATGCCCTGCAGATCCACGGTGTCGACACCGCTTTTGGCGTGCCTGGCGAAAGCTACCTGGATGTGCTCGACGCCCTGCACGACTCGGGCATCCGCTTCATCATCAACCGCCAGGAAGGCGGCGCCGCCTTCATGGCCGAAGCCTACGGCAAGCTGACGGGCAAGCCGGGCATCTGTTTCGTCACGCGCGGTCCGGGCGCCACCAACGCCTCGATCGGCGTGCACACGGCTTACCAGGACTCCACCCCGATGATCCTGTTCATCGGCCAGGTGGGCAACGATTTCGTCGACCGCGAAGCGTTCCAGGAAATCGACTACCGCCGCATGTACGGCCAGATGGCCAAGTGGGTGGCGCAGATCGACCGCGCCGAGCGCATCCCCGAATACCTGGCGCGCGCCTTCCAGGTCGCCACCAGCGGGCGTCCCGGCCCCGTCGTGCTGGCCCTGCCGGAAGACATGCTCATTTCCATGGCGACTGTCGCCGACACGCGCGCCTACCGGAGCGTGCAGGCGGCGCCGTCCGACGCCCAGCTCCAGCAGTTGCGCGCCATGCTGGCGACGGCGAAGCAGCCGCTGGTCTTGCTCGGCGGCACCACCTGGACGCCGCAAGCGTGCGCCGACCTGCAGCAGTTCGCGGAAAGCAACCACCTGCCCGTCGCCTGCGCCTTCCGCTTCCAGGACTTGCTCGACAATGCCCACCCGAACTACATCGGCGACGTCGGCATCGGCATCAACCCGAAACTGGCCGCGCGCGTAAAAAATGCCGACCTGGTCATCGCCATCGGCCCGCGCCTGGGCGAAATGACGACGGGCGGCTACACCCTGTTCGACTCGCCCGTGCCGCGCCAGCGCCTGGTGCACATCCATACGGACGCCGAGGAGCTGGGCAGCGTTTACCAGGCCGAGCTGATGATCAACAGCGGCATGCCGCAAGTGTGCGCCATGCTGGCCGCCATGGCCCCCGTCGATGCTTCCGCGTGGAAACATACGCCCGCGGAAGCGAAGGCCGAGCTGGCCGCCTACCAGGAGCAGCCGCCCATCTTCCGCGATGGCCAGGCGCCGCTGGACCTGTGGCAGGTGACGCAGGAAATCATGGCGCAGGTGCCGACCGACACCATCGTGACGAACGGCGCCGGCAACTACGCCTCGTGGGCGCACCGTTTTTATCGCTACGGCGGCATGCGCACGCAACTGGCGCCGACGAACGGCGCCATGGGCTACGGCGTGCCGTCCGGCGTGGCGGCGAAGATCGTGCATCCGGAACGCACCGTGATCACGTTCGCCGGCGACGGCGAATACATGATGAATGGCCAGGAACTGGCCACGGCCGTCCAATACCAGGCGGGCGTGGTCATCATCGTCTTCAACAACCAGATGTTCGGCACCATCCGCATGCACCAGGAACGCGACTACCCGGGCCGCGTGTCGGGCACGACCCTGCACAACCCCGATTTTGCGGCGCTGGCGCAGGCATACGGCGCGCATGGCGAAGTGGTGAATACGACGGAAGAGTTTGCCCCTGCCCTGCAGCGGGCGCTGGCGCATGCCAGGGCGCACGACTTGCCGGCCCTGATCGAGCTGCGCTACGACGGCAACCTGATCACGCCAAACGCGACACTGGCCACCATCCGCGCGAATGCGGAAAAGGCGCAGGCGGCCAAATAAGCCCCTTGCAAGGCGAGAAATAACAAAGGCCCGGTCGATACCGGGCCTTTTTCATGCGCAAGTCACAATAACTCAGGCGGCAGGCGCTGGCGCGCTTTCCTGGGCCGGCGCCGCCTCGGCCGGCGCTTCCGGCACCGGCGGGCATGGCGTGCAGTTTTTCAGGGGACGGCCGAAATCGCGCACGCGGCTCAGTTTCATCGGCATGCGCACGTTGCCGCCGCAATAATCACCTTCCAGGGTCAGGGTCTGCCCGTCTTTGGAAAACTTGCCGACGATGGTGCGTTCCTCGCTGTCGGCGCCGGCGATGGTGAAGTCGAAAGCGCCCGTGGCGGCGTCCAGGTTGACGTCGTTGGCCACGATAGGCCAGCTCAGGGCGCCTGCCGTGAATTCATAGATGACGGAATCGGCCTCGGCAAAGCGGTGAAGGGTGACGCGCTGGCCGCCGATTTCGCCGCTATCCTTTTGCAGGCACAGGTCGGAGTAGACGGCCACGCCATAGCGCTCCAGTCCGGCCGGCTTCTTGCCCTTGACGGCGGCAACAGCGGCGCCCGTGGCGCCGGCGAGCAGCAGCGCGGCCAGCATGGCGGCCAGGCGCGGCGAGGTGTATGAATACATGGCATTCCTTTACTTGGGTAACGGCGCCATTATAACTGGCGCCGCCAATGCAAAAACGCGCCGCCAGGCCGAAGCCAGACAGCGCGTTTCCTTGCTTATCAGCATCCCCGAAGGGATGCTGGCAGCGGTACTAAGCTTCGCTTGCGCGAATATTAGAACGAGTGACGAACGCCAACGTTGAAGGCTTTGTCGCCCGTACCAACATTGCTGTTGTTACCAACGGTGTAGCCAGCGTTGTTTTTGTTCTTGATTTTAGCGTACGAAGCGTAGGTGCTGGTGCGCTTCGACAGAGCGTACGAGTAGCCTAGTGCCCATTGATCAGCATCAGCGTTAGCAGCGGTTTTGTCGTTCGTGCGGATGAACGAAGCCATTACGGTGCCAGCTGGGCCAACAGGTACGGTTGCGCCGACCAGGATGTTGTTGCTGTCGGTGCTGTAGCCAGCCGAAGTGTAGTTAAACGCGTTAACATTGCCGTTGTTGCGGATGGCGCTGTTTTGGCCTTTGTTTGCGCCGTATGCGATGTAAGCTTTAGCAACTGCGAAGTCGTAGTTAGCTGCAGCCAACCAGTTACGGCCGCTACCGGTTTCGGTCGTTGCGGTGTCGTTGCTGGTGTTGTTGTAAGCGATACGAGCGTTCAAAGGACCGTTCGAGTAGCCAGCCGACGCGCCGATTTTGCGGCCGATTTTGTTCGACTCAGCTTGCTCGCCGAAGGTGTAAGCCACGTCAGCGTCAAAGCCGTTGAAGTTTGGCGAGGTGTACAGCACGGTGTTGCTGGTGCGGGTGTTCGATGGGAACAGGTTCTTAGCGGAACCAGCGTAGCCAGCTGCGAATGGATCAGCAACTTTCGACAGGGTGTTGTACCAAGGGGTGTATTGACGACCCAGGGTCAGGGTACCGGTCGTTTTGCTGCTCAGACCAACGTAAGCTTGACGGTTGAACAAGCTGCCTGCAACGTCTTGTTGACCGTTGTCAACGCCGAAGCCCGATTCCAGAACGAACAGTGCCGACAGGCCGCTGCCCAGATCTTCGGTGCCTTTGAAGCCGATACGGGAAGCCGAAGCAATGCCGCTGTCCAGTTTGTTAACGTTGCCGTTAACACCGCCGCGCTCGCTGACGAAACCAGCGTCAACGGTACCGTAGATAACAACGCTCGATTGAGCTTGGGCTACGCCAGTGGCTGCTGCCAGAACTGCCAGGGTGATCAGAGTTTTTTTCATTGCGATTTCCTTTAATTTTTGAAGCAAAAAGTAATACAGCCTATGCATCTCGAGCTGCGCTCTAGCAGAGCGCTTTTTATGAGTGAGGGCAAGGTCTCCACCTGCCACATTGCTGTTCCGATCAGAGGAACATTCATATCGGTATCGGCACGCTATTGCACCGATAAGCTTGAAGGCTGCATAACGACCGTTATTCGTGCGCCGGTTCGGTGCTCAAACGGCACCGGAAGCGGCACTATAACGACCGTTTCACATTCCATCAAGTTCCAACATGTTACTTCCGGTACCAGGCCGGGGGCTTTTTCAGGCATCCCGACCATCGCCAACCGTACTACGCGACAGAGCCAGTGCCCCTTGCCAACCAATGCATTGGCCTGATTGACCATTCCATCATAGCGCATGCCTAGTCCACACCCGTTGTATTAGTGCAACAGTATCAGGCGAGTGATTAAAACGTCAACATGCTTTACCCCTCATTTGCCCTCCAAGATTTACGCGACAAAGCGCACAATTTGTCAGGCGATAATGGATAAACGGGACGAAGCATACACGGCATCGGCAATGTTTGCTGCCGAATGCCCAAAAACGGGAATGCATGCGCCCATTTTTGGTGCGTTGCCGCATTATTCAGGGGCGTAGGCGCTATTTTCGACGTCGGCGCACGCGTCAAAAAAATAGGCAGAGTATCAACACAATTACTGACTTTCCGGTAATTTAAATTGCTCACATAGAAATGTTTTCCATGTTTTTCAGACTACGCTTCCACCATCCGATTGGAACGGATGAGTACGACTCTTGCTTGCAAATTGCGCATCACTTGAAACAATTTCTTACAATGTTGCCTTCTCAATATTTTGATATTTTTGTGTCTAAAAAACGACACTTTGACCGAAATCAAGTTTTCAGCGGCCCCATTTCACATCTTTACTTTTTCTTTTTTGCATTTTTTTCTTAAAAGCATAGAGAAACAAGCTTTAACGCTGGCTTGCGCGCCGGAGCAGGCGCATGAAAGAGCCCAGCAACGGCAGTTTTTCATACAACTCTTCCGCCGCATCCCAATAATCGCGGTGCACGAGCACCCGTCCCTGCGCATCGAAGCGCACATGTGTGGCGCCGCGTATGCATTGTTCGCCAGATACCAGTCGTTTCATGCGGAAGCGAAACTCCCAGGTCAGAAAGGCTTGTTGCCCCTGCCCCAGGCTTTCCAGCACGACAAACCGGGGCGCATCAACCTGCACGAACATGTGCTCGAAGATGGCCAGAATGGCGGCATGCCCCTTCACCTCGTTGAACGGGTCCTTGAAATGGGCGTCCGGCGCGTACACGGCCCCCAGCTGGGCCAGGCTTTCCAGGCTCAGGTGCTCGTAAAATGCCACCAGACGCGCCAGCGCCTGTTCCACGCCTTCCGTGTCCAGCATGCTTGTGCTCATACGCCCGTCACCTTGCGGATCAGCCAGAAATAGGCGCGGTACGGCAACAGCCGCGCCAGGCGCAGGGTATTGGTAAAGCGTTTGGGAAAGTGGATGTGAAACTGCCCCCGCTCGATGCCATCGAGCATGGCGGCGGCCGCGTCCTGCGCCGTCATCAGGGCCGGCATGGTGAAATCGTTGTCCGCAGTCAAAGGCGTGGCGACAAAACCGGGGTTGATTTGATATACATCAATCCCGCGTGGATGCAGGTCCAGATACAGCGACTCCGTCAGATTGATCAGCGCAGCCTTGCTGGCGCCATATGCGAGCGCCTTGGGCAAGCCGCCATAGCCGGCCACCGAGGCGACGATGCCGATGCCGCCGCTGCCCTGGCGCAACAGCCACGGCAAGGCCTGCTCCAGGCAATTGAAGATGCCGCCCACATTCAGGGCCAGCAAGCCCTGCGCCGCCTCAAGGTCGAAGCTATCGGCGCGCATGGCCTGATAACCACCAGCGACCACCAGTATCAGGTCGATATGCGTCCACTGCCGCTGCAACTCTACGCAGACGGCCCGCAGCTGCGCGTGCTGGGTGATATCGAGCGGCAATGCCTGCGCCAGCGGCTGCCCCTCGCACAACTGCTCGAGGCTGGCGCGGTGACGCGCCGACAAGGCCACGCTGGCGCCCTGCTCCAGCAGCAGGGTGGCGCAGGCGGCGCCGATGCCGCTGGAAGCGCCGATGATCCATACGTGCTTGCCGGCCCAGCTGGTGATCTTGCGATTCATGGGGCCGCCTGCGGACGTTTGCTGAACGATAAAGTGACGGCGCCCAGGCTGAAGCCGAACTTGCTCATGGCGGCGCGGTTCAGCATGACCTTGTCATCCATCAGGAACATCCAATCCTCGAAGTCGACGTGGTAGACCGTGCCATCGACGGGCAGCGCCAGCACGTATTGCCAGCGCAAGGCATTGCCGGCCACTTCGCCGACGGCCTCGCCGATCACGTCGGGCGCCGTGCCGATGAAGCGCCCGGGCGCCGTCTTGCGCAAGGTCCATATGCGCCGTTGGCGGCTGCCGTCCGAATACGTGAAATCCTCGTCCAGGGTACCCGTCTCGCCCGCCCAGCTGGCCCGCATCACGACGGTGAAGCGTTTCACGACCTTGCCGGAGCGGTCCTGGAAGATGCCGTGGGCGTCGAGCGTGCCGTTGAAGTAATGTTGCAGGTCCAGCTTGGGTGTTTCATGCGCGTAAGTGGCGGGCGTGGGCGGCGTGGAACAGGCGGCCAGCGCCAGCAGCAAGGCGGCGGCCGTCATGCCGCGCCGGCAGCATTTCATCAGGTACATGGTCGGTACTCCCCGGGTTCACTATATATATGTTGTAGCGGCGCGCGCCACAGCAGCAGCGCCGCCAGCAGTTTCAAGGCGCAGGGCAGCAAGGCGTAGGCGGCAGCCAGGGCCGGCAAACCGCCGCTGCTGTTGCCAGGCACATAGCCGAGCCAGGCCAGCAGGGGCAAGGCGATGCCGGCCGCCAGCGCCAGGCTCATTTGCACGCCCCAGTTCCACCAGCCGAAATATGCCGCTTCGTGCCGCCCGGCATGGCCGGCCGCGCCGATCAGCCCTGCCAGCAGGGCCGGCGGCAAGGCCAGGTCGGCGCCCAGCGCCAGGCCCGAGAGCAGGCAAATCGCGGCAAAGCCCCAGGCGGCGCCCGCGCCCAGGCCATATGCCCAGACAAACACGGTCGCGGCCAGCAGCATGGCGCCGCCCCAGGCGCGCGCCTCGCCAAAGCGGCGCGCCAGGGCCACCCACACGGGCATCGAGGCGGCCGCCGCGCAAAAATAGACGATCAGGAACGGCCCCGCGTAATGGCCCAGGCGCAAGTAGTCGCCGGCAAAGAACAGGAACAGGGTGGCGGGAATGGAGGCCGCCACGCCATTGACGAGCAAAACAGAGAACAGCCAGCGGAACGCGCGCTGGCGAAACGGCAGCTTCCAGCCATTGCCGGAAACCGCTTCCCCGGCACTGCGCACAACGGGACGCGGCGCGCGCGCCAGCAGCAGCGCACCCGCCGCCAGCAGGCAGAAGGCAAAGGCCAGCGACAAGCCGTCATAACCGAGCACGGAAGTCAGCCCGGCCGCCAGGATCACGCCCAGCAAGCCGCAGCCTTCGCGCACGGCCGTGATCCGCGCCCGCTGCGCGCGCAGCTGGCTCAGTGCCGCGCCCCAGCTCTGGTGCGCGATGCCGGCCAGGCCATAGGCCGTGTAGACGAGCAGCAAGGCGGCCAGGAACCAGGCCAGGGTAGCCGCTTGCGGCATCGGCGGTGGATGGAACAGCGCGCCAAAGCCCAGCAGCAGCAAGGGCAGCGCGGCGCCGACAAGCATGGCATAACTGCGCCCGCCACGCGCCATCCAGGCGCCCAGGGCGGGATCGATGAAGGCGGCGGCGATGCGCGCCGCCAGCAGCACGGCGCCGATCTGCGCCAGGTCAAGGTTGCTGCGCTGCGCATAAAACGGCGCCACATAGATATAGATGGGCAGCGCCAGCATGGCAAGCGGCAAGCCGAACAGGCCGTAGCTGAACAGGGCCGGCAAGCTCAACGCGCTGGCCCCGGCGTTCATGGCAGCGCCGCCGCATTCTGCAGCAAGGCCGCGCGCAGCTTGGGCGCCGTGGTCGACGGCGAGAGCCAGATGGCAAAAAACGCGCGCGCGAAATCGCCATCGCTCACGTCGGCCAGCACCTTGCCATCGAGATAAAAGCGCACGCCGGGCGCGATGCCGGCTCGGTAGACGCCCGCGATACGCTGCTCCTCTTTGACGTCAGGAAAGATGCGCTGCATGGTGGACAGCCAGGCCAGGCGCTGCTCCGGCGTGCCGGCGCCGATTTTCTGCATCTGTTCATAACTGGCTTCGGCGATCTTCTTGCCATCGAGCGAACGTGCGTAGCGCAATTCCAGCGCAAACGGCGCCGTTTCGGACGCCGCGCCCTGGTAGCCCTGCGGTCCTACCCACAGTTGTGCCCGATAAATACGCATGCCGAACCACGTGTATTCGCCCTCCCCCGCCAGCCGGGCCTCGGGCACGTCGGCAGCGACAAAGACAGGCGGCGCGGCCGCGGCGCCCAACATGGCCAATGACAGCACAACAGTGGCAAGCAAGCGGCGCATGGTCAGTCCTTCACCAGAGTAAATTGCATTACATCCGTGTTGTGCGCCTGGAAGGCGGCCTCGCAATACGCGAGGTAAAACTCCCAGGTCAGCAGGAAACGGCCATCGAAACCCTGCTTTTCCAGCGCCGTGCGCTGGGCCAGGAAGCTGGCGCGCCACTGGCGCAAGGTTTCCGCATAATCGAGGCCAAAGCGGAAGGCGTCCTCCACGCGCAAGCCCTGCGCCTCGGCGGCGCGGCGGAACTCGGCCGGCGACGGCAGCATGCCGCCCGGAAAAATATACTGTTGAATGAAATCCGTGCTCTTGCTGTAGCGCTCGAACAAGTCGTCGGCGATGACGATGGTCTGGATGCAGGCGCGGCCGCCCGGCTTCAGGTTGCGCGCCACGCAGGCGAAATAGCCGGGCCAGTAGCTTTGCCCCACGGCTTCAAACATTTCGATCGAGGCGATGGCGTCGTACTGGCCGGCGCTGTCGCGGTAATCACACAGCTGCAGGTCGGCCTGCGCCGCCAGCCCCGCGTCCTGCAGGCGCTGGCGCGCATACGCCAGCTGCTCGGTCGACAAGGTCAGGCCCGTCACGTGGGCGCCGTAGCTGCGCGCCGCCGTTTCCGCAAAACCGCCCCAGCCGCAGCCGATTTCCAGCACCTTGGCGCCTGGCCGCAGTTGAAGCTGATCGGCAATGCGCCGGTATTTCGCCCCTTGCGCCTGCTCCAGGCTGGCGCCTTCGGCAAACAGCGCACTCGAATACGTCATCGACGGATCCAGCCACAACTGATAAAAGGCGTTGCCGATGTCGTAATGGGCGTGGATATTCTTCTTGCTGCCGGCGCGCGAATTGCGGTTGAGCAAATGCCGCAGCTTGTAGACCAGGTTGCCCCACCAGTTGCCATAGATCAAGGACTCGATCTGCGCGCGGTTGCGTATCATCAGCTCGATCAAGCCCGGCAAATTGTCCGTGCGCCAGTCGCCGGCGATAAACGTTTCCGCAAAGCCGATATCGCCCGAGCGCAGCACGGCCGCGCACAGGCGCCAGTTGTGCAAGTCCAGGGTGACGGGGTGGCTGCCGTCGCCGTACAGCAAGATGCTGCCATCCGGCGTGCGCAGACGCAGGGCGCCATATTGTAATTTTTGCAGCAGGCGCACGATCATGCGCCCGGAAGCGGGCATATCCAGGTGCGTGTGGTCGGGCAAGTGCGCGGGACACGCGTTGCTGCGCGCATGCAGGCCGGTCGGCAGGGAGTCGGAGCTCATCGGGACACCTTTTCTTGTGGAGGGTGGGGTTTGCTGAAAAACGGCACGCGGCGCAGCCACAGGCGCAAGGCTTGCCAATGGATGCGCGCCATCACGCCAAACGTCATCAGCGGGTAGCGCAGCAGAGCCCAGGCGATGGCGCCATCGCGCAGCGGCTGCGCCGTACCGGACAAGCTCGTCTGCAAAACAGGACCGTCAAGGTCGTCGTAATCGACCCGGGCCAGGTGGCGCTCGCCATCCTCTTCACTGTTGCGCAGGAAACGGAAGCGGTAATGCCCTTCCACCTTGCAAAATGGCGACACGTGGAAAATTTTTCTGGCCTGCAATTCGCTGCCATACGCGATGGGCCCGCCCTGTTCGAGCAGGTACAGGTGGCGCTCGCCGAAGGTATTGCGCACGTCGCAGACCACGGCGCGCAAGGCGCCATCCGTACGGTGGCAAAACCAGAAGCTGACGGGATTGAACACATAGCCGAACATGCGCGGCATGGTTTGCAGCCAGATTTCGCCGCCCGCGTCGAGCACGCCTTGCTGGCGCAGCAAGCCATCGATCCACTCCAGCAGCGGCGTCGTGCCATCGCCATGGTCGCTGTCGCGGAAGGACAGCACATTGGCGCCGTTGCGCGAGATCAAGCGGGCAGGAAAATCGTGCGCGCCCAGGCTGCGCAAGGGCAGGCGCAGATAAAACATGCCATAACTGAAAGCATGCGCGCGCGGACGCAGCCGCGCATGCCGCACCCGCCCCAGACACAGCTGGGGCTGCGGCGGCACGGACGGCGATGAATTACGCGGCATGGCCGAGCTCCGCCGCCGCCATGCCATTGAGTATTTGCGCCACGGCCAGGCCCGACTTCAAGCCGTCTTCATGGAAACCATAGCCCGTCCAGGCGCCCGCGAACCACGTGTGCTGCGCGCCCTGGAAACCGGCCAGGCGCGCCTGAGCCGCAATGGCCGCGCCATCGAACACGGGGTGGGCATACGAAAACGCGTCGATGACCTTGGCCGGGTCCGGCTCGTCGAGCGGATTGAGCGAGACGATGACGGGCGTCGTAAACGGCAGCGGCTGCAGCTGGTTCAGCAAATAGTGCACGCATACCTGCGGCGATTCGCCCTCCTGCGCGGCCGGCCGGCCCTGGTAATTCCAGGCCGACCAGGCGCGGCGGCGCTGCGGCAGGCAAGACGCATCCGTATGCAGCACGGCCCGGTTCGGCTGGTAGCGCACGGCTTCAAGCACGGAGCGCTCGTCGTCGCGGATGTCCGCCAGCAGGGCCAGCGACTGGTCGCTGTGGCAAGCGAGTACCACGTGATCGGCATGCTCGACGCCGGCCGCCGTATGCAGCTCGACCATGCGCGCGCCCCCGTGAGCCTGGCGGCGCACGGCCAGCACGGGGCACGCGAGGCGCTGCTGCGCAATGCCTGCCAGCAATTTTTCCACGTACACGCGCGAGCCGCCCCGCACCGTGCGCCATTGCGGCCGGTCGCTCACTTGCAGCAAGCCATGGTTGTGGCAAAAACGAATGAAGGTGGCCAGCGGAAAGGCCAGCATCTGGCGTGCCGGACACGACCAGATACAGGCAGCCATGGGCAACAGATACCAGTGGCGGAACTCCTCGCCATAATTGTGCAGATCAAGGAACTCGCCGAGCGACATGGCCGGCGCCGGCACGCTGGCCATGGCCAGGGCGCTGGCCTGGCGGTTGAAGCGCAGGATGTCGCGCAGCATGCGCAGGAAGGCGGGGCGCAGCAGATTGCTGCGCTGGGTGAACACGGTATCGAAATTGGCGCCCGCCCATTCCAGCACGCGGGCATCGGACGAGGTGCCCAGCGGCATCTTCACGGAAAACGACATGTCGCTGTCGGCCGCCTCGACACCGAGTTCCTCAAACAGCTGCACCAGGTTCGGGTAGGTGGCGTGGTTAAACACGAGAAAACCCGTGTCGACGCCATGCGTGACGCCATCGAGCGTGACATCGACCGTGTGGCTGTGGCCGCCAAAGTAATCGCCCGCCTCGTACAAGGTGACGTCCTGGCCCGCTTGCGCCAGGCGATAGGCACATGACAATCCTGCAATTCCTGCTCCGACGACGGCAATTTTCATGAATACACCTGTGTTAAGTTTGTCCTGGACAAAACGAGCCTCATGGATAATCGATGAAATATTGATTTATGTCAATGAGCGCCCTCGGCCGTTCCACAACTTATACGTCGGCAATTTCCAATCGGATTCAGCTATTTGGTCCGGGGCGGCGGAAGGCGTAAAATGCACTCCACGTTCTTTTTGGCATGCGAGCAAGCCCCTGGTATGGATACTGACCTGCAACCTACTTCCGCCTTCAGCATCAGCGATGTCGAGCGCGATACCGGGCTGGCCAAGGAAACCTTGCGTGTCTGGGAGCGCCGCTACGCTTTTCCCCAGCCTCAGCGCGACGCCTTTGGCGAGCGCAGCTACCCGGCCGAGCAAGTGCAGAAGTTGCGCATGGTCAAGCGCCTGCTGGACCTCGGCTTTCGTCCGGGAAAAATCATGCAGCACAGCACCGTGCAACTGCAGCAGCTGGCCAGCGCCGGCAGTGCGGCGCCGTCGACGCCGCCTCCGCAGCTCGAACACTACCTGTCGCTGTGCCGCGGCCACCAGATGGCGGAACTGGGTGAGGCCCTGCGTCAGGCGCTGGCCGTGCTGGGCTTGAAAGCGTTCACCATCGACGTGATCGCCCCCCTGACGGGCATGGTGGGCGAGGCATGGGCTTGCGGCGACCTGGCCGTGTATGAAGAGCATTTGTATAGCGAAACCTTGCAAACGGTGATGCGCCACGCCATCTTTTCCCTGCCGCAGGCAAGCAGCCCATCGACGCGCACGCCGCGCATCGTGCTCAGTACCTTGCCGCAGGAGCGTCATGGCCTGGGGCTGCTGATGGCCGAGGCGCTGTGCGCGGCGGCGGGCGCCCATTGCATGTCGATGGGAGTGGAAACGCCGCTGACGGACATCGTCGCGGCCGCCCGCGCGCAGCGGGCCGATATCGTGGCGCTGTCGTTTTCCAGCGCCAGCAAGCAGCGGCAGACGCGCGACAGCCTGCAGCAACTGCATGCGAACTTGCCGCCAAGCATGGAATTGTGGGCAGGGGGACGCAGTCCCGTGCTGTACAAGCAGCCCCCTTCTTTCCTGCATGTGCTGGACTTGCGGCAAGTCGACGAAAGCATCGCCGACTGGCGCCGCCGCCACCAGGCGCTGGCCCTGCAAACGCATTGAACCCGTTGAAAAGCGCGACAACTGCGGCGATCTCCGTGGATAGGCACGCAATGTTGCCAATCGAACAGTAAAGCATGAAGGGCCGGGCGCGCTCTGGTAGAATAGCCCGTAACACAGTGTCCGGCGCCGCCGGGCCTTAGGTCAGCACCCGCCACCACACATCCATGTTTAGTTTCTTCAAGAAAAAAACCATCGCTCCCGAGGCCGCACCAGCCGAGCCCCTCGTCCTTCCCGCCACGCCGCCCGCACCGCAGCCTGCCGCTACGCCCCTGAGCGGCGCGCCGGCCGAGCTCGTGCCAGTGATCGTGGCCGCCGAACCCGAGAAAAAATCGTGGATGACGCGCCTGAAGGCGGGCCTGTCGAAAACCTCGAACACCTTGTCCGTGCTGTTCGTCGGCGCGAAGATCGACGACGCCCTGTACGAAGAGCTGGAAGCGGCGCTGCTGATGTCCGACGCCGGCATCGACGCCACCGAATTCCTGCTCACGGAATTGAAGAAAAAGGTCAAGGAAGACAAGCTGCTCGACGCAGCCGCCGTCAAGGCCGCGCTGAAAGTGCTGCTGATCGAGCTGCTCTCGCCGCTGGAAAAGCGCTTCGAGCTGGGCCGCCACAAGCCGCTGGTGATGATGATTTCCGGCGTCAATGGCGCGGGCAAGACCACCACCATCGGCAAGCTGGCCAAGCACATGCAGTCGAACAACCAGTCCGTGCTGCTGGCCGCGGGCGACACCTTCCGCGCCGCCGCGCGCGAGCAGCTGATGGTCTGGGGCGAGCGCAACAACGTTACCGTGATTTCGCAGGAATCGGGCGACCCGGCCGCCGTGGCCTACGACTCCGTGCAATCGGCGAAGGCGCGCGGCATCGACGTGGTCATGGTCGACACGGCCGGCCGCCTGCCGACGCAGTTGCACTTGATGGAAGAATTGAAGAAAATCAAGCGCGTGATCGGCAAGGGCATGGAGGGCGCACCGCATGAAACCCTGCTCGTCATCGACGGCAACACGGGCCAGAACGCCCTCACGCAAGTGAAGGCCTTCGACGATGCCCTGCAGCTGAGCGGCCTGGTGATCACCAAGCTGGACGGTACCGCCAAGGGCGGCGTGCTGGCGGCGATTGCCCGCGTGCGCCCCGTGCCCGTGTATTTCATCGGCATCGGTGAGAAAATTGAAGACTTGCAGCCTTTCGTGGCTGCCGAATTTGTCGAAGCGCTGCTCGGATAAGCCTATACATGATTGAATTTCAGCACGTCTCCAAGCAATACTCCCCCGACGCCGTGGCGCTCAGCGACATTTCGCTCAGTATTGCCAAGGGCGAGCTGGTCTTCCTGGCCGGCCCGTCCGGCGCCGGCAAGTCCACCTTGCTGAAAATGATCGCCGCCATGGAACGCCCCACGTCGGGCAAGCTGATCGTCAATGGCCAGGACATGGCGAAGATCAAGCCGGCCGGCGTGCCGTTTTTGCGCCGTAACATGGGCCTGATCTTCCAGCAACAAAAACTGCTGAACGACCGCTCCATCCTGGCCAACGTCATGCTGCCGCTGCTCGTCGTCGGCGCGCATAAAGTTGCCGCCGAGCAGCGCGCGCGCGCCGCGCTCGACAAGGTGGGATTGCTGGACCGCGCCATGGCGCGTCCGCTGTCGCTGTCGGGCGGCGAGCAGCAGCGCGTATCGATCGCGCGCGCCATCGTCAACCGGCCGCAGATCATTCTGGCCGACGAACCGACGGCCAACCTGGACCGCGCCAGCGCCAACAAGGTGCTCGACGCCCTCAAAGCATTCCACTCGGTGGGCGTGACCTGCCTCATTTCCAGCCATGACGAACAGATGCTCGACGCCGCCGCCCGCGTGATCCACCTGAAGAACGGCCAGCTGGTCGCCATCGACAAGGCCACGCAGGCGCCCGTCTTCGCGCCACCCGATCCCGATTTCGCGCCCGCCCCCGACCAGGACGATGCGCAGGGAGAACAGGCATGAGAGGCTGGTTCCGTCAACACCGCTTCGCGCTCGGTTCGGCGCTGATTCACTTGCGCAAGTCGCCAGGCGGCTTCCTGTTGAACGTGCTCGTCGTCGCCATCGCCCTGTCGCTGCCGTTCGCCGGCTTGACCATGCTCGACAATGTGCGCCCCATGTCGGAACAGATGTCGGTCGACCCGGAAATCAGCGTCTTCCTGAAGATCGACACGCCGCGCGAGCAAGCCGTGGCCCTGGCCAGCGCCATGCGCAAGATCGTCGGCGAGCAAAAGGCGAAGATCGTCTTCATCCCGCGCGAACAGGCGCTCGATACGCTGAAGAACAAGAACGGCCTGGCCGACGTGCTGAGCACCCTGGGCGACAATCCCCTGCCCGACAGCTATGTGCTGAAACTCGACGCCTTCAGCAGCGCCAGCGAAGCGCAGGACGTCGATGCCGTGGCGGAACAGTTGCGCCACCTGCCCGGCGTGGAATCGGCGCAAGTCGATTCGGCCTGGGTCAAGCGCCTGGCGGCCCTGCTGGGCGTGCTGCGCCTGGTGCTGCTGCTGCTGGCCATCACCCTGGGCGTGGCCGTCATCGCCGTGGTCTTCAATACCATCCGCCTGCAAGTGATGCAGCAGCGCGATGAAATCAGCATCTCGAAACTGATCGGCGCCACCGATACTTTCATCCACCGCCCCTTCTATTACACGGGTGCCCTGCTGGGCCTGTGCGCCGGTGCGCTGGCGCTGGGCGCCGTGGCGCTGGCCTTGCAGCCGCTCAATACCGCGATTGCCGAGTTTGCACGCCTGTATGCGTCCGAATTTCAGCTGGTGCCGCTGGCGCCGCTGCCGATGGCCGGCTTGCTGGCCGTCAGCGCCGGCCTGGGCCTGATCGGCGCCTTCCTCTGCGTACAGCGCCACCTGGCGCGCCTGAACTGACCTTCCTTTCCATGGCGGCGCTCCTGGCGCCGCCATGCGCCTCGCCATCCCCATCTGCTGTTATCTTGATATTTAGCAAGTATTCTTAAGGCTCGCTTCAGCCAGAGGCCGTAGACTGGCCATGTTGTCGTAAAGCGCTATCTCGCGCTGTTCAGAGATATATATCAAGCATTAAATCACCATAGCATTTAGGCTATCAGGACGATTAAATGTGCTGATTGGCACTCTCAGGCAGAGAGTGCTAATATAGGGACATACCAACAGCAGAACCGCCATGGACGCCAGATGAAGATGGTGCCGCGATCTGCAAAGTGCAAGACCGAATACGCAAAACAGAACAGACAATCGGGCCACATCGTGTGATGTGGCCAACTGGAACAAAGCAAGACTACGAGGGAGAAAACATGACTATGATGTCCGCAACATCCGCATTGGTTCCGACCAAAAGTAATGCGCTGGGCCTCGGGTTCACTGGCAATCTGGGCAATATCGACGCCTATATTTCGGCCGTGAACCGTCTGCCCATGTTGACCCACGACGAAGAAATTTCGCTGGCGAAACGCCTGCGCGAAAAAAATGACCTGGCCGCCGCGCAAGAGCTGGTGCTGTCGCACCTGCGCCTGGTGGTCTCGATTGCCCGCGGCTATCTGGGCTATGGCTTGCCGCACGCCGACCTGATTCAGGAAGGCAATATCGGCTTGATGAAAGCCGTGAAACGTTTCGATCCGGACCAGGGCGTGCGCCTGGTGTCGTACGCCATGCACTGGGTGAAAGCCGAGATGCATGAGTACATCCTGAAAAACTGGCGCCTGGTCAAGGTCGCGACGACGAAGGCACAGCGCAAGCTGTTCTTCAACCTGCGCAGCCACAAGACGGGCCTCGATGCGATGACGCCGAAGCAGATCGATGCGCTGGCCAAGCTGCTCGACGTGAAGCGCGAAGAAGTGATCGAAATGGAAACGCGCTTGAGCGGCCGCGACATCGCGCTGGAGTCGCCGACCGACGATGAAGACGACAAGTTTTCGCCGATCGCCTATCTGTCGTCGGAGCAAAGCGAGCCGACCAAGGTGCTGGAAGCGGAACAAGTGACGCGCCTGCAATCGGAAGGTCTGGAAACGGCCTTGTCGAAGCTGGACGCCCGTTCGCGCCGCATCATCGAAGCGCGCTGGCTGGCCAACGACGACGGCTCCGGCGCCACCTTGCACGCGCTGGCGGAAGAGTTCGGCGTATCGGCCGAGCGCATCCGCCAGATCGAAGTGGCGGCGCTGAAGAAAATGAAGGGCGCGCTGGCGGCCTACGTGTAATCGCAAGCAATGCCGCAATGCAAAAGGCGCCGCAAGGCGCCTTTTAGTTTTATAAATGATATTTATCAACAGATAAACATTGTCAGCCCTTATGCTGCAGCCAAGCCCTTGGTGATCAGCTCGGCGACCAATTCATTCAGATCCGCGCCGCGCTCCTTGGCCAGGGTCTGCAATTGCAACACCAGATCGCTGTTCAGCTTGACGGCGAACGGCACCAGGCCCAGCGCCTGATCGCGCTTGCGCTGCTCGCGGCGGTCGACGACCACCGCTTCCTTACCGAATGCACCGGCGCCGGGAACATTCATCTTTCCCATCAGTTTCTTGGCATCGCTTTTGGCCAGGTCGGTTTTTTTCATGGTTGTTTCCTGATTTTCAAAACAGCCATTCTACGCAGTAATCGGCGCGCCGCGTGGCCGGCGCGTCAATTCATCGGCAGCGCGCCAATAGTGCGCCAGAAAAATATCATTTTGTTATTATCATTTTCATCCCACGCGTGGACGCCACGCCGGGACGCTTCACCTGAAAGGAAAAACATGCACTATCTACATCAATCGTACCGAACGTGGTTGTTCCCCCTGTTCATCGCCTGCCTGGCCGTGCTGGCGGGCTGCGGCGCGGCCGGCAGCGCCGGCGACGCGGAAAACACGCCGCGCAGCGTCACCCACGTGCTCTCGCCGGGCGAACAGGTCGCCATCACGGCCACCGATACCCTGAAACTCGAGCGCGTCAACGACAGCCGCTGCCGCAAGGGCGCCGTGTGCGTGTGGAAAGGCTACGTCAGCTACAGTTTCAGTTTGCTCAACAGCGCGGGCGCCACCGACATCGTCTTGTCCGAGTCCATGCCCGGCGCCGCCAGCTCCGTGACCGTCAACCACCTGACGTTCACCCTGCTCGACGTCGATCCGGCCACGCCGCCCGCCCTGGACGCGGCCGCGCCCACCTACCGGGTCAAGGTCAAGATTACGCAGGGCGCGCTGCCCCGCTAAATACCGTGGCGGCGCTGGCTGTCGGCAGGCGCCTGCTGGCGCTCCAGCATGCCGTAATCGCGCACCACGCCGGCGATGCGCAACCGGTAGTCGTCGAACACACCGTGCCTGCCCGCCGATTGCGCCGCGCGGTGCGCTTCCAGCTGCCGCCACTGCGCCAGTGCCGCTTCGTCGCGAAAGAAAGACAGCGACAGCAGTTTGCCAGGCTCGCTCAGGCTGCTGAAGCGCTCGATGGAAATGAATCCATCGACGTCAGCGAGCAAGGGACGCAGCGCGGCCGCCAGATCCAGATACTGCTGGCGTCCTTCGGCGCTGGGCCAGACTTCGAAAATCACGGCAATCATGCTATTTCTCCAGTGCTGAAAACGGGGATGCGGGCATTCAGCGAAGACCGGTACGACCAGGCCAGCGGCATGTCTTCCAGCCCGTCGGCCCATGCCTGCAGGCATGCCGTGGCAATCGTCTGCGCGATGGACTGGCCCGGACAGGCGTGGCGGCCATGGCCAAAACCCGACTCCGCCTGGCCGGCGCTGGCCAGCACGACGACGATCGTCTGCCCGGCCGGTATGCGCACGCCGGGCAATTCCACGGCATCGGCCGTGTAGCGGCGCGTGTTGTGGATCGCGGGATCATGCTGGCTGACTTCGCGCAGCATGGCCGGCCACAGCAAAGGCGCAGCACGCACTTGCGCGGACAACTGCGGCTGCGCGCGCAAGGCCACGACTGCATTGCCCAGCAAGCCGGCCGTGGCGTCACACGTCTGCGACAGCAAGCCCACGAGGTTGGCCAGCACGCCGCCAGACGCCCGCCAGCCGACGGCATCCGCCCCGGTCACGATGTCGTGCAGCAAGCTGCCGGGCAAGGCATCCGCCTCGCGCAGCAATACGGTAAAACCGTGCAGCAAGGCATCGGCCGCTTGCTGCGCGCCGGCCAATTCTTTCCCATTGCTCAGCGGCGACAAACAGGCGACAAAGTCGCGCGTCCAGGCGGCCAGCGCCGGCCATTGCGCTGGCGCAAAGCCCAGCAAGTCCGCCATGGCGAACAGGGGCAGCTCAAAAATCGCCTCGTTCAGCTGCGCGGCGCTGCCGGGAACGCGGTCGCCGGCAAACTGCATCACCCGTCCGTGCAGGCGAGCCAGGTCCACCTGGCCCAGCGCGCGCGCCAGCACCTGTTTCGGCACGGCATGCCGCTCGCCCTCGTTCATGCGCACCAGTTCGGCAAAGATGGCGCCGCACGGCGTGCCTGCCAGCGTATCCGGTACCGGTTGGCCTGCCGGGCGCACGCGGCAAGCAGGATGCTCGAGCACGGCCCGCACGCCGGCCGCGCCCGTCGCCAGCCAGCAATCGAGCGACGCCTCGAAACGCAGCGGCGGGCCTTCCGCCAGGCGGCGATAGTAGTCATACGGCGCCGCGTGGGTGACGGCGGAAAAAGGGTCGGCGAGCGGCATGCGCATTCCATTGCAGTGATGTGGGGACACGAGTATGCTGGTCCTTCCACCACAACACTTCGCCCACGGACGAATCATGGATGACAAACTTCCCTCGGCCGACATGGGCCTGGCGCAACTGGCCGGCGCCATCGCCGAACCGGCCCGCGCACGCATGCTGTGCAGCCTGCTCGATGGCCATGCGCGCACGGCCACGGAATTGTCCACCTTGGCCGAGGTAGGCGCCTCGACGGCCAGCGCCCATCTGGCGCGCTTGCGCGACGACGGTTTGCTGTCGATGCTGGCGCAGGGCAAGCACCGCTACTACCGTCTGGCCAGTACGGAGGTGGCGCGGGCGCTGGAAGCGCTGCTGGTGGTGGCCGGCGTGCCCGCAACGCCGTTTACACCCTCCACGCCGGACCGCTTGCGCCATGCGCGCACCTGCTACGACCACATGGCCGGCACGGTCGCCGTCGCCATGCACGACCAGTTGCACGCGCAAGGCTGGCTGCTCGACGATGATGGCGAAGGCGAATATTGCCTGTCGGAAGCGGGTGCGGCCGGCATGGCGGCGCTGGGCATCGACGTGCCGCAATTGCAGCGTCAGCGCCGCCGCTTTGCCTGTGCCTGCCTGGACTGGAGCGAACGGCGCGCCCACCTGGGCGGGGCGCTGGGGGCGGCCCTGCTGCAGCTGGCCCTGCGCCGGCGCTGGGCCGAGCGCGAACTCGACAGCCGTGCCCTGCGCCTCACGCCCGATGGCGAGCGGCGCCTGCTGGCCGCCCTGGGGGCACCATGATCAGCTTCGAAGGTTTGTCCAAACAATACGGCACGTTCGAGGCCGTCAAGCCGCTGACCTTACAAGTGGGCAAAGGAGAGGTCTTCGGCTTCCTGGGCCCGAATGGGGCCGGTAAAACCACCACCATCCGCATGCTGATGGGCATCCTCGTGCCCAGCAGCGGGCGCGTGCTGATCGATGGCCTCGATTGCCACCGCGATGGCGCCGCCGTCAAGCGCAAGGTGGGCTACCTGCCCGACAATCCCATCTTCTACGATTATTTGCGGGGACGTGAAATCCTGCAATTCGTGGCCGAAATGCATGGCTATCCACGTGCCGAGGCGGCCACGCGCACGGCGCGTCTGCTGACGGAATTCGGCCTGGACGAGGCGAGCGAGGATTTCGCCGTCAATTATTCGCTGGGCATGAAGAAAAAGCTGGGCCTGGCGTGCGCGCTGATCCACGATCCCGCCGTGCTGATCCTCGATGAACCGATCAACGGCCTCGACCCGCGTGCGTCGCGCGACGTGCAGGAACGCCTGCTGCGCATCGCCGCGGCCGGCACCACCATTTTTGTGTCCACGCATTTGCTCGACATGGCGCAAAAACTGTGCAGCCGGGTTGCCATCATCCACCGTGGCGCCCTGGTCGCCACGGGCAGCCTGGACGAGATCCGCCAGCAGCTGTCCAGCGACGGCAGCCTGGAAGACCTCTTTTTACAACTCACCGACGACACCGCATGACACCGGCGCCACCCACCGCCTGGCGCGCCGTCTGGCTGCTGACCCGATTGCGCCTGCAGCGCCTGCTCAACGTCAGCGGCAAGGGCTTGGCGTTCCATCGGGGAGGCAAGAGCCGGCCCGCCACGCCAGGAAAGAAACGAGGACGCTGGCTGCTGGGCGCGCTGCTGGTCTTGCCCATGCTATTTGCCTCCGGCAATATCGCCCGCCACAACCTGCTGAACATGCATTGCCTGCTCGACCAGGTGGCCGTTTGCCAGGCCAAGGGCAGCCTGCAGGCAGGCGAGCGCGTGATGGCGCCCGTCATCGCCCACTTGATCGAGCAACCGTTCAGTGCGGCACTGGCGGGCGCCCTGACCTTGCAATTGGCGCTGCTGTGGCTGGTGAGCCTGCTGCTGCCGCTGGGCATGGGAGAACTGTCGAAGCCGGACTGGGACCTGGAATGGCTGGTCACCCTGCCCGTCGACAAGGGCACCCTGCTGTGGGCGCGCGTGCTCGAACGCACGCTGGTCAACCCGCTCGGCCTGCTGGTGCTGTGGCCCGGCACCACCATGATCGCCTGGTATTCGGGCCAGGGCTGGTTTTCGCCGCTGTCGGGGCTGTTTGCCTGCCTGCTCCTGCTGGCCCTGGCAGCCATGTTGCGTACCCTGATCGACACGGGCTTGCGCCTGTCGCTCAGTCCTGCGCAGCTGCGCAACTTGCAGGCCCTGCTGTCGGTGGCCGGCCTGTTTCCCATGTATATGGGCATGTCGTTCGGCATGGGCACGGGCGGCTTTGCCCACGCGTGGGCGGCGGCCATGCCGGCCTGGACCGGCTGGACGGCGCCGGGCCTGCTGGTGAGTTTGCTCAATGCCCGAGGTGCGGCAGCGGCCTTGCCGGCCGTGCTGCTGCTGGCGCAATGCCTGTGCTTGATGCTGCTGGGCATGGCCCTGCTGCGCCGCCAGCTGCGCCACGGCGTGGTGGGCGCGGGCCAGCGCGAGGCCGGCCGCAAGCGCTCCCCTGCGAACCAGTCCGCTGGCAAGTGGCGCGCCCGCCCCGGCACGGTGATCCAGCGCCGCGAGCTGACCTTGCTGCTGCGCGACCGCAATTTTCTCGTGCAAACCCTGTTGCTGCCTTTACTGATCCTCGGTGGCCAGGCCCTGTTCTCGGGCCAGGCGCGCGACCTGCACGAGCTGCTTTCCAGCCCCGTCTTGCTGGCCTCTACCGGCTTTTTCCTCGGCACTTATGTGCTGATGATGTCGGCCTTCCAGACCCTCAACAAGGAAGGCGGCGCGCTGTGGCTGCTGTACACGTTTCCCGTCGCCGTCGACCAGGCGCTGCGGCAAAAAGCCCAGCTGTGGGCCGCGCTGGCCCTGCTCTACCCCTTGATCCTGTTCAGCGCGGCGCTGGCCTGGCAAGACGCCTGGCGGTGGGACATGGCGGGTTTGATGCTGCTGGCCCTGGCCGGCATCCCCCTGTACTCGGCGATCGCCGTGGCGCTGGGCGTGTTTGCCAGCGATCCGCTGGCCACCGAGGCGGCGGTAAAGATACGGCCGGCCTACACGTATCTATACCTGCTGCTGACCGGCCTGTACATCGTCGCGCTGGCGGCCGGCAGCCTGGCGCAGCAACTGGTGTTTGTCGTGCTGACGGCGGCGCTGGCCGTGGCCCTGTGGCAAAAAGCACGCGATGAAGTGCCCTACCTGCTCGACCCGTCCGCCTCGCCGCCGGCCAGGGTGACGGCGGCCGACGGCCTGATCGCCGCCATGCTGTTTTTTATTCTGCAAATCCTGCTGTTGATCCTGCTCAAGGACAAGGTGGCTGGCGTGCTCACGTATGTGCTGCTGCGCCTGGTCTACTGGCGCAGCAAGACGGCCGGCGTGCCGCGCATGACACGAGGCCGGCACCCCTGGCGCTGGGGTACGGCAGGCGCGGCCGTATCGGCTCTCTGCGGCATCGCCTGCACGCTCGTGCTGCAAGCACCTGCGGCGGCAGCGGGCGGCAGTTCGTGGGACAGCCTGTGGCTGCTGGCCCTGGGCGTGCTGGCCGCGCCCCTGTGCGAGGAATTCATTTTCCGCGGCTTGCTGCAGGGCGGCTTGCGCCGTTCGCTGCCGGCCTGGCAGGCCATCGGCACCGGCGCCGCGCTGTTTGCCATGATGCATCCGCCCTCCGCCATGCTGCCTGCCTTCGTGCTGGGCCTGTGCGCGGGCCTCGCGTACGAACGCAGCGGCGCGCTGCTGGCGCCCATGCTGGTACACGCGGGCTACAACGCCGCCCTCCTCGCATATCAGCTGCATGCTTAATCACCGGCAAGTTTGCTAGAATCGCACACGTTTCCGTCCGTATCCCAACCAATGACTACGCACAGATCACGCATGAAGCCACGCTTGTTCGCACCATTTATCCTCGCCGCGCTGCTGAGCGGCTGCACGGTACTAGCCCTGCGCCCCAACAGCGGCGTGGAAAACCGCACGTTCACCGTGCAGGAAGCCCCGCGCCTGCGCATCGACGCGCCCAAGGCGCGCATCCAGAACCCGATGCCCAACGACCACTTCATCGGCATCGCCCTGTCCGGCGGAGGCAGCCGCGCAGCCAATTTCTCGGCCGCCTCGCTGGAGCAGCTGGAGCAGTTCGGTCTCGTCAGCGGCGCCTCGGCCATCTCCGGCGTGTCCGGCGGCGCCATCGCGGGCGGCTACTATGCCTTGCATGGCAGACAGACGGATTGGCCTTTGCTGCGCAGCAAGCTGAAAACGGATTTCTTCGGCCAGACCATTTTGAAACCGGCCAACCTGACGACGATGTTGTTGACGAACAAGACGCGCACGTCCTTCCTGTCCGACGTGTTCGACGATGTGCTGTACGACAAGAAAACCTACGAGGACTTGCCGCACGACGGCCCCATCTTCCTGGCCAACGCGACGGATGCCACCGATGGCGGCAAGCGCGTGGTGTTTTCTTATGAGTATTTCTACGGCACCCTGCATTCGCCGATCCAGGATATCCGCCTGGCCACGGCCGTGGCCACCTCGGCCGCCTTTCCCGGCGTGTTCGATTCCGTCACCTTCGAGCGTTTCCGTCCGAAAAATACGTTCGTGCCGGAACTCGGTTCCGAGTCGCGCGAATCGCCGTCCTACGTGCACCTGTTCGACGGCGGCGCGGCCGACAACCTGGGCGTGGAAACCCTGTGGGACGTGGCCCTGACGCAACTGTACGGCAACGACATGGCCGTCGTGCCGCCGCGCCTGAACAGCAAGCCCTTCATCCTCATTTCCATCGACGCCAACGCGCCCAATTCCAGCGCCGTGTTCGAAAAGATGTCGGACGAGCGCCAGCCGCTGGACCGCATCTTCAACAAGAATATCTACGATGCCGTCGATGCCCTGTTTTCGCGCCAGCGCAAGGAAAATCTCGTCAAGATGGGCTTTGGGCAAGCCCGCTTCGATACCATCACGCATGAAAACTTTGGCGACCTGAGCCAGAAATTCGTCAAGGGCAAGCGCACCTCGGCCTTTGCCATTCCCGTGCTGTGCCGTCCCCACCTGGGCCAGTACCGCTGCGAAGTCGATGCGGCCGATCCTTTGCCCGGCCAGATCCGCACGCGCCTCGAAGGCTTTGCCTGGCATATTTCCATCGACCAGATCGCCTCGCTGGCGCTGCGCCTGTCCAGCGGCGACGCCCAAGTCGACAATGCCCGCAAGGAAGAGCGCGCCGCCCTCGTCAAGCTCCAACGCCTGGCCACGCAGACGAAGACCCATCTGAAACTGACGGGCCCGGAAAACTGCAGCCCGGACGTCTTGCAATCGGCGCTGTACAGCGCCGCGCGCGTGCTGATCCTCGACGACGAGGAATCGCGCTTCGCGCTGTGCGACTACATGCTGGCGGGCAAACTGATCAATGACGACACGGTCTGCAAGCAGCGCTACGTGCACGCCGTGCCCCGCTTCGCCATCGAGAGCGAAGATTTGCAATACCGCAACTTGAGTTCAGACGGCAATTCCGTGAACGTGCCGATACGCTGCAAGAAGTGAGCTGCCTGGCACGACAAGGGTAACTCTTGATTGTAATCAAGACAGCCATGACGTCGACGAAGAAGAATGCACTGTACGGCTGTTGCGGGGGATAAACCCATGCACCGCAGCCGCCTGGTCACCATTCATCGTGAAGGATAGCCCATGTTTTGCACGGCATGCGGGACGCAGCAAGCGGAAGGCAAGACGCACTTTTGCGCCAACTGTGGCGCGCGCAGTGACGCCGCCGAGGCACTGCCTGCCGGTGTGGCTGGCTGGAGCTGGGGTGCCTTCCTGCTGAACTGGATATGGGCGATCGGCAACCGCACGTGGATAGGCTTACTCGCACTGATCCCCTACGTTGGCATCGGGGTTGCCATCTGGCTGGGCATCAAAGGCCGTGAGATGGCCTGGAAAAATGGAAAATGGCAAAGTGTTGAACACTTCAACCTGGTACAACGAAAGTGGTCGCAATGGGGCATCGGTCTTACGCTAGTCATCGGCGTGATCAGCCTGTTGCTGTCTTTCGCCTTACTCGTATCGTGGTCGAAAGACATGAAGCGCGTTGACGCCAGCACCGTCGACACCCTGCTGGCGGCAGCGGAAACGTCCTCGCAAGAGGCCGCACAAGCGGCAATATGCCCAGCCGAAAGCGATGAGTAGCGCCTCGCACGCGCACAAAAAAGCCCGCACGATCACTCGTACGGGCTTTAGCGCAAGGATTCCTGGCGCCCGGTTGATTTAGATCATTCGACCTTAAATCAAGCGACTACGCCTGCGCATGTAGCTGCGGCTTAACGCACCTTCCAGTTCCTGCTCCGTTTTATGCTGGTTCACCGTGTACAGGGCCCACAGGGCCGCCGGCGCCCAGCCGATCACAGTGCACTGCAAGATCAAGGCGGCGGCACCGGCCAGCGGGCGCCCCAGCATGAAAAACGTGAGACACGGAAGTAGCAAGGCTATCAGCAATCGCATCACGACATACTCTCCTTCAAAATAGAGCAGCGGACAAGGGCCGGTATCCGGTCCGTCCCCCGCCCGCTGCGTACTGCTCCTTATAGATGCACTGAGATTTGGGGCATCAGGTCGTCAAACGTGCGACCGTTGCCGTTTTCTCCGATGGCGTGCATCTTCCATTCGCCGTTATGGCGGTACAGCTTGGCCATGATCTGTGCCGTGTGGGAACCTTGCACAGACAGGTTGAAACGCGCGACTTCCTGGTTATTGCTCGCATTCAAGATGCGGCAATAGGCGTTTTCCACCTGCGAGAAGTTCTGGCCAGTAAAGCTGTTGACGGTGAAGACCAGGCTTTTCACGTGCGCCGGCACCTTCGACAGATCGACATTGATCTGTTCGTCGTCGCCATCGCCCGCGCCCGTGCGGTTGTCGCCCGTGTGGACAATGCTGCCGTCCTTGCTTTTCAGCTGGCGGAACCAGACGATGTCGGACGTGCCCTTGTTCTCGTCGAACATGACGCACGACGCGTCCAGGTCGACGGCTTCCGTCTTCGAACCGAAACCGAGGAAACCCTTGGTCTTGGCCGCATCCCAGCCCAGGCCCATGGTGATACGGGTCAGGGTGGTACCAGCTTCTTTGTCCAGAGAAATCTTCTGGCCCTTGCTCAAATTGACAGACATACGCATAGCTCCTGTTTGCTTGGTTACATCAAATATTAGTTACGCCGGCTTGCTTTGCGTCCAGGCGAGGAAGGCCGCGCGGTTGCGCGAGCACACGAGGATTTTTCCCGTGCCTGAAAACTTCAGCACCATACCCTCGCCGCTGGTCTGGCTATTGATCAAATTACCCAGAAAGCCGCCGCTGCTGCCGGTCGTGATGGAAATTTCGTATTGCAGGCGGTTGTCCCAGCATACGACGTGCGAATTGTCGATCACCACGTCCTTGCCAGGCGTCACTTCCAGTTCCGACATCGCGCCAAAACCGGACACCGCCAACTGGCCGCTGCCTGCCGTCTCGGTGATGAAAAAACCACCGCTCTGGGCAAACAGCGCATTGCCAAGGCTTTGCGTGCGCACCTTCAATTCCACGCCAGACGTGGCCGCCACGAAGGCGCCGTCGCTGATCATGTATTGCTGGGTGCCAACCTCGAGCACCCGCATCGCGCCGGGCAAGGTGGGCGACAGCAGACAGTCGCCGTCGCCCCGCATGGCCTCGATATGCTGCTGAAAGAACGATTCCCCGTTGGCAAAGGTGCGCATCAGCGCAGCGCCTATGCCGCCCGTCATCTTGCCTTTCAGCTCAAGATTGGTTTCCATCATCACCATCGCATCGGATTCGCAATAAATCTTCTCGCCCTTGGCCAGCGACACATGCAGAAACGGGTCGACGTCCCCTGTTACATTAAAAACCGGCATTCAACTGTTCCTTCCTCAACGATGATGGTGATGGCGGCGGCCCGCGCTGCGGACCGCCTTGATTATTTACAACTTATACGCCGACGCCGAACGATGCTGCGAGTGGGCCCAGACCGCCTTTATATCCCTGGCCGATGGCCTTGAATTTCCAATCGCCGCCGTTGCGGTAGATTTCACCGAAGACCATGGCCGTTTCCGCCGAGCCGTCTTCCGACAGGTCGAAACGGGCGATTTCCGTGTTGCCGTTGGCATTCACGCAACGCACGTACGCCTTCGATACCATACCAAAGTTTTGCTTGCGCGCTTCGGCATCGTGAATCGTCACGCAGACGGCGATCTTGTCGATCTCGGCCGGCACCGTGGCCAGGTCGACGACGACGGTTTCATCGTCGCCATCGCCGGCGCCCGTGGTGTTGTCGCCCGAGTGGGTGACGGAACCGTCGCTCGACTTCAGGTTGTTGTAGAAAATCATGTCGACGTCGGCGCGAACCTTGCCGTCGGCCTTCAACAGGAATACGGAACCGTCGATGTCGAACGCGGCGCCGTCGGTGGCGCGGGCATCCCAGCCCAGGCCGATGATCATCTTCGAAATGCCGGGGGCTTCCTTGCTCAGGTTGACGTTGCCGCCTTTTTGCAGACTGATTGCCATGATGTATTTCTCCTATGTGGGTTGTATATGACCAAACACCTGGCGTCCTCCACCGGCCTGACTCCCCAGGCCGGCGGCGACGCTTGCTGCAACTTGCCGACAAACGGGTGTAGTCGTTTGCCGCGCATTCTTTACACTGCCTTGACCGCTTCCAGCGCTTCCATCCGGCCTTCTTCGAGGGCCATCCTGCGCTTGTAGCGGATCGACGACCACAGCGAGGCGAGAATGAAGGCCACCCCGATCAGACCCGTGAAAATCTCGGGAATGTGGAACTTCATGCTGACCAACATGATCACGGCCAGGATACCGATCGCATAGTGCGCGCCGTGCTCCAGATAAACGAACTCGTCGAGCGTGCCCTTGCGCACCAGGAACACCGTCATCGAACGCACGAACATCGCGCCGATCGCCAGGCCCAGCATGATGATCACGACATCCTTGGTGATGGCAAACGCGCCGATCACGCCGTCAAAGCTGAACGAGGCGTCGAGCACTTCCAGGTACAGGAAGCCGCCAATACCGCCGCGCTTGATGATGTCGCCCATGTTGCCGTCGCCGTTGTCGCCTTCCAGCAAACCGCTGATCACATCGACGCCCACGTAGGTCAAAATACCCCACAGGCCGGCCGTCAGGACCACCAGCTTCTGGCCTTCTTCGATCATCGACAGACTGACCATCAGGGTACCGAGCGCGATCATCACCGAAATCGACGAAATCTTGCCCAGCGCGCCCAGTTTTTCTTCAATGCGGCCCAGCCAGTGCGTTTCTTTTTCCGAGTCCAGCAGGAAGTTCAGGAAGACCAGCAGCAGGAAAATGCCGCCGAATGCCGCCACTTCCGCGTGGTGATTCGTCAGGTGCATCGAATACTGTTCCGGATTGCTCAGTGCCAGATTCCATACTTCCATCAAGCCCAGGTCCGCCGCTTGCGCCACGATGACCAGCGGGAACAGCAGACGCATGCCGAACACGGCGATGATGATGCCCACGCCCAGGAACAGGTTCTGCCAGAATTTATCCCAGTTCTTCAGCACCGAGGCGTTGACCACCGCGTTGTCGAACGACAGCGAGACTTCCATCACGCCCAGGATCACAGCGATACCGAGCGCCGCCAGCATCGTCTGCACGCCACCGTGCGTATAACCCCACCAGGCGGAAATGCCCAGGCAGATAAATGTCACCAGAAATGACACTCTGAAATGCTTCATCGATAGTTCCCCGTTATCTAGATTTAATGAAACATAGTATAGGGACATGTCACACATTTAAAAATAGAAGATAATGGAAGTATTACTTCGTAAAAACAGAAGATAGGATATCGCGATGAAAACCACGGGCTTCAATTACCGCCATTTGTACTTTTTTTGGGTCGTCGCCAAGGAAGGCGGCGTGACGCGCGCGGCCGAACGGCTGGGATTGGCCGTGCAAACCATCAGCACCCAGCTGGCCCTGCTGGAAAAGGAACTGGGCCGCTCCCTGCTGCAGCCGCAGGGACGCCGCCTGGTGCCGACGGAAGCGGGCCGGCTGGCGCTCGGCTATGCGGACCAGATTTTTTTGCTGGGCGAGCAGATGCAGGATGCGCTGGCCGATACGGACGCGGAAAAGATGCGTTTGACGGTGGGCATTTCCGATTCCCTGCCGAAACTGATGGCCTACCGCATGCTGGACGCCACGCGCAGCCTGGACCAGCCCGTCAAGCTCGTGTGCCTGGAAGACGAATTTGAATCCTTGCTGGCCGACCTGGCCCTGCACAAGCTGGACCTGGTGTTGACGGACCGCGCCGTGCCCGCCGGCGCCAGCCTGCGCGTGTCCAGCCACCTGTGGGGCGAAAGCGCCATGAAACTGTTCGGCATCCCCGCGCTGGCCGCACAATACCGCGACAACTTCCCGCACAGCCTGCATGGCGCGCCATTCCTGCTGCCGGCGCGCAATAACGCCTTGCGCGGGCGCATCGATGAATGGATGGTGCAGCAAGGCGTGCGGCCCGATGTGGTCGGTGAATTCGAGGACAACGCCATGCTCAACGCGTTTGGCCGCAAGGGCCTGGGCCTGTTCTTCGCCCCGGCCAGCCTGGCGGCCGATATCGAGGAGCAATTCGGCGCCGTGCTGGTCGGCGACGCCTCATCCCTGCGCGAACAGTTTTATGTCATTTCAAACGAACGCAAGATCATGCACCCGGCACTCGATGTCATCCTGGCCGCCATCCAGGGCCAGCCAAAGATTCACAAGGAAAGCTGATAAATCCATTCGAAAATAACGTTTGAATAATCAATCAAAAGCGATTGTAATAAAGCCTGAGACAAACACGCGCCCCTCCCTCGCCGGCAGGGCGCGATCACCATAAAAAAACAGGAGCATCACCATGTCCACGGCAGGCAAGACGATCGATATTCCCGATCTCATCAATAACAACAGGATCGGCTCCTTCCAGATCGGCATGCTGATCCTGTGCGGGCTGTGCGTCATCATGGATGGCTTCGACGTGCAGGCGATGGGCTATGTGGCGCCCGCCATTATTGCCGATTGGCATGTCAGCAAGGCCAACCTGGGTCCCGTGTTCGGCGCGGGTTTGCTGGGCATGCTGGTCGGCTCGCTCGTCTTCAGCATCACGGCCGACAAGTTCGGCCGCCGCCCCGTGCTGATCGGCTCGACCATCTTCTTTTCGCTGTGCATGCTGGTCACGCCGCTGGCAACAAACATCGAGCAATTGCAGCTGATCCGTTTTATCACGGGACTGGGCCTGGGCGCCGTGATGCCGAACGCCATGGCGCTGGCCGGCGAATACAGCCCCCTGCGCAAGAAAGTCACCCTGATGATGCTCGTCTCGTGCGGCTTTACCCTGGGCGCCGTGCTGGGTGGATTATTGTCCGCCGCGCTGATTCCCGCCTTCGGCTGGCAATCCGTGTTTTACGTGGGCGGCGTGGTGCCGCTGATCATCGGCGTGCTGATGTTCTTCCTGCTGCCGGAATCGATGCAATTCCTGGTGCTCAAGAAACGCAAGCTGGATAAAGTCGCCAAGTGGCTCAAACGCATCGATCCCACCGTCAACATCACGGCCGACACGCAATACGTCGTGCATGAAAAGGAACACAAAGGCGCGCCCGTGCTGCAATTGTTTACGGGCGGCCGCGCCAAGATGACGATTTTGTTGTGGGTCATCAATTTCATGAACTTGCTGAACTTGTATTTCCTGTCCAACTGGCTGCCGACCATCGCCAAGGAAGCGGGCCTGTCGACGGCCAACGCCGTGCTGGCGGGCACGGCCCTGCAAGTGGGCGGCACCATCGGCACCCTCGTCATGGGCCAGCTGATCGACCGCTCCAGCTTCCGCCGCATCCTGCTGCCGTGCTTTTTGGTCGCTGCCGTGGCCATTGCCCTGATCGGCCGTCCCGACGTGTCGTTGGCGTTCCTGTTCATCACGATCTTCATCGCCGGTTTCTGCGTGGTGGGCGGCCAGCCCGCCGTCAACGCCCTGGCGGCCAGCTACTACCCGACCACCCTGCGCTCGACGGGCATCGGCTGGAGCCTGGGCGTGGGCCGCATCGGTTCCATCATCGGCCCCGTGCTCGGCGGCGAGCTGATCCGCCTGAACTGGCCCAACAGCACGATTTTCCTCGTCGTCGCCATCCCCTCCATCGTCTCGGCCGTCATGGTGTTTGCCATGCGCGGCGGGCCGCAAACGGCGGCTAAAGGCTGAAAAGCGCGAAAAACCCGCCGCGCGCGCCCGCCTGCACGGGCGGGGCGCGCGGCTAAATTAGGCTATGGCGGCCTTCGTCGTTTAAGATGACGTTTTAACAGCCCATCTTTTGCGCCCCCATGCACAATGTCTTGCTAGTCCTGCTCGCCCTCTTCCTGGTCGCGCTGAACGGTTTTTTTGTTGCCGCCGAGTTTGGCATCGTCACCTTGCGGCGCACGCGCATCCGCGCCATCGCCAAGACGCAAGGGCTGCGGGGCCGCATCCTGGCCAAGGTGCATGGCCAGCTGGACGCCTACCTGTCCGCCTGCCAGCTGGGCATCACGCTGGCGTCGCTGGGCCTGGGCTGGGTCGGCGAACCGGCATTTGCCGGCTTGCTCGAGCCGCTGTTCGGCGCCATCGGCGTCACCTCGCAAGAGCTGATCCACGGCATCTCCTTTGTCCTCGCCTTCAGCGTGATTTCCTTCCTGCATATCGTCGTGGGCGAACTGGCGCCCAAATCGATGGCCATCCGCAACCCGGAAGCCGTCGGCCTGTGGAGCGCGATTCCCCTGTACGGCTTTTACTGGACCATGTATCCCGCCATCTACCTGCTCAACGCCAGCGCCAACTGGGTGCTGCGCCTGGCGGGCCTGTCCGGCAAGGGCGGCCACGATGCCCACTATTCGTCCGAAGAATTGAAACTGATCCTGCGCACCAGCCAGCCCGGCGAAAAGTTTACGCGCGACGAGCGCAACATCCTGGCCCAGTCGCTCGATTTCGAACAAATGACGGTATCGGACCTGATGCGCCCGATCAATGAAGTGATCGCCCTGCACGCGTCGAGCACCTTGGAAGAAAACCTCGACACGGTGCTGCGCAACCGCTTCAGCCGCTACCCGTATTTCGACACGAATGAAGACGACGTGTTGGGCGTGGTACACCTCAAGGATCTGTTCTTTGCCCAGCAGGCGGGCAAACCGATCACCTCGCTCACGCCGTTTTTGCGTCCCGTGGACATCATTTCCGCGCGCACGCCGGCCCTGGAACTGTTCCGGCGCTTTCGCGACGGCGCGCCCCACTTCGCCCTGATCGGCGAGAAGGGCAAGCGTCCGCTGGGTTTTATTACGCTCGATAACTTGCTCGGCGCCATGGTCGGTGAAATCCGCGATGAATTCCGCCGCAATGAAAACGACTGGCTCAAGCAAAGCGACGGCACCCTGATCGGCAAGGCCAGCCTGCCCATCTTCTCGCTCGAACGCATCCTCGGCATCGATATCGAAAACGAGGAACTGGGGCTGGACGACGTGGAATCGGTGGGCGGCTTGATCATGGTCAAGCTCGGCGACATCCCCAAGCAGGGCCAGCGCATCACCTTTGTCGACTTCGACATCGTCGTCAAGAAGATGAACGGCCCGCGCATCGTGCTGATCAAGGTGATTCCCAAGCAGGAGCGGGACCTGGATGCCGATTTAAGGGATTAAGAGCCTATCCCAGCAGGGAGCGTCTTCTGCTGGCAGTTCATCAGGAGTGCGGACAAGGCGTGAGGAGGACGCGTGGCAAGCCACGCGACGACGATCAACGCAGCCCCCGCTTCTGAGGGGCGCCAGCAGGGGATGTATTCATCTACTGGGGTAGGCTCTAAGCAAGATGTGCCCCAACGGCGAAAGGCCGGGGTCGGCCCCTGAGGGTCCGACCCCAGTCCTTGCCGTTGGGTTATACAAGGCGCGCAGACTTGCGCGACTGATTACTTCTTCAACGTAATCGTATCCTTGCCCTGCGGCACGGTGGTTTCGCCCACCGTCCACGTTTGCAACAGGCTGTACAGCACCGCCAGCAGGGTCGGCCCGATGAAAATGCCGACGAAGCCGAAGGCCAGCACGCCGCCCAGCACGCCGAGCAACACCAGCAAGAACGGCAGGCTGCTGCCGCGGCTGATCAGCATGGGTTTGACCACATTATCAACGCCGCTGATCAGCAGCGCCCCCCACACCAGCATGAAAATGGCCCAGCCCGTCTGGCCGTCTGAAAACAGCCAGATGGCGGCACCGCCCCAGATCAGAGGCGGACCGACGGGGATCAGCGAAAAAATGAAGGTGGCAACGCCCAGCAGCGCGACGGCCGGCACGCCGGCGATCAGGAAACCCACCACGGCCACCAGCGCTTGCGCCAGCGCCGTGCCCAGCAAGCCGTACATGACGCCGCGCACGGTGCGGCTGATGGTCAGGCCCACGCCGGGTGCACTGTCGCCGATGATGCGGCCGGCGCCCGTCATCAAGGCACGGCTCAGCTGCTGGCCGTCGCGGTAGAGGAAAAAGCTGACGAACACGGCCAGGCTGGTCTGCGCCAGGCCCGTGCCCAGCAGGATGCCGCCGGAAGCGAGGAAGTGGCGCGCCGGCTCCAGCATCGTCTTGCCCAGATTCAGTAATTCCTCGCGGTCGGCGAGCAGGCGCTCTACGTAGCCGGCAATGGTTTCGCCCACCACGGGAATGCTGGCCAGCCAGGCCGGCGGATGCAGGCCGCCCGCTTCCAGCGCGGCGCGGATCTGCTCGTAGATGCGCGACACATTGTCGGCCAGGTTGTAGGTGACGAGGGCCAGCGGCAGCACGATGACCAGGAGCAATGACAAGGTCATGATGGCGGCCGCCCAGTTGCGCCGGCCTTTCAGGCGGTCGAGCAGGAGGAGATACAGGGGCCAGCTGGAAATGCCCACGCAAGCGGCAAACAGCATGGCGGCCAGGAAGGGCCGCAAGACGAAAAAGCAGCCGATCAACAAGAAGATGATGGCTGCCAGGCGGGCGTGCGGCTCGAAACGTTTATCCATGTACTGCATATCCTGAAGATGGCGCCCGGGGGCGCGACCGGATCAGGATAGCAGAAGTTTAAGATCGTGCGCGATGGCGGCAGGCTTTTCGCCGTGGCGCACGAACAGGCGGATCTTGCCTTCGCGGTCGAAGACATAGGTGCCGGCCGTGTGGTCGACCGTGTAGCTGCTGTCCGTTTCGCCTTCGACCTTGGCGTAATACACCTTGAATTCCTTGGCCACCTTGGCCGTCTGTTCCAGGCTGCCATAGAGTCCCACGAAGCGCTTGTCGAAGGCCGGCACGTATTGCGCCAGCAATTGCTGCGTGTCGCGCTCGGGGTCGACGGTAACGAACAGCACCTGCACCTGGTCCGCCTGCGGACCCATTTCCTTCATCACCTGCGCCATGTCGGCCATGGTCGTGGGGCAGACGTCCGGGCATTGCGTGTAGCCGAAGAACATCAGCACCAGCTTGCCCTTGTAGTCGGCCAGGGTGCGCGGCTGGCCCGTGTGGTCCGTCAGCGCGAATTCGCGTGCATAGCCCAGGCCCGTCACGTCCGTGTTCTTGAATGCCAGCTTCGGTGCGGCAGGCTTGCCGCAGCCGGCGAGGACGACGGCCAGCGCGGCCGCCAGCAACAGAGTCAGGTATTTTTTCATGTGCCGAGGGGAATGTAGTGATCGACCAGCAAGGCCGCGAACAGCAATGCCAGGTAGATGATGGAAAAAGTAAACGCTTTGCGCGCGATCAAGTCCGTGTAGTGGCGGTACATCTTCCAGGCGTAATACAGGAAGCCGGCATTGAGCAGCACGGCCGAGGCCAGGTAGATCAGACCGCTCATGCGCACGGCGTACGGCAGCAAGGTGGTGGCGGCCAGCGCGATCGAGTACAGCCACACGTGGAATTGCGTGAATTGCATGCCGTGCGTGACGGGCAGCATGGGCAGGCCCGAGCGCGCGTAATCGTCGCGCCGGTACATGGCCAGCGCCCAGAAGTGCGGCGGCGTCCACACGAAAATGATCAGGACCAGCAGCCACGCCTGCATGGGCACGTCGTTGGCGACGGCTGCCCAGCCCAGCGCGGGCGGCATGGCGCCGGACAGGCCGCCGATGACGATGTTTTGCGGCGTGGCGGGTTTGAGCACCATGGTATAGATCAAGGCATAGCCAACAAAGGTGACAAAGGTCAGCCACATGGTCAGCGGATTGACGAGGTGATACAAAATCGCCATGCCCAGGCCGCCGATCACGAGCGCGAACACCACCGTCTGTTTCACCGTGATGTCGCCCATGGCCATCGGACGGCGCGCCGTGCGGGCCATGCGCGCATCGATCTCGCGCTCGGCCAGGCAATTGACGGCAAACGCGGCGCCGGCCAGCAGCCAGATGCCGATGGTGCCGAACACCACCGCATGCCAGTCCGGCAACTCCTCGCTGGCCAGGAACATGCCGATGACGGCGCAAAATACGGCCAGCTGCGTGACGCGGGGCTTGGTCAGCGCCCAGTACTGGGCGATGCGGGGGGATGGTTTACGGCTGATGGTCTGAGTAGTCATTTATGCGGTACGGGAAGGACTGGCTGGTGCCGAGGGCACTGGCGCGGCGGCGCAAGCGCGCTGAACATTGCGCGCTACATCGAGTTGGAATTTAGCCTTGTAGTTTAACATGGTCAGCAACAACACGAGCAGCGCCGCCCCGCCGTTATGCAGCACGGCAATCGACAATGGCCAGCTCAGGTAGATGGTCGCCAGGCCCGTGGCCGCCTGCAGGGCCAGCACCAGCGCCACCCAGCGGGCCGTGCCGCGCAAGGATGGCAATTTCCACGCGCGCCACACGGTATAGCCGATGCCGGCCAGCACGATGAAGGCGAAGTTGCGGTGCACCCAGTGGATGGCCGTCAGCGCGGAAAACGGCAAATAGTGGCCGGCGGCCGTCTTGCCCAGTTCGCGCCACAGGTGGAAACCATGCTCGAAATCCATCTCCGGAATGACCTTGCCGCCGCACAGGGGGAAATCCGTGCAGGCCAGCGTGGCGTAGTTGGTGCTCACCCAGCCACCGAGCGCGATCTGCACCGTCAAGAGCACGAGCGACATGACAGCCAGCGCGCGCACGGGGCGCAGCACGGCAGCGTCCGCATCGGCGCGCAGCAGGGGTTTGACGGCATGATCCTGGCGCCCGCCCAGCCACGTCAGCATGGCCAGCAAGCCCATGCCCAGCAGCAAGTGGATGGTGACGATCACCGGTTGCAGCTTCAAGGTGACGGTCCAGGCGCCGAACGCGCCTTGCAGGCAGACGAACAGGAACAGCGCCGTCGGCAGCGCGGGGGCGAATTCCTCGCGCTTGCTCTTTCTCCACTGGCGCCACGCCTGCACCATCATCGCCACGATCAAGACGCCGATGGCCATGGCCAGGTAGCGGTGCGTCATTTCGATCCACGCTTTCACTACCGTCACGGGGCCCGTCGGCATCAGGGTTTCCGCCGCGACGATGTGTTCGTGCGCGAGGAAAGGATTGGCGGAACCATAACAGCCTGGCCAATCGGGACAGCCCAGGCCAGAATCGGACAGCCGCGTAAAACCGCCGAACATGATCAGGTCGACCGTCAGGAAGACGGCGATCCACACGAGCTTGCGGTATTTATTGGCGTCCGCGGACACCCAGACCATGGTCAACGGCAGCAGCGCCACCAGCAGACCCGTCAAGCCCAGCTGGGCCAGCGCGGAGAGATGCATCGTCGGCATGCAGACTCCTCAACCGATCGCCGAAGCTTTGAGCAGCTTGGCGATGTCTTTCTTGATCTTGTTCGGGTCCGCGTCTTTCGGGAAGCGCATCATCAGGTTGCCCAGCGGATCGATCAAATATAAGTGGTCGCTGGTCTTGCCGCCCGGCTCCACGGGCAGCCACGCCTTTAAGGCGTCATTATTCACGCGCAGCATGCTGGTGCCGTCGAATTCGCGCATCACGAGCGTGTCGAGCGGCTGGCCATCCGTCACCAGCCAGACCCGTTCCAGGCGTTCGCGCTCCTTGCCTTGCATCAAACGCAGTTGTTGCATGTCAAACAATTGCTTCTTGCACGCTTCCTGGCAATCGGACGGGCCCGTCTGCAGCAGCACCCACTTGCCCTTGAACTGGGCCAGCGGCGCGGGCTTGCCGTCCAGTTCCGTCACCTGCAGCTGGGCTTCCGGTATCGGATGCAAGCGGGGGTCGATCAGGGCGCCGTAATTGTTGCGGCCCGTGGGCTTGATGATGTAATACGTGAAATAGGAGGCGATGATGGGAAAGGCGCACACGGCCACCACGGCCAGCAGTTTCCACCGTCCCGTATTCTGTGCCTGCTTGTTGCTGTTGTCTTGCGTTGCTTCAGGGCTGTTTGTTTGCACGTCGAAATCCTGTAAAGACAAAAAATAAAAAAGCCATCAGTGCCAGTGCATACCACTGGAAAGCATAGCCGCGGTGCTTGTCGGCGCCCAGGTCGGGCGCCGGCCAGTCGCGCACGGGAAGCTGGCCGGATGCTGGCGGATCACCTGGGTCGACTGTTTGTTCGAGGATAAAGGGCTGCAGGGCCAGGCCGCTGGCCCGGGCCAGCTGGCCGATATCGGCATTTTGCACGATGGCGTGCGGCGCCAGGGCCGGCGCCGTGCCCAGTTCCATCACATGGCCCGCGTTCAGGCGCGCGATGCCGGTGATCGTCACCGTACCCGTGGGCGTGGCGTAGTCGGGAATGCGCGTACGCTCGGCATTGTTGCGCGGCAACCAGCCCTGCGCCACCAGTACGTGCATGGCGGAACCGTCTATTTGAAATGGCGTGAGCACGTGGAAACCGGCCTGGCCCTTGTAGGGGCGGTTGTCCAGGTAGACCGTCCAGGCGGGCACGAAATGGCCCGTGACGGTAACGCGGCGGTATTCGATCGCTTGCGCATCGTCCGGCAGCAGCGGTGCGGCCGTCAAGGCCAGCGGCGCCGCCTGGTTGCCCGCCTCGAGCCGGGCGGCGCGGGCGACTTTTTCATCGGCACGGCGCTGCTGCCATTGCGCCAGCGACACGCCCAACGCCACCAGTAGCAGCATTACAACAAATGGAATCCATCTAAAATGGAAGCGGATACGCATTACAATGAAACCTCCTCAAGCCTGGCGCTACCATCCATGAAAATCCTCGTTGCCATCGCCTTCATCCTGATCCTGGGCAGCCTGGGCTCGGCCCTGTTCTTCCTCATGCGCGACAAGGGCAAGAGCAACCGCACCGTGCAGGCGCTGGCCCTGCGCGTGGGCTTGTCGATCACCCTGTTTTTGCTGATCCTGCTGGCGCATCATCTGGGTTACATCCAGCCGACGGGAATACATTAACGGCTGGGGTCAGACCCGACGGGTCTGACCCCGTTGCCAACGACGTTGCTTGCTTAGCAAAATTCTTCACACTAAGAAAAAAGCCGTACCCAGGATGTCCCGGTACGGCTTTTTTTTATGGTGCCGGCGCGCCCCTCAACAACGCGCGCCCTGCCCCGCCATTATAACCAATACACGACCACGTACAGGCCCAGCCAGACGACGTCGACAAAGTGCCAGTACCAGGCGGCGCCTTCGAAGCCGAAGTGGTGCTCGGGCGTGAAGTGGCCTTTCAGCACGCGGTACAGGATGACGGACAGCATGATGGCGCCCAGGGTCACGTGGAAGCCGTGGAAGCCCGTCAGCATGAAGAAGGTGGCGCCGTAGATGCCGGACGTCAATTTCAAGTTCAGTTCGCTGTAGGCGTGCATGTATTCGTAGACCTGGAAGCCCATGAAGATGGCGCCCAGCACGATGGTGGCGAACAGGAACAGGGCCGTCATGGCGCGGTGGCCGGCGCGCAGCGCGTGGTGGGAAATCGTCAGGGTGACGCCCGACGTCAGCAGCAGGGCCGTATTAATGGTCGGAATCCAGAACGGCGTCATGGTGGTGAATTCCTGCACCGTGCCGGCCGGGCCCGTGTTGCCCCAGTGGGCGGCGAAATCGGGCCAGATCACCTTGTGGTCGAGGTCGGCCAGCCATGGCATCGAGATGCTGCGCGCGTAGAACAGGGCGCCGAAGAAGGCGGCGAAGAACATGACTTCCGAAAAGATGAACCAGCTCATGCTCCAGCGGAAGGAGTGGTCGATGCGCTCGCTGTACAAGCCCTGCTCCGATTCGCTGATGGCGTCGCCGAACCAGAAATACAGCACCAGCAGGATGCCGGCGATGCCCAGGTAATTCACGTACGGGCCCCAGGAGACGTCGTTGACCCAGGCCGAGGCGCCGATCATGGTCAGCAGCAGGCTGGCGCCGCCCAGCATGGGCCAGCGCGACGGGCCGGGCACGAAATAATAAGGTACGGCGGCGTGGTTGGAACTCATCATCATCTCCTCAAAAACTTATAGGGTGGTTTTTTATAATTTATAAAACGACGAATTTAACAATTGAAATCAGGATGCCGATCAGGCAAGCCACCACCAGGAAACCGGCGATGACGATGTGCACGGGATTGAGCTTGGCCGAATCCGTGTCGAAATCGCTCTTGCGGCGCAGTCCCGTGAACGACCAGACGACGGCCCGCAGCGAATACAGGAACGACGCTTTTTCCGGCTGCTTGGATTCGCCCATGGCACTCTCCTATTGGACGGCCGGCGTCTGAGCCTGGCTCAGACCGGCAATCTCGAAAAACGTGTACGACAGGGTGATGGTCTTCACCTCTTTCGGCAGGGCCGGATCGAGGAAGAACACCACCGGCATCTGCCGCGCTTCGTGGGCCTTCAAGGTCTGCTGCTTGAAGCAGAAGCACTCGACCTTCTTGAAATGCGGCGTGGCGCTCTGCGGCGCGTAGCTGGGGATGGCTTGCGCGTTGACGACGCGGTTTTGCGTGTTGACCACTTCATACAGGACGGTCACCAGCTCGCCCGGATGCACCTGCATGCTCGAGACGGTCGGGCGGAAGCGCCATGGCCCTTGCGCATTGCCGTCGAACTCGACGGTGATGCTGCGCGTCGTATCGACCTGCGTATTGTTGTCGTAAGCCACCGTGCCATCTTTTTGCGTCAGCACGTTAATGCCCATCACTTCGCAAATCTGCTTGTAGACGGGAATCAGGGCATAGCCAAAGCCGAACATCAGCACGGCAATGACGAGCAGCTTGCCCAGCATCTTGCGGTTCAGGCCGCGCGTTTCCTGTTGGTGGGGCGTCGTCACGTCAGAGCCACATGCGCTTGACGAACACGGACAGGAAGAAGAAGGCCGCCAGGGCGGCCAAGATCAGCCCGGTACGCAGGTTGTTCGGTTTCTTGCGCTCAGTTTTCACTTCGGTCATGGCAGGCACTTTATTCAAGACGGGCCGCGCAACACGCCGGCCCGTGACACTGACATTATTTGACGGTGGGCGGCGTTTCAAACGTGTGGAACGGCGCCGGGCTCGGCACGGTCCATTCCAGGCCTTCCGCGCCTTCCCAAGGTTTCGCTGGCGCAGCCTTGCCGCCGCGGATGGTCGGCAAGACGACGAAGAACAGGAAGTACACCTGCATCAGGCCGAAACCGAAGCCGCCGATCGAGGCGATCATATTAAAATCCGTGAACTGCGCCGGATAGTCGGCGTAGCGGCGCGGCATGCCGGCCAGGCCCAGGAAGTGCATCGGGAAGAAGGTCACGTTGAACGTGATCAGGGACAGCCAGAAGTGGATCTTGCCGCGCGTCTCGTTGTACATATGGCCCGTCCATTTCGGCGACCAGTAGTAGAAACCGGCGAACAGGGCGAACAGCGAACCGGCCACCAGCACGTAGTGGAAGTGCGCCACCACATAATAGGTATCCTGCAGCTGGATGTCGATCGGCGTGACGGCCAGGATCAGGCCCGTGAAGCCGCCCATGGTAAACACGAAGATGAAGCCCACCGAGAACAGCATCGGCGTTTCGAACGTCATCGAGCCCTTCCACATCGTGGCGATCCAGTTGAACACTTTCACGCCCGTCGGCACGGCGATCAGCATGGTCGCGTACATGAAGAACAGCTGGCTCGTCACCGGCATGCCGGTGGTAAACATGTGGTGCGCCCAGACGATGAAGGACAGGATCGCGATCGACGCCGTGGCGTAGACCATCGAGGCATAGCCGAACAGCGGCTTGCGGGCAAACGCGGGCAGGATCTGCGAGACGATGCCGAAGGCCGGCAGAATCATGATGTAGACCTCGGGATGGCCGAAGAACCAGAAGATGTGCTGGTACATGACGGGGTCGCCGCCGCCTGCCGCATTAAAGAACGAGGTGCCGAAATGGCGATCCGTCAGGGTCATGGTAATCGCGCCAGCCAGCACGGGCATGACGGCGATCAACAGATACGCGGTAATGAGCCAGGTCCAGCAGAACATCGGCATTTTCATCAGGGTCATGCCGGGGGCGCGCATGTTCAGGATGGTGACGATGATGTTGATCGAACCCATGATGGACGAGGCGCCCATCAGATGCATGGCAAAAATCGCCATGTCCATGCCGGGGCCCATCTGCGTCGACAGCGGCGCATACAGGGTCCAGCCGGCAGCCGTGGCGCCGCCCGGTACGAGGAAGGACGTGGCCAGCAGCAGCGCGGCCGGCGGCAGCAGCCAGAACGAGAAGTTGTTCATGCGGGCAAACGCCATGTCGGACGCGCCCACTTGCAGCGGGATCATCCAGTTGGCGTAGCCGACGAAGGCCGGCATGATGGCGCCAAACACCATCACCAGGCCGTGCATGGTGGTCAGTTGATTAAAAAATTCCGGGTGAAAGAATTGCAAGCCTGGATGAAACAGTTCCGTACGGATCATCAGGGCCAGCACGCCGCCCGACAGCAGCATGATGAACGAGAACCACAGGTACAACGTACCGATATCCTTGTGGTTGGTGGCAAACAGCCAGCGGCGGTAGCCGGTCGGGTGGTCGTGGGCATGGTCGTGATCGTGACCGGCGTGGTCCAAGGTGCTCGTGCTCGTACTCATATGCGGCTCCTAATTACTTGCGTGCAGCCACGACTTCGGCTGGTTGAACGATGTTCTCTGCGGCCTTGTTCGACCAGGAATTGCGCGTGTAAGTGATCACTGCGGCAATTTCCGTGTCGGACAGCTGTTTCCATGCCGGCATTTCAGCGGGATACTTGCCGCTCTTTTGCCCGTTCAGCAAGACGTGGATCTGATCGGCTTTCGGGCCGTTCACCACGGCCGAGCCGTCCAGCGGCGCAAATGCCCCCGGTACGCCCTTGCCGGTCGCCTGGTGGCAGACCACGCAGTTGGCCGTATACACTTTCTCGCCCTTGACCTTCAATTCGTCGATGGTCCACACCTTGCTTGGATCATCAGCCAATGCGGCCATTTCCTTTTGTTTTACATCAACCCAGGCCTTGTAGTCGTCGGCGGAGACGACCTTGACGACGATGGGCATGAACGCATGTTCCTTGCCGCACAGCTCGGCACAATTGCCGCGGAAGGTGCCGATATGGTCGGCCTTGAACCAGGTGTCGCGCACAAAGCCTGGAATCGCATCCTGCTTGACGCCAAAGGCGGGCACGGACCAGGCGTGGATGACGTCGTTGGCCGTCAGCACCACGCGGATCTTCTTGTTGACCGGCACGACGACTTCGTTGTCGACTTCGATCAGGTAATTTTCGCCCCGTTTTTCCGTCGGCGGCGCGCCCGGCGCACCCACTTGCGAGCGCGGCGTGGCCAGGTTGGAGAGGAAGGAAATGCCTTCGCCCTCGCCTTTCAGGTAGTCATAGCCCCATTTCCACTGCATGCCGGTGGCCTTGATGGTGATGTCGGCGTTCGAGGTATCCTTCATGCCGACCACGGTGCGCGTGGCAGGCAGGGCCATGCCGATGACGATCAGGAAAGGCACGACGGTCCAGGCGATCTCGACGGTGGTGCTTTCGTGGAAGGTGGCCGGCTTGTGGCCCAGGGACTTGCGGTGCTTGAAGATGGAATAGAACATGACGCCGAACACGGCCACGAAGATCACCAGGCAGATGATCATCATCAGGGTGTGCAAATCGTAGATTTCATGGGCGATCTGTGTCGCCGGCGGTTGCAGATTCATTTCGAACGGCACGGGACCGCCGGTGCCGGGATAGGTGCTGGCAGCCGGTGCCGCCGTGGCCCATCGCCCGATGCCAAACGCTGTCAAAGACAGCCCGAGCAGCAACGATTGAAGTCGCTTTGCATGTGTCATGTTTTCCCCAACCACCCAAAAATAATGATATTTTAAACGGCTGCGGATTTCTCCGTACTGGACCGCTGCCGCTCCTCCATGAAAGCAACACGGCCGGAATGCGGCCATGTGCGTCAAGCACCAGCGAATTCCATGCTGGCTGCCGCAGCAAAAAACGGCGGCGCGCAACCATGCTGGAACCCTGTTTTTCTTCCCCACATCGAAATGGCCTCGTGTGGAAGATGGTTACTATACTAATGCAGTAACTTCGAATAAGTCTCGCTTTGTTTTTTTTATTTTGTATGCAGCCCTTGTTTTTTTCAATTAGCAAGCTGACAAACAATCAACGATTATAATCAAGTAAACTTGAATCCATCAAGCAATAATCGGCTTTGTGCGCGCCCTTCTCACGGCCGCCGCGTGCTTTGCAACGCCAAGTTGCCACATCGCGCGCGAATGCGACCAAGTGTCGGTTTCTTTGCCCTTTTATTTAGGCTTGCGCGGCAGATCGAAGCGGATGATCGCTTCGCCATTGCGCGTCACGCGCGGCGCGGGACGGAAGGCGTGACCATAGATCACCTCGAAACTCAAGCCCAGCTTGCCGTCGGGACGGCGCGTCTTTTCCAGCGCGGCCAGCATGCGCTGCCAGGCCGCCTTGCCCATCAGGCCGCGCCGGCGCGTAGTGAGCGGGTTGCCGCCAAAGGCGCGCACGTCCGCCAGCAGTTTTTCCGCCGTATCGTAGGTGACGGTGATGATCTCCATGTCCAGCACGGGCGTGGAAAAGCCCGTCTCGACCAGCATGTCGCCAAAATCGTGCATGTCGACGAAGGGCAAGGCGTGCGGATATAAATCCGCCTCGGCAAAGGCGTCGCGCACTTCGCGGAAGGTATCGGGGCCGAAGCAGGAAAACATCAGCAAGCCATCGAGGCGCAGCGCGCGCCGCCATTCGGCAAACACGCGGTCGGGCTGGGCATGCCAGTGCAGCGCCAGATTCGACCACACGAGGTCGATGCTGCCCTGCGCCAGCGGCAGGTCGCCCAGGTCGCCGCACAACAAATCCACGCCTGTCTTGGCCGGCAGCAACTTGCTGAGGAACTGATTCAGGCTGGCCAGTTTCGACGCGGGCGCGCGCGCCGCCTGCATCATCGCTTGCGCTGCATCGAGACCGATAATCTGCGCGGCGGGATAATCCTTGTGCAATTGCGCCAGGTCCGCGCCTGGGCCGCAGCCGGCGTCAAGCACGCGATGCGGCGTGATTTTCACCAGCTCCAGGCGCTCGTGCATGCGTGCCGACACTTCGCGGCGCAGGAAGTCCGACGGCGCGACGCGCGCCGGACGGGAAAAGAAATCGCGTACTTGCACCGCATCGATGGGCGCACTCATTTTGGGCGGACTGGTGGGAACTGGCATGTTGAATCGGGTGAGGTGAGATAATGTCGGCAGTGTACATGGAACGACGCCATCGCGATGCGGACCGCCACCCGGCAACGCCTTGATGCCGCCTGGCAGGCGCTGCGACTGTGGCTGGGCGACACCGTGCTGCCGGCGCAATGCGCGCTGTGCGGCATCGGCTGCCCGCAAGTGCTGTGTTCGCCCTGCCGCGCGCAATACCTGGGGCAAGGACGCGGGCAACTGCGCCACCGCTGCCGCCAGTGCGCCAATCCGCTCGCTGACATTGAGGTGGCTCAACTGTGCGGGCGCTGTTTGCGCCAGCGGCCCGCATATGACGCCACCGTCACGGCGTTCGACTATGCGGCGCCCGTCGACCAGTTGCTGCTGCAGCTGAAATTCGGCGCGCGCCTGGCGCTGGCGCCCCTGTTCGCAGAACTGCTGCATGTTTCCATTCAGCAACAACAAGGATGGGAAGCGCCGCATCTGCTGTGCCCTGTGCCGCTGGGCCCGGCCCGGCTGGCCGAGCGGGGGTTTAACCAGGCGCTGGAAATCGCGCGGCCGCTGGCGCGCCTGCTGGGCGTACCGTTGCAGCCCCGGCTGGCGCTGCGCGTGCGCGAGACGCGGGCGCAAAGCGGCGTGGCGCCGCAGGAACGGCAAGCCAACCTGGCGCACGCGTTCACCATCGCGCCGGACCATGCGGCGTTATTGCCAGGATGCCATGTCGGCATCGTCGACGACGTGATGAGCAGCGGCCATACCGTCAACGCGCTGGCGGCCGCCTGCAAGCGCGCGGGGGCGGCCAGGGTCAGCATATTGGTGGTGGCGCGCACGCCGCCGCATTAAAGTCGCTGTATATATGAGAGATAGACCAAGGAGAGCATTTTGTTTCACGTTGTTTTGGTAGAACCTGAAATCCCGCCCAATACGGGCAACGTCATCCGCCTGTGCGCGAACACGGGCGCGCAGCTGCATCTGGTCGAACCGCTGGGCTTTCCCCTCGACGACGCCAAGATGAAGCGCGCCGGCCTCGATTACCACGATTACGCGAAGATGAAGGTGCACAAGAATTGGGCAGCCTTCCTGGCCGATACCCAGCCCGACCCCGCCCGCATGTTCGCCATGACGACGCGCGGCTCGCGCCCGTTCGGCGACGTGGCCTTCCTGCCGGGCGACGTGTTCGTGTTCGGTTCCGAAACAAAGGGCCTGGACCCGGCCCTGCGCGACGGCTTTCCGGCGGAACAACGCATCCGCCTGCCCATGCGGCCGGACAACCGCAGTTTGAATTTATCGAATACGGTGGCCGTCGTTGTCTACGAGGCCTGGCGCCAACACGGCTACCAGGGCGGCGCGTAGGTCGGATTAGGCCCAAGGGGCCGTAATCCGACAACATTGTTGGCGTTAGTGGTGTTGTCGGATTACGCGGGGCTTTACCCCGCTAATCCGACCTACGCATTTGCATACGGCGATCAGCGCAGCGCCAGCTGCGCCGCGCCGCTATTGTCGTCCAGCATCACCAGCTGCGTGCGCAAGTCGCGCGTGGCGGCCAGCTTGCCGTTCACGTACAGATTCGTCTTGACGCCATACACGCCCTGCGACACGCCGGCCGGCAAGGTCAGCTCGAACGAGTTCTCGAAGCGCCCGCCCGATTTGTTGTTGCTGGCCAGGGCCTTCGAGCCGGACTTGAATGGCTGGCCTTGCGGGTCGAGCACCACCAGTTCTTCGCGCACGTCGTTGACGCTTTGCGCGCTGCCGTTGACCAGCTCCACCACGGAGTTGACCTTGAACGGCTGGCCGCGCTTGACGGTCGACGCGCTCAGCTGCGGCGTGTACGACACCACTTGCGGCTCGCGCGGCAAGGCGCCGCGCGTACGGATGTAGTCGCGGTCCGCCTGCGCCGCCGTCTTGGTCTGGCGTGAATTGACATTGATGGCCAGGCAACCGGCCGCCGCCAGGCCGCCGCCGATGGCCGCGCCCTTCAGCGCGCCATTCTTGCCGCCCGCCAGCGCCCCCAGCAGCGCGCCCACGGCCGCACCGGCCGCCGCCGACGTGCCCACGCTGCACGGATCCTCATCCGTGGCCGCCTGGGCGCCGCCTTGCGGATAGGAACTGTCCTGGCGCACGCCGTTCGGGCTCATAGTCGCCGTGGCGCAGCCGGTCAGCATGGCCGCGATGGTCAGCGCAGCGACGGCGCGCAAGGTGGTGTGATTCAGCATGGTGACTCCCGGATGACTAATTGATCGTTGTTTCCGTCTGCAGCACTTGCCGTTCGCGCTCGCGGATGCGGCGCGACAGATTGTCGATGCGCGCATTGCCCGGATCGACGCGGCGCGCGCTTTCCACATACGTCTTGGCCGCATCGAACTTACCTTCCAGCAATGAACGCTCGGCATCGCGCAGGAATGATTGCGCCATTTCGTTACGCATGGCCGCGCCGCTATCGACGGGCGACGTTTCCAGCGGACGGCGTTCGGTCACCACTGGACGTTCGACCGCGCGCGCGGGCGCCGGTTCCTGCTGTGCCGGCATTGCTGCCGGCGCCGGTGACGGGGCAGAAACGGGCGCCGCCATCGACAGCGCCTGCACGTCGGCCTTCAGCTGCGGCAATTCCACCGCTTCGCGGTCGATCGCTTCCAGCCTGGCGATGCCATTGCGGGCCGCCGTCGCATCCTTGCCATCGAGCGCCTGGCGCACGCCGACCAGCACGGACGCGGCTGCCGCCTGCTGGCGCGCCAGCTGCTTGCGCAAGGAATCCACGCTGGCAGCGCCCGCGCAATCGATGTCGAGCCCGGCAATGCCCCTGGCGGCGCTTTGCAATTGATGGCCGTCAATATTGCGCTCGATGGCGCGCACGCCGCGCTGGCAACTGCCCGATGCGGCACCGGCCTTGCCGATCGCCGCCTGCAGATCGTCGGCCTTGGCGCTGGACTTGCCCGTACACACATTTTTCGCCGTCGCCAACTTCTGGCGGGCTCCGTCCAGGCTGCCATTCGCCACCAGCTTCAAGCCACTGTCGATGGCGTCATTGCAGGCCGATTCACTCTTGCCGCCCGGCTTGCCATTCATGTAGACGATGACGGCCGCCAGCGCGACGGCGCCGCCCAGCCAGCGCAGCCACTTGCGCGGCGGCGGCGGGACTGCCGTTGCAGGCGCCGATGGCGGCACCGGCACCGGCACGGGCTTCGGCGCGGCTGGCGGCGGCACCGGCACCGGCGCCGGAGACGGCTTGGGCGCCGCTTTCGGCGCAGGCGCCGGTGTCACCGGCAGAGGCGGCGGCTTGGGCGCCACAGGCGGCGATACTGGCACAGGCGGCACAGGCGCTGGGACAGGCGCTTGCACAGGCAGCGGCGGCGGCACGGCCGCGGCTGGCTTGGCTACGCCAGCCTGCGCCTGCCCGCAGTACGGGCAATGGCTGACAACGGTCCACAGGCCCGTCTTGCATTTGTTACAGATATCCAAAACTAATCCTTCATTCCAACGTCATTCCAGCACTCCAGCACTCAACCCAAGGGCGGCGGCATCAACGGTGGCGGCGCGCTGAGGAACAAGGGCGCCAGCTCGGGGAACTGGGCCAGCTCGGCCCAGGCCGGCAAACCGGCGCGCCACACCTTGGTGGTGCCGGGTGCGACCTGCCCTGCCTGCACGTACTGCACGATCTGCTGGGCCGTGAACGGTCCCTGCTGCTGGCCGTTTATGCCCAGGAAATACTGGTACTCCACCAGGGGCGGCGGCATGCCGCCCAGCGGTGGCGGCGCCATGCCGAAGGCCGGCGCCACGGCAGCGGCCGGCGCGCTGGCCGGGCGCAGCAATTGCTCGAGCCGCCCCGCTTCCAGCATTTCCCCCTTGATCGCATATTTCAGCCGGGGCTGGCCGTCCGCTTCCGGCTCGCGCACTTCCCAGTCGTAGGCGTCGCCGTCGGAGTCGCCGATGACGTTCGCCCATTCCTTCAGGCGCCCCAGCAAGGCTTGCACCGTGCGGTCGAGCTCATCGCTGGCCATGCCCTTGCGGCGCGCCGATTCGCGCAGGCGCGCGCCCAGCTCGGCGGAAATGGCGCTGCCAAAGCCGACGTACGGCAGCTGCGAGCCATCGGCCTGCGCCACCAGCTTGGGCGCATACACGGTGCGTTCATAGTATTTTGCCAGCGCCGCCATGGCCGCCGTCTGCACGGCGTCAAGCGCCGTCAATTTTTCCTCGATGCGCAGCGCGATATTTTTCTCGTACGAGGCCGGCATGCCGTTCTGGCGGATGGCCCGTTCGTTGCCGATGCGGCGCAGGTCGCCCGGTTCGACGGCAAACTGGTACTGGCCCGGCGGCACGACTCTGCCCGTGTGGCGCGTCAGCACGCCCAGCATGATCGCCTGCAGGAACTCGCCGAAATCCTCGGCCAGGCGCTTCATTTCATCGGTATTGGGCGCGATCGGGTGCGTAAATTGCGTTGGATCAATATGCGTGTGGGTCGGCGCCTTGTCGTTGTCGCCTTCCTTGCGGTAGCTGGTGCGCCAGCCTTCCAGGCCCCGCAGCACCGTCATCGGCACGCCGGCCAGCTCGCAATAGCAGACGGCGCGCCCGCGGATGCCCGTCTCGACGATTTCCAGCTGGCTCACCGTGATGCCCACCTGGGTCGGCACGCACGATTCGAGCTCGGCGCCGAATTTCGCCTTGAAGGCGGCCGCGTTGGCTACGCCAATCACGCATTTGAACTGGTCCGACACAACCGTGAAGTCGCCCGCCATGTTGGCGTCGATCCAGGGCATGGAGCAGGCCAGCAGCTTGCGGAAGCGGTCCAGGCGTTCGGACACGTCCATCTGTTCCAATGCCTCGAACAGGGGGTCGGGCGTGCTCGTCGCCCCTTCCGCCAGGCCCGCCGTGGCGATCATGTTCTCGGCCATGCGCGTGACCTTGGCCAGGATCAAACCGCGCTGCGCCGGTTCGCCCAGCATAGGGAATAAGGCTTTCGAGCCGCCCATGTCCTTGAACGCTTCATCGGCCCACTGGCGCAAGGTGGCCGCCGACGGCAGCGCAATGTCTTTTTCCGTGACGGGAATGACGATCAGGGTCGCATGTTCCTTGTCCAGGTCCTTTTGCAGGATGGTATTGGCCGTCTTGAGTTCCGCCAGCATGGCCAGCACGCCTTCGCGGCCCGTTTGCAGCTCGCCCACCAGGCCATTCCACTGTGCGCGGCCCTGCGCATCGACGCCGACCCGGTTGCCCAGCCAGCGCGACAGCTCGCCCAGCAGGATGACGGACTCGTCCGCCGCTTTGGCCCGCAGATGGAATTTCAGCGCATTCGCCATTTCCGTGCGCAAATGATCCATCACCACGCCCGCCTGCTTTTCGCCATTGCTGAGGAAACCGAAGGTGCTGCGCGTCTGTTCCAGGTTGTTCAGCAGCCGCTCGTATTCGCGCGAGCGCACGGCTTCCTTGATTTCGCGGTAGCGCTCGGCATTCGCGCCGATCTGCGCTGTCAAGCCGCTGCCCGGCGCCTCGATGCGGTCCTTGATCTGTTCCACCAGCGACAGCACGTATTCCAGGCCGCCGAATTCCTTATTATCAAGATAGCCGTACAACTGGTCGCGCACGACTTTCTTGACGTCGTCGAGCACTTCGCGGCGGCGCTTGCTGATGCGGTCTTCCGTCGTGTCGGCCGTGGAATCCTGGTCGCGCACGGCGTCGCGTTCCAGGTGCTTCATGGCGTCGCGCACCTGGGCCGGCCATTCGCTGCGGTCGAAGCCCGTGCGGATATCGTTGATGCGCGTATTGACCCGGTTTTCCACGCCGGCCAGCAAGTGGCCGTGGCGGTCTTCCAGCAATTCGTCGACGACGCGGAAATCGATGAAGTCACCACTGGAACGCTTCAGTTCGATGCTTTTGTCGGAAAACTCGGGGAAATCGCTGAACGGCGTGCCCTTCAGGAACATATTAGCGGCGAGGAAATTATCGCGCTGCGTATCCGTGGCGCGGTTGGCGCCCGCGTCCGTGCCGCCCACGCCAAAGAACGCTTGCAGCATGGCGCCGGCCCAGCGGTGGGCCCGCTCGTCGCGCGCCGCTTCCTGGCGCGTATCGAGCACGGCCATGCCGAACGAGGAAAAGCGCTTCGAGAAATACAAACGCATGTCGCCGAAGCGGTCTTGCGGCACGGGCGCGTTGTACAGCGAATTCTTGTGCTGCGCCTGGTTGACGGCGATCGAACGCTTGGCGCGGGCAAAGTCGGCCGAGGCAAAATCCTCGAACAGCGAGTCGGCCACCATGTGGTAGACGTCGCTGACATCCTTGGTGTGCTGCTGGGCAAGGTTGCCCGAATCGATCAGGTACACCTCGCTGTAGGGCTCGCGCGTCAGTTCCGGGCGGTCATACGCATCCCAGCGGCCCACATAACCCTTGTTGCCCATCATGGCCGATTCCAGCTCCATCAGCGCGGCATAGCCGTTGGCCTCGACCCTGTCCTTGTTGGCCTTGGTGTAGCCGGTCGGCAAGAACAGCATCAGCTCCACGTCGGCCGCGCCCACTTCGCTGCGCGCCAGCCAGCGCGCCAGCAAGCCCATGTCGAGGAAGGACCCGGAACCCGTGCCGCCCGCCACGGAACCGACGATGACGATGCGGAAACGGTTCGTTTCCATGCGCAAACCCAGTTCGGCCAGCTGGCGCTCGTGCGACAGGCCCGCCTTCAGGGCTTTCAGTTTCAAGCGGATCTTGTCGCGGATCTTCGCGTACTTGTCGAAGAAATACAGGCGCGACACGGCGCGGATCTGCCCGGCGCCGCTGCTCATGTCGAAACGCAGCTCGCGGATGCGCTGCGGCGTCAGCGGCAGCCATTCCTTGATGTGCGGATATTTCTCCAAGGAATCTTCATCACGGCTGTACTTGTCCATGTCGAACGATTCGACCACCTTGTCATCATCCGTGAACTTCACCTGGTCGAACTGCAAATCCTTCGCCTGCGACTCGCCGCTCTCGATCACGGCGCCATTGTCGAGGTCGAAATGGATGAATTGCGCGATGGGGAAGTCGGCCAGCCCCTCGATGCGCGTGCGGTTGCCCGCGCCGCCCCACAGGGTGTTGAGGATGCGCCGGCGCACACGCATCAACACCTGCATGCCCGTGCCGCCGATGCCGATGAACAGGGTCGGGCGCAGTTCGATGATCTTGTCCTGCTTGCGCTCGCTGGCGCCGCCGGTGATGGTTTGGTTCAGGTTCTCTGCCATGGTGATTCCTTCGATGATGCGTGCAACGGCGTATTCTTAGCGGCGGCTGGAAGTAAAGGTCAACAGTAACGCGACCAGGCCCACCAGCACCAGCGGTCCCATGAACAGCGGCGCGAGGAATTTATGCGCGTTCACGGCCGCCAGCACGACACCGGTCGCCAGACTGGCCAGGAAGATGAACAGCCACCAGCCCGAGGCATTGGCCTTGTTCGGCGGCACGCGCTTGGCCACCAGGCCATTCGCATAGGCATTCTTGGCAAAGAAAAAGGCAACGAACAGCAGCAACAGCACGACGCCGCCGATCAGGGTGTCGCGCGACGAGGTGTCGGTCGTGGCGGCGGCGTCCAACGCGGGCGCAGCTTCGGTGGTGGCCGTGGTGGATGCTGGTGCGCCCGGCGCATCGGCGGCCGGTGGCGCGGATGCCGGGGCCGGCAAGGTAAAGCCTGCGTTGTCTTTTGGAGTCTCTTGCGCCATGGTATGCCTCTGGTGGATTTGAATAGTTTAAAAGGAAATCGTTATCAGGCCAGGCTCAGGGTATGGCCTTCGGCCACGCGCACGACGGCCGGCTTGCCCAGGCCACGCTTGAGTTCGCCGATGTCGCGGCCGTCATCGTCGCGGATCTGCACGCTTTTGAAGGGTTTGAGCAGCACTTGCCGCTGCACACCGTCGGCCATCACCTTGTAGCGCGTGGCGCGCGTGCCCAGCAAACCCAGCGCCAGCAAGCCCAGCACGAGCGCCAGCACACCGCCGAGTATCACCAGCACGGGCAGCAGCGGATACTGGATGCGCACCAGCAGCGGGATCGTCGCCTGCGACGCGCGCACGCTGTCGGGCGGCGTGAACATGCCGGAGATCGGATCGCCGGGAAACAGTTCCTGCAAATCCTTGCCAAAACTGGACGCCAGCGCCAGCCGCTGTTCCGACAGGCCCACCTGCGCCTGCATGGGCAGCAGCACCTGCTTGCCCATGGCGGCCATCGCCTGCGCCGACCACGGCGACGGAATCTGCGCCATCGGCAACGCAAACTGCACCTGCACGGACTGGCTGGCACCCGGCTGCAGCTGGCGGATTTGATCTGGCGCAACGTGCAGCGGCGCGTTCTGGCCTGCCAGGCTGGCGTGCACCCTGGCGCTGTCGATCACGTACGGGAAAAACATGTTTTGCAAGGACGCCTGCAACACCACTTGCGGCACCAGGTTCGCCGCATCGACGTCGAGCACGATGGTGCGCCCGTCGCGGCCCAGGCTGGCATGCACGTTGGCGCTGTTCTTGACGGACTGGGGCACGATGCGCACGGCATCCTGGTCCACCGGTTTCAAGCGCGCGGGCGGACGCGTCAGCACTTGCGACAGCCGCCCCTCGGCCAAGATGCGGGTCAACGCCTCGGACGCGGGCTGGCCATACGCGAGCGCATACACCATCAAGCCCTTGGCGCTGTACAGCTTGCCCTGCACGGGCATGCGCAGCGGAAACACCACCGTCTTGGTGATCGACGGTTCCAGGTGCAGCAAGCGGTAAAAATCGCGGTTGCGCTCGGCCGTCTGGCTGTCGTTGTTCGGGCTGTTCTTGTTATTCGTAAAAATCCACACGATGCCGGACGCGGACTGGAACGGGCCCGTGATGGTCTTGGTCACGGCTTCCTGGAAATCCGTGTCGGCCAGCGCGCCGCCGGCGCTCTTGCGCGCCAGGCCGAGATGGGCCAGCTGGCCCGCCACGCCAGCGCCGCCCTGCCCTTGCCCGATCAGCGCTGGCGACACATTGCTGCCGCTGCTCTGGCTGAAGGCCAGGGTGTAGACCTTGTCGGACGTGTTTGTAGCGGCCTGCGCCACGGCGCCCACCAGGGCTTTCAGCTGCGAATGCTCATCCGTGTAAAACGGCTCCATCCAGCCCGAGTTTTGCACCAGAAACGCTTGCTGGATGCCGGCCGCATGCGCGGCGGCGGCGCTGAAAAGCGCGGCGCAAGCCACGGTCAGTAAGCGCGCCTTCATGCCTGCAAGGCCCAGCCATCGATGCGCGACAGCAGCGGGTGGTAGGCCCACAGCATGCCTTCATGCACAAACAGGCGCACGCGCCACGGCTCGCTGACGGCGAACGTGTGGAACACGGTCTCGCGCAACTCGTCGTCCTGCACCAGCTGGGCCGCCAGGCGCTCGCTCGAGCGCAGCACGCTCGACAGGCCGGCGCTGGTGGCGAACTTGACGCCAAAGACGCTGCTGCCCCCGCCCGATTCCAGCAAGGGCATGACGGCCTGGTTCTTGCCGCCATCGTCGCCGTGTTCCGGTTCTTCCCACGGCGCCGTTTTCAGCTTGGCGGCGAAGCGGTAATTGAAGCTGCCCGAGCACAGGCGCGGCGCCAGCGCGTCGGCCCGCTCGGATTGCGCGCCCAGTTTCACGTAGACATAGGTGCCGCGGCTGCGCTCGAAGCATAGCTGCCACAGGCCGCCATCGCGCGACACGTACGGGCTGCCGAATTCGAAATGCGGCACCAGCCCTTCGGGCCAGGGCGTAAACGAAGCGGCCACGTTGCCGTCCGGCTGCAACTGCAGCCGGAGTTGGCCGTTGGCGCAGGGCCACACGGCCATGCGGTTGTAGGCCACGGGCGCGCTGACGGTGCCCAGGTCGACCACGCCGTCGAGCAGCACGTCGCTGCCCGGCTTTTGTTGCGCATCAAGGTTGACGAAGCGGATGCGGCCATCGTCGTCGCGCAGCGGTGCCCACAGGCGGCTCTGGAACCAGACAGGCGCGGCCACGCACGGCGCGCCACCCACGTGCTCGACCACGTAGGTCAGCGAAGGCACGTCGGGACGGATGCAGGCCAGGCCATGGCTGGTCGGCAAGACCAGCACGCTATTGAAGTCAGGCACCAGCTCGGCGCGCCAGGCGCCGTGGGCCAGGTCCGATTCGGCCAGCAAGCTGCCATAGTCGGGGTCCAGCGCCAGCCAGCGTTTCGAGGCGGGCAGCCAGGCGTGCAGGACGGCCTTGCGCGGGTCGAGCGCCAGCAGCGCGGGCGCGCTGGTGCCGAACGGGGCGGAAAAGAATTCGTATTCGCCGGGCGGCGGCATGGGCAGCGAGGCATCGGCTTGCGCATGCTCTTCGCGCGCACGCTGGTCAGCCAGCTTCAGCGGTACGCTGGCCTGGCGCAAGCCGGCCGGACCGGCCGGCGGCACATCGCTGACAGGATGCGCGCCGAAAGGAGGAACCCAAGGCGCCACCCCGGACGGCGTGGCGGCCGCCTCGGGCGGCACTTGCAAGGCCGCGCCCGAGGCGGGGTCGAACGTAAATTCGGGCGGAAACTGCCGCACGGGCGCGCCGGCCGCCGCCGGCAGGCGCCGCGCCAGCATCAGCTTGCCGATATCGGCCTGGCTCACCAAGGGCGAGACGTTCTGGCCGTCCGCGCTGCGCTGCATGCTCCACGCGCCCGCGTCATCGACGTACCAGGCGCCGGAGGGCAGTGGCCAATCCCCAGAAGTTTTATGATCCATGTATTTTCTATGACAAGCAATGCATATCAGACGGTGTAACGTGCTGGGGCTGTCGAAACGAAGTCGCAGCCCTGGCAGTTCTCATAGTAACGTCTTTTTATCTGTATGGAAACATTGACGACGGTCCTCAGCCCTGCTGCGTCCGCACTTTCGTCAACAGCTTGGTGGTCGAGCGGTCGTGCGCGAAATCGATGGCCACGGCCTGGCCGCCATACGCCAGCACGGCGCGCCCTTCGGGGATGGCCGCCATGTCGTAGTCGCCGCCCTTGGCATAGATTTCCGGTTCGATCTCCTGCACCACTTCCAGGGCGCTGTCTTCCGAGAACGGCACGACCAGGCTCACCGCTTCCAGCGCGGCCAGCACGGCCATGCGGTCTTCGCAGCTGTTCAGGGGACGGTCGTCGCCCTTGCCCAGGCGTTTCACTGATGCATCAGTATTCACGGCAACGATCAGCGAAGCGCCCAGCGCGCGCGCCTGCGCCAAATACGTCACGTGGCCGCGGTGCAAAATGTCGAACACGCCGTTCGTCACTACCACCGGTTTCGGCAGGGCCGCGGCGCGGGCGCGCAGTTCATCACGGCCGCACAGTTTGTTTTCAAAATCAGGCATGGATATCTCTTGTTGGGTTAAATACGGTCACACTCAGGCGTGGCTATCGCCTTGGATGCCGCCGGCATCGCGGCGCCAGGCATCGATCAAGGCCAGAATGGCAGGATCCAGGCCCTCTTCGGCGATGCGATCTTGCCGGTAATAAATCATCAGCGCATACACGCCGGCCAGGCGGCTGACGGGTGGCGACAGCGCATATTCATTGCCGCGCGCCGGTTGCCGGGCACGCCAGTAATTGATCGCCGCTTCCAGCGCCTGCATCCGCAATTCCATCGCCCCCTCCTTCCGCCGCCCGCTCCCGCATTATAGGGGGCGATCCGCTACAATACGCCATCGGCGCCACAGTTTCACGTTTGCGCCACCTTTCATTCATTGCAAGTAAGTACTTCCTGTGTTTCAATCAACCTATGACACTGACTGAACTGAAATATATCGTTGCAGTCGCGCGAGCGAAGCACTTCGGCCATGCCGCCGAAGCCTGTTTCGTTGCCCAGCCCACCCTGTCAGTGGCCATCAAGAAACTCGAAGACGAATTGGGCGTGGTCCTGTTCGAACGGGGCGGCGCGGAAATCTCCGTCACGCCCCTGGGCGCGCAGATCATCGCGCAAGCCGAGCGCGTGCTGGAACAGACGGCCGCCATCAAGGAACTCGCCAAGCAGAACAAGGACCCGCTGGCCGGCCCCCTGCGCCTGGGCGTGATCTATACGATCGGCCCCTACCTGCTGCCGCCGCTGGTCAAGGCCATGATAGACCAGGTACCGCAGATGCCTTTGATTTTGCAGGAAAACTTCACGGTTCGCCTGCTCGAATTGCTGCGCCAGGGCGAACTGGACGTGGCCATCATGGCGCTGCCCCTGCCCGATCACGGCATGGCCATCCAGGAACTGTATGACGAACCGTTCGTCGTGGCCATGCCGCGCCAGCATCCGTGGACGGCGCGTGAAAAAATCGCCGCACAGGATTTGAAATCGGAAACCATGCTGTTGCTGGGCAATGGCCACTGTTTCCGCGACCAGGTGCTGGAAGTGTGCCCCGAAATGGCGCGCTTTTCCTCGCCCGGCAACGGCATGCAGCGCACGTTCGAAGGTTCCTCTCTGGAAACCATCCGCCACATGGTGGCCAGCGGTATCGGCCTGACGGTCTTGCCGCGCGCCTCGGTCGCCAATATGCACGCCACCGACGGCATGCTCGAGTACCGGCCGTTCGCCACCCCCGTGCCATCGCGCCGGGTGGTGATGCTGTGGCGCAAGAGTTTTACGCGCAAGGCGGCCATCGACGCCCTGTGCGCGGCCATCGCCGGCTGCAACTTGCCTGGCATCACCCCCTTGTGCGAAGACGACGAATAGTACATTTACATACTATTTGCGATAATCGACCTTTCTCTTCAACAAGATCGAGTCTTTCATGAACAAGCTGGCGCTGTATTTCCGCCTGATACGGCTGGACAAGCCTATCGGTACCGTATTGCTGCTGTGGCCTACCCTGTGCGCGCTGTGGCTGGCGCAGCAAGGCGTGCCGGACTGGCGGCTGCTGCTCATCTTCACGCTCGGCACTTTCCTGATGCGCTCGGCAGGCTGCGCCATCAACGACTACGCCGACCAGGATATCGACAAATTCGTCAAGCGCACGGCGGACCGTCCCATCACCAGCGGACGCATCAGCGGCAAGGAAGCGCTGGCCGTGGCCGGCGTGCTGACCGTGCTGGCCTTTTGCCTGATCCTGCCCCTGAATGCGCTGACCAAGCAACTGTCCGTGGCGGCCGTCATCATCGCCGGCACCTATCCCTACTTCAAGCGCTTCTTTGCGATTCCGCAAGCGTATCTGGGCATCGCCTTCGGCTTCGGCATTCCCATGGGCTTTGCCGCCATCACGGATTCCGTGCCCGTCGTCGCCTGGCTGCTGCTGCTGGGGAATGTCTTCTGGGCCGTGGCCTACGATACGGAATATGCGATGGTCGACCGCGACGACGACTTGAAAATCGGCATCAAGACCTCGGCCATCACCTTCGGCCGCTACGACGTGGCCATCGTCATGTTCTGCTATGCCGTTTTCCTGCTGCTGTGGCTGGCATGCGGCTGGTATCTGGGCTTGCGTTACTGGTTCGTCGCCGGCTTGCTGGTGGCGGCCGGCTGCGCCGTTTATCACTACACCCTGATCCGCGCACGCGAGCGTATGCCGTGTTTTGCGGCATTCCGGCATAATAACTGGCTAGGAGCAGCGGTCTTTGCGGGCGTGGTACTGGACATTGCTTTCCGTTAAGCAATGATCTTTGCGCCGCGGCAGCCCTTGAGGCGGCGCAAGACAGGCCTGGCCGCAGCTGCCTACACTGGTATTTCACTGTGCAGTTTCACTTCCATGAGGTAATACATGAACTCGATACATACCGGCAAATCCAGCAGCGACAGCATCCTCGCCGACGCCGACAAGGCCCGCGACAAACTGGTCGGCGACCTGAAAAACGTCATCAATGAAGCGGAAGGCTGGCTCGATGGCGCCAAGGATCAGACTGGCGAGAATGTCAAAGCCGTCAAGGACAAGTTCATCGCCACCCTGGAAACGGCCAAGAAAGATTTGATCAAGCTGGAAGAAGACTTGCTCGAACGTACCAAGAAGGCGGCCAAGGCCACCGACGAATACGTGCAGGACAATCCATGGAAAGCCGTGGGTGCGGGCGCCGTCGTGGGCGTGCTGTTCGGCCTGCTGCTCTCCTCGTCACGCCGCTAGTAGTACCGGCGGCGCAGGCCGCCTCCCCTGACGCGAAAGGCAGCATATGGCTATCATGCACCATGTCGCCCAAGTCGCAGCGACCCTCGCCGCCATCGTCCAGACCCGTCTGGCCCTGGCGGCCGTGGAAATGGAAGAAGAGTCGCTGCGCTTCCTGTCCTATCTGGCGCTGGCCATGCTGGCGCTGCTGTGCCTGTTCGTCGGCCTCGTCTTGATCGTATTCCTCGTCATCGTGCTGTTCTGGGATACGCACCGCATCGCCGCCATCGCCATCACGGCCGCCGTCTTCATCGTCGCCGCCGTCGCCACCCTGCTGGGCGTGCGCGCCAGTTTCCGCAGCAAGCCGAAACTGCTGTCCTTCACACTTTCCGAACTGAACAAAGACCTGGACGAGCTGCAACTACTGGCCCGCCGGGGATCGGAGCGGCCATGACCACGCATCCCACCAAACTGTCGCATGTGCATACGGCCGCCAGCCTGGCGCAGCGGCGCGACGCGCTGCTGGCCGAATGCGCGCTGCAGCGCCTGGCCCTGGGCGTGCAGACACGCCAATTGCTGGAACCTTTAACGGGCGGCAATCTGCGCCACACCCTGACCACGCGTTTTAAAATTCCCCTGATGGTGGGCGGCGCCGTGCTGGGCTTGCTGCTGGTGCGCCCGAGCCGCTTCCTGCCGCTGCTGCGGGCCAGCGGCGCGCTGCTCAAGCACGCCACCACCGCCATGCCCGTCGTGCTGGCGCTGGCGCAGCGCTTCAGCAAGAAAGACACGCCGCCATAAAATATTTTTGCCTGGCTGCATCCAAATGGCCGGCCCCTGCGTAGTAATGGTATCAACCAGCCGGTTGAGCCAACTACCAGGAGCTTGCCATGCATGCCACCACCGCCCCACGCCATACCGCCCCCTCGCTCACCGTCCTGTGCGCCGCCCTGCTCGTGGCTGCCTGCGCACCGATGAGCGCACGCTACTCGCAGGAACAATTGCCGAACGCCGTCAAGGTGCCCGATGGCCATCAGGTCGCCATGCAGACGGTGGGCGTGGGCAAGATCGCCTACGAATGCAAGGCGAAGAAAGACATGACGGGGCATGAATGGGTCTTCGTGGGACCGGACGCGGCCCTGAACGACCGCAGCGGCATGCAAGTGGGCACGTATGTGGGCCCGCCCGCCACCTGGGCCAACCTGGACGGCTCGAAAGTGACGGCGACGCAAGTGGCCGTGGCACCGGCCGGCGCGGGCAATATCCCGTATCAGCTGGTGAAAGCCAATCCGGCCACGGGCAGCGGCGCCATGCAGGGCGTCAGCTACATCCAGCGCGTGGCCACCCGCGGCGGCGTGGCGCCAAGCAGCCCCTGCGGCATGGAGTCCGTCGGTGCCAAACAATGGGTGCCCTACCAGGCCGACTACATCTTCTGGAAATCGGCATAAATCCTTTCAAGCGACGGTTGGCAAGCGGGTTTCTGACCTATACTCGGCCTTGAAAACTTGCTAACCGTTCACTCAACGATTGCACCGACCTTGCCAGCCCACGCCGCCCCTTACGATTACGATGCCGCCCTGCGCGCCTGCGCCAGGGGCGAGCAGCAGGCATTGCATGGCCTGTACCAGCAGGAAAGCCGCTATCTGCTGGGCGTGGCCCTGCGCATCGTGCGCCAGCGGGCCTTGGCCGAAGATGTGCTGCACGATGCCTTTCTGAACATCTGGCGCCGCGCCGGCAGCTTCGACGCCACGCGCGGCAGCGGCAAGGGCTGGATCTATGTGGTGGTGCGGCACCAGGCGCTGAACGTGGCGCGCGCCCGCGCCCATGAAGTATCGGCCGACGAGGATACCGTGGAAACCCTGCTGCATGAACGCGAAGGCAACGATGCCGACGCCACCTCGGACGCCTACGCCCTGCAGGCGAACATGGGCAAGCTGCACGACTGCCTGGGCCACCTGGACGAACCCAAGCGCAACAGCATCCTGTACGCCTACGTCGATGGCTGTTCCCATAGCGAGATCGCGCAGCGCCTGCAAGCGCCGCTGGGGACCGTCAAGGCCTGGGTCAAGCGGGGCCTGGCCGCCTTGCGGGAGTGCATGGGATGATCAACAGCGACGAGGAATGGCAAAGGCTGGCCGGCGAATACGTGCTGGGCACCCTGGACCTGGCCGAACGCGCGGCAGTGGAGCAGCGTATGCCGCTTGACACCGCCTTGCGCGACGCCGTGGCCGACTGGGAACGGCGTCTGCTGCCCTTGACGACTCTGGCGCCGCCCGAAACGCCCTCGGCGCAACTGTGGCCGCGCATCAGCGCCAGCCTGTTCACGCCGAACACCGTGCGGCAGGCGGGCGGCTGGCTGGCGTGGTGGAACAGCCTGGCCTTCTGGAGAGTGCTGGCCGGCGGCGGCTTGCTGGCCACGGCCGCGCTGGCCGTGCTGGTGAGCGTGCAGCTGCAGGCGCCAGCCGGACCCGGCTACCTGGTGGTGCTGGTGGCGCCGCAAGATAAATCGCCGGGCTGGATCGTGCAGGCGGGCGGACGCGGCGGCAAGAACCGCGACCTGAGCCTGATCCCGCTGGGGCCGACTAGCGTGCCGCAGCAGAAAGCCCTGCAATTCTGGACCAAGGGCAAGGACTGGGGCGCGCCCGTCTCGCTGGGCCTGGTCAAGCCGGGGCAAAGCCTCAAGTTGACCCTGGACAAGCTGCCGCCGCTGCAGCCCGAGCAATTGTTTGAAATCACCTTGGAGCCGGCGACGGGTTCGCCCACGGGCAGGCCGACGGGGCCGGTGCTCTACATCGGCCGCGCCGTCAAGGTCATGTAATTACCTGCCCACTTATTTACCCAGCTCGTCTCCCATCTCGCGCCCCCGCTGCGCGGCCGCCTTGATGCCCTTGACGATGGCCGCCTTCACGCCGCTCTCTTCCATGCTGGTCAAGGCCGCATAGGTCGTGCCGCCTTTCGACGTGACCCGCTCGCGCAGCAAGGACACGGGCTCGCTGGAATTCGCCGCCAGCTGCGCCGCGCCCGTAAACGTGGCAATGGCCAGCTGCGTGCCCTGCTCGGGCGTCAAGCCCAGCTCGACCGCTGCCTGCTGCATCGCTTCGATAAAGTAAAACACATAGGCGGGACCGCTGCCGGAGACGGCCGTGACGGGATCGATCTTCGCTTCGTCGTCGAGCCAGACGGTCTGGCCGACGGCGCGCAGGATGGCGTCCGCCGTCTTTTTCTGTTCGTCGCTCACGCCGCTGCTGGCCACCATGCCCGTGATGCCCATGCCGATCAGGGCCGGCGTGTTCGGCATGCAGCGCACGATGGCGGAATAATCGCCGAGCCAGCGCGACAGATCGGCCGCGCGGATGCCGGCCGCGATCGACAGGACCAAGGGCGCCCGCTCGCCGTCGAGGAAGGGCAGCAACTGCGCCGCCACGTCGCGCATGCTTTGCGGTTTCACGGCCAGCACGATCACGTCCACGCCGCGCAACGCGTCACCGGCGGACGTTGCCGTCGTGACGCCGAATTGCGCCTGCAGTTTTTCCAGCGCGGGGGCGTGCGGGTCGATCACGTGGATGTTGCCGCCCAGGGTCAGCTTGCCCGCCAGGCCGGCGATCAGGGCCGCGGCCATGTTGCCGCCGCCTACAAATGCGATATTCAATTCTGTCGTCATGCTTGTTCTCTCTTCATCAGGAATAGTTGCGGGAACCGAAGATGGCGCTGCCCACGCGCACGATGGTGGCGCCCTCGAGCACGGCGGCGCGCAAGTCGGCCGACATGCCCATCGACAGGGTGTCGAGCGCCAGCCCGTCCGCCTGCAATTGTTCGTACAGCGCGCGCAATTGCGCGAACGCACGGCGCTGGAGGGTGACATCCGTTTCCGGCTCAGGAATCGCCATCAAGCCGCGCAAACGCAAGCGGGGCAGCAGCGCCACGGCATGCGCCAGCGCCGGCAAGTCAGCCGGCGTTACGCCGCTCTTGCTGGCTTCGCCGCTGATATTGACTTGCAGACAGATATTCAGGTCAGGCAAGCCGGCCGGGCGCTGCTCGGACAGGCGCGCGGCGATCTTTTCCCGTTCCACCGTATGCACCCAGTCGAAGTGCTCGGCGATGGGGCGCGTCTTGTTGCTCTGGATGGGGCCGATGAAATGCCATGCCGGGACGTGCTGCGGCGAGGCCTCCTTCACAAAGGCGATCTTGTCGAGCGCTTCCTGCAGATAGTTTTCGCCAAACGCCATCTGGCCCGCGCGCATGGCGTCCAGCACGGCGTCCGCGCCGAAGGTTTTTGACACGGCCAGCAGGGTCACGTCGGCAGGCGCGCGCTGCGCCTCCACGGCCGCCTGCGCAATACTGTCGCGCACGGCTTGCAAGTTCTGTTCGATTGTGGACATAATCATTTTCTAGTGTATAGGGGCGGCGGCACAGTGCGCCAGCCCATCAATGCAGGCACAGGGATTATAAATGGACATCTCCGAACTTCTCGCTTTCTCCGTCAGCAACAAGGCTTCCGACCTGCACCTGTCTTCCGGCCTGCCGCCGATGATACGGGTCCATGGCGACGTGCGCCGCCTCAACGTGGCGCCGCTTGAGCACAAGGAAGTGCACAGCATGATCTACGACATCATGAACGACAGCCAGCGCAAGGCGTATGAAGAGGCGCTCGAGTGCGATTTCTCGTTCGAAATTCCCGGCCTGGCCCGCTTCCGCGTCAACGCCTACAACCAGGAACGCGGCGCCTCGGCCGTGCTGCGCACGATTCCGTCGAAAGTGCTGACCCTGGAAGACCTGAACGCGCCGCGCATCTTCGGCGAACTGGCCATGCGCCCGCGGGGCCTCGTGCTGGTGACGGGCCCGACGGGTTCGGGCAAGTCGACCACCCTGGCGGCCATGGTGAACCACGTCAACGAACGGCTGAATCACCATATTCTGACCATCGAAGACCCGATCGAATTCGTGCATGAGCCGAAAAAATGCCTGATCAACCAGCGCGAGGTGGGCTCGCACACGCATTCGTTCAGCAATGCGCTGCGCTCGGCCCTGCGCGAAGACCCGGACGTCATTCTGGTGGGCGAATTGCGCGACCTGGAAACCATCCGCCTGGCGCTGACGGCGGCCGAAACGGGCCACCTGGTGTTCGGCACCCTGCATACCTCGTCGGCGGCAAAATCGATCGACCGCATCATCGACGTCTTCCCCGCCGAGGAAAAGGAAATGGTGCGCGCCATGCTGTCCGAGTCCTTGCAAGCCGTCATTTCGCAGAACTTGCTCAAAACCAAAGACGGCGCTGGGCGCGTGGCCGCGCATGAAATCATGCTGGCCACGCCGGCCGTGCGCAACCTGATCCGCGAAGCGAAAGTGGCGCAAATGTATTCGGCCATCCAGACGGGCAGCAACGTGGGCATGCAGACGCTGGACCAGTGCCTGTCCGACCTCGTGCGGCGCGGCACGATCTCGGCGGAAACTGCCCGCTCGGCCGCCAAGTCGCCCGAAAACTTCCCCGGATAAGCCATGCAGACGACGCACGAACACTATGGCGCCATGCACGCGCTGCTGGCGCAGATGCGCGCACGGGGCGGCTCCGACCTGTTCATCACGGCCGGGTTTCCGCCCGCCATCAAGCTCGACGGCAAGCTGACGCCGCTGGCGGGCGCCGCGCTGGCCGCGCAGCAGGCGGCCGGCTACGTGCGCGCCGTCATGAACGAACGCCAGGCGGCCGAGTTCGAATCGAGCCGCGAAGCCAATTTCGCCATCAGCCCGGACGGTCTGGGGCGTTTCCGCGTGTCCGCCTTCGTGCAGATGGGCCAGGCAGGCATGGTCTTGCGCTTGATCAATACCGCCATCCCCACCCTGGATGGATTGGGTTTACCCGCCATCCTGCAAGACATCGTGATGAGCAAGCGGGGCCTCGTCATCATGGTGGGCGCCACGGGCTGCGGCAAGTCGACCACCCTGGCGGCCATGGTGGGCCACCGCAACGCGCACAGCCATGGCCACATCATCACCATCGAAGACCCCGTGGAATTCATCCATCCGCACGGCAACTGCATCGTCACCCAGCGCGAAGTGGGCGTCGACACGGACGACTGGGCCACGGCCCTGAAAAACACCTTGCGCCAGGCGCCCGACGTGATCCAGATCGGCGAAATACGCGACCGCGACACGATGGACCACGCCATCGCGTTTGCCGAGACGGGCCACCTGTGCCTGGCCACCCTGCACGCGAACAACGCCAACCAGGCGCTGGACCGCATCATCAATTTCTTCCCGGAAGAGCGGCGCCAGCAACTGCTGATGGATCTGTCGCTGAATTTGAAGGGCATGATTTCGCAGCGCTTGATCCCCAACAAGGATGGCGGCGGGCGCAAGGCGGCGCTGGAAATCCTGCTCAACTCGCCGCTGATGAGCGACCTGATCTTCAAGGGTCAGGTGCACGAGATCAAGGAATTGATGAAAAAATCGCGCGAGCATGGCATGCAGACGTTCGACCAGGCCCTGTTCGACCTGCACGAAGCGGGCGCCATCAGCCATGAAGACGCGCTGCGCAATGCGGACTCCGTCAACGACCTGCGCCTGGCGATCAAACTCAAGGGCGCCACGGCGCCGGAACCCGCCCCGCAAACGGGCGCCACCAAACTGGGACTCCTCTGACATGACCAGCATCCACGATTTCCAGGCCGAGGCGCTGGACGGCACGCCGATCGACCTGGCCCGCTACAAGGGCAAGGTACTGCTGATCGTCAACACGGCCAGCGCCTGCGGCTTCACGCCGCAATACCAGGGGCTCGAAGCGCTGTACCGCGAATTCCACGAGCAGGGCCTGGTCGTGCTGGGCTTTCCCTGCAATCAATTCCGCCAGCAGGAACCGGGCTCGAATGGGGAAATCAAAGCCTTTTGCGAAAAGAACTTCGGCGTCACCTTTCCCCTGTTTGCCAAGATCGATGTGAATGGCCCGCATACGCACCCTGTCTTTGCGCAATTAAAACAGGCGGCGCCCGGCATATTGGGCACGCAGTCGATCAAATGGAATTTCACCAAGTTTTTGGTGCGCAAGGATGGCAGCGTATTTCGCCGCTACGCGACGGCCAGCAAACCGGCCAGCCTGGCGGACGACATTCGGCAATTGCTACAGGAATAGCCATTCGACGGTTTGATTAAAAACAATAATTGCTCAAATCAATGAATCCGTGTTTATTTCATGCTTGATATCAATATTGTGTTTCCAATAGCAAATTTCAGTGATAATGTTTGCATAATTATTCGCAGATATCGATCAAAAAACGATGCCAGTCTTTGGGAAAATATTATCTTCATGGATGCGGATGGGAATTTATTCCCGCCTCTTTCTTCCTATTTTCTTCCTGATACTCGCCGTTTCCGCCGTTCGCTATCACGCCCTGCTCGGCACGGAAACGGCGCTGGCCAATGCGCGCTACCAGAGCGATGCGCGGCAACTCGACCTGTTCCTCGCCAATAGCGTGCTGCCGCTGGCCGTGCACGCGGACAGTCACGCGATGCACGACAGCGTGCGCCAGGTACTGCGCAGCGCCCTGCCGCTGAACCGCAGCCTCGTTTCTGCCCGCTGGGACACGGCTGGCGGGCATGTCGAGGTGCTGGCCGACAGCAAGCTTGCCGACACGCTGGCCACGGTGCCGGCGTGGTTCGCGCGCCTGGCGGGTATCAATGCCATCCGCAGCCGCCTGACGGTGGCGCTGCCGGACGGCGGCGACGGCACCCTGAACCTGCACTACACGCCCGGCCTGCCCCTGGCGCAAGTGTGGCACCGGGTACGCGACCAAGCCATCCTCAGCAGCATCAATATCGTGCTCGTCTTCCTGCTGCTGGGCTTGATCCTGGCCACGCACCGCAAGCTGCTGGCGCGCTTCGTGCAGGCGACCGACCGCTTCCGCGAAGGCAACTTCGCCGTGCGCCTGGCAGCGGGCGCCACGCCCGAGGCGCAAGCCGTGTCGCAGTCGTTCAACGGCATGGCCGGCGATATCGAAGAACTGTTGACCTCACTCAAGACCAGCCAGCGCCAGCTGGGCGAACAGCTGAATGAAACCGTGCACATGCAACAGGCGCTGCAAAAGCTGTCCTGGCAAAACTACAATGATGTGCTGACGGGCCTGCCCAACCGTGCCGCGCTGGCCGCCCGCTTCGAACAGGAACTGTTCCTCGCGCGCGAACGCCAGCGCCTGCTGGCCGTCTGCCTGTTCGACCTCGATCACTTTCAGGCCATCAACGACCGCTACGGCGCCGAGGCGGGCGATGAAATCCTCAAGCAGGTAGCGGGCCGCCTGCACGGCTTTACGGGCCAGGTCCACTATGCGGCGCGCCTGGGCGGCGATGAATTCGTCATGCTGCTGTGCGGCCAGGCCAGCATCGCCAGCATCGAACAGAACGTCACGCAACTGATGACTGAGCTGAGCCGTCCCTACCAGTGCGACCAGCAGGCGCTGCACATGACGGCCAGCGCCGGCATCGCCGTCTACGCGGGCAAGGACCTGAATACGGAAAGCCTGCTGCGCCACGCCGACCACGCCGTCTACCAGGCGAAATTGACGGGGCGCAACCAGTACCACTTCTTCGACACCAACCTCGACGAGGAAGTACGCACCCACCACAACCAGCGCACGGAAGTGCGCCACGCCCTGATCAACGGCGAACTGCGGTTGTACTACCAGCCCAAGGTGAATATGCGCGCCGGCACGGTGGTGGGCATGGAAGCGCTGCTGCGCTGGCAGCATCCACGCCGCGGCGTGCTGGCGCCGGCGCAATTCCTGCCGCTGGTGGAACAGACGGATTTGATCATCGATATCGGCGAATGGGTGCTGCGCCAGGCCCTGTGGCAGATGCAGCGCTGGAGCGCGACCGGCAAGCACTGGGTGGTCAGCGTGAACATCGCGGCGCGCCACTTCCAGCAACCGGACTTCGTCTCGCGCCTGGAAACCATCCTCGGCGAATTTCCCGGCGTGCGCGCCAGCATGCTGGAACTGGAAATCCTCGAATCGTCGGCCCTGCACGACATCGAGGACGTGCGCCGCATCATCCGCGCCTGCCAGGCGCTGGGCATCACGTTCGCGCTCGACGATTTCGGCACTGGCTATTCGTCGATGTCCTACCTGAAACGCCTGCCGGCCAACATCGTCAAGATCGACCAGAGCTTCGTGCGCAATATGCTCAACGACCGCGACGACCTGCACCTGGTGCGCGCCGTCATCGGCCTGGCCCGTTCCTTCAGCTTGACGGTGATCGCCGAAGGCGTGGAAAGCGTCGAGCATGGCGCGCGCCTGATCCAGCTCGGCTGCGACCTGGCGCAAGGCTACGGCATCGCCCGCCCCATGCCGGCCGACGCCGTGCTGGAGTGGGCGAACACGTTCATCCCCGCCCCGCAATGGCGCATCGCGCAGTACAGCGAAATACCTATTTAGGCGTCAAGGCCGAGTCGATCAGCTCGATCCAGTGCCGCACGGGCGTCTGCGTGCCGGACTGCAAATGGCTCAGGCAGCCGATATTCGCCGACACGATCATCTCCGGCTCGCACGCTTCCAGGTTCGCCACCTTGTTGTCGCGCAGCTGCTGCGACAGTTCCGGCTGCAGGATCGAATACGTGCCGGCCGAACCGCAGCATAAATGGCTGTCCGCGCACAGGCGCACGTCGACGCCGACGGCGCGCAGCACCTGCTCCACCTTGCCGCGGATCTGCTGGCCGTGCTGCAGGGTGCACGGCGGGTGGTACGCCACCTTTTTCACTATGCGCCCCTTCAGCAGCGCCGCCAGCTCGTTTTCAAAGGCCGGCATGATCTCGGACAGATCGCGCGTCAGTTCAGCGATGCGCCGCGCCTTCTGCGCATACTGCGCATCGTGCGCCAGCAGATGGCCGTATTCCTTCACCGTGGCGCCGCAGCCGGACGCCGTCATGACGATGGCTTCGGCGCTGTCCATGCCGTTGACATAGGGCCACCAGGCGTCGATATTGCGGCGCATGTCGTCCAGCGCCGCGTCCTGGTCGTTCAGGTGATGGCGCAGCGCGCCGCAGCAGCCCGCCTTCGGCGCGACGATCAGCTGTACCCCGAGCGCATCGAGCACGCGCGCCGTGGCCGCATTGATGTTCGGCGACATGGCCGGCTGCACGCAGCCGTCGAGCAGCAACATGGTGCGCGCGTGCCGGCGCACCGGCCATGCACCGGCTGCGGCGCCTGGCCGCAATTTGTCCTGCAAGCTTTTCGAGAGCAGCGGGCGCAGCGCCTGACCCGCCTTGTACACGGGCGTAAACAGCCAGCGGCGCGGCAAGGCTTCCTTCAGGGCGAAGCGCAGCGCGCGTTCGCGCAAGGGGCGCTGTACGCGCTGCTCGACGACGTTACGGCCGATGTCGACCAGGCGCCCGTACTGCACGCCCGAAGGACAGGTCGACTCGCAGTTGCGGCAGGTCAGACAGCGGTCCAGGTGCGTCTGCGTCTTGGCCGTGACGGGCGCGCCTTCCAAGACCTGCTTGATCAGGTAGATGCGCCCGCGCGGGCCATCGAGTTCGTCGCCCAGCAGCTGGTAGGTGGGACAGGTGGCCGTGCAAAAGCCGCAATGCACGCAGGCGCGCAGGATGGCTTCGGCTTCGTCGCCTGCCGGCGTGTTCTTGATGAAATCGGCGAGATTGGTTTGCATGCGCGCTCAATACATTCTGTGCGGGTTGAAGATGCCAGCCGCGTCGAAAGCCTGCCGCAGGCGCTGGTGGATTTTTTCAACGGCCGGCGCCAGCGGATGGAATACGCCCACGGCCTTGTCGCCGCCGCGGAACAGGGTGGCGTGGCCGCCAGCGGCGGCCACCGCCTGGCGGATGTCTAGCGCCCCGGCCGCATCGGCGTCGGCGTCGAGCTTGAGCCAGCGCTGCGCCCCGCCCCACTCGATCAGCTGGCGCCCCTTGACGATCACGGCGCTGGCGTGCGGCGGCAGCGACAGCCGCCACAAGCTGCCCGCGCCCGCAAAGAAGGCGTGCGTCTGCTCGCGCACGGACATCCAGAAGGCGGCCGCGTCATCGGGCGCCAGCACCTCGCCGCCCAGCGCATGCAACGCCGCCGACACGGCCGCCTCGGCGCCGGACAGGCGTACGCTCAAGACGCCATCGTGCCAGCAGCTGGCCGAAATGGGCAGCGGTTGACCGGCCCATTCATTGAGCATGCGCAAGGCGGCGATTTCCGCGCACGCCACGCGCAAGGTCGCTTCGCGCAGCGGCAGGGGCAGCACCTTCAGCGACACTTCCAGGATCAGGCCCAGCGTGCCCATGGCCCCCGCCAGCAGGCGCGAGACATCGTAGCCGGCCACGTTTTTCATGACCTGCCCGCCAAAGGCCAGGCGTTCGCCATGGCCATCCATCAGCACGGCGCCCAGCACGAAATCACGCAGCGCGCCCGCGCTGGCCCGGCGCGGCCCGGACAAGGCGCTGGCGACGACGCCGCCCAGCGTGGCGCCAGCGCCGAAATGGGGCGGCTCGAAAGCCAGCATCTGGTTGCGCGCGGCCAGCGCCGCCTCGATCTCGGCGAGCGGCGTGCCGCAGCGGGCCGTGATCACCAGCTCCGTCGGTTCATAATCGATGATACCCGCATACGCGCGCGTGTCGAGCACCTCGCCATCGAGCTGCTGGCCATACCAGTCTTTCGTGCCGCCGCCGCGCAGGCGCAAGGGCTTGCCCGCCGCGCTGGACGCCAGAATCTGCTGCCTGAATTGTTCCGCTATCGCTTGCAATGGGGTCTCCGGAAAATTAAAAACGGGGCAGGTTGGCGAACGGCAGGCGTCCCGCCGTCACATGCATCTTGCCGAATTCGGCGCAGCGGTTCAAGGTGGGAATCGCCTTGTCCGGGTTCAGCAAGGCATGGGGATCGAAGGCGCGCTTGACGGCAAAGAAGGCATCGAGTTCGGCGCGCGTAAATTGCACGCACATGGAATTGATCTTTTCCATGCCCACGCCATGTTCGCCCGTGATGGTGCCGCCCACGGCCACGCACAGGGCCAGGATGTCCGCGCCAAACGCCTCGGCGCGCTCGAATTCGCCGGGCTGGTTGGCGTCGAACAGGATCAGCGGGTGCAGATTGCCGTCGCCCGCGTGGAACACGTTGGCGCAGCGCAAGCCATGCGTCGTTTCCATGGCGGCGATGCCCGTCAGCACTTCCGCCAGGCGCTTGCGCGGGATGGTGCCGTCCATGCAGTAGTAGTCGGGCGAGATGCGTCCCGCGGCGGGAAACGCGTTCTTGCGGCCGGACCAGAACTTCATGCGCTCCGCTTCCGACTGCGAGACGGCAATGGCGCTGGCGCCCGCCCCTTCCAGCACGGCCGTCATGCGGGCGATTTCCTCTTCCACTTCCTCGTGCGTGCCGTCCGCTTCGCACAGCAAAATGGCCGCCGCGTCGGTGTCGTAGCCGGCCTTGACGAACGGTTCGACCATGCGCGACGAGGTCTGGTCCATCATTTCCAGGCCGGCCGGGATGATGCCGGCGGCGATCACGTTGGCCACGGCATTGCCGCCCGTGACGACGTCGCCGAACGAGGCCATGATGACCCGCGCCGTCGCCGGCTTCGGTATCAGTTTCACCGTCACTTCCGTGACGATGCCCAGCATGCCTTCGGAGCCGATGAAGACGGCCAGCAGGTCCAGGCCGGGCGAATCGAGGCATTCGCCGCCCAGTTCTAGCACGTCGCCGTCGATGGTGACGACGCGCACGCGCAGCACATTGTGCACGGTCAGGCCGTATTTGAGGCAATGCACGCCGCCCGAGTTTTCCGCCACGTTGCCGCCGATGCTGCAGGCGATCTGCGAGGACGGGTCGGGCGCGTAGTACAGCGCGTGGGGCGCCGCCGCTTCGGAAATGGCCAGGTTGCGCACACCCGGCTGCACCACGGCCGTGCGCGCATACGCGTCGAGGCGCACGATGCGGTTCAGGCGCGCCGTCGACAGCACCACGCCGTCGGCAATCGGCAAGGCGCCGCCCGACAGCCCCGTGCCCGCGCCGCGCGGCACGATCGGCACGCCAAGTTCGCGGCAGACGCCGAGGATGGCGATGACCTGTTCCTCCGTGTCGGGCAGGGTGACCACCATCGGCAGCTGGCGGTAGGCGGCCAGGCCGTCGCATTCGTACGGGCGCGTGTCTTCCGCGTCGGACAGCACGCAGCGGGCCGGCAGCACGGCCAGCAGGGCCGCGACGACGGCTTGCTGGCGCGCGGCGGTCAATCCGGATTCAGGGGCGGCATTGAGCATAAGATGGATGGCAAGAGGCATGGGCGTGCAACGATTGTAAGCACAAAAGTGGCGCGCACCGCATTTTTTGTCCGATTTGCCTGCAAATCCGGCGCCGGGCGGCGCACAGTGTCGTATGCTGCCCCCATTCTTCTTTACAGGATCAGCATCATGGGCAACAGACTTTCGAAAATCGCCACGCGCACGGGCGACAATGGCAGCACCGGCCTGGGCGACGGCAGCCGCACCAGCAAGGACAGCGCCCGCATCCACGCCATGGGCGACGTGGACGAACTCAATTCCAACATCGGCTTGCTGCTGTGCGAAGCCATGCCCGACGCCTTGCGCGAGGAGCTGGTGGCCATCCAGCACGACCTGTTCGACCTGGGCGGAGAAATCTGCATCCCCGGCTACCAGCTGATCAAGGAAGAGCACGTGCTGCGCCTCGACGACCTGCTGGCGAAATACAATGCGGACTTGCCGGCCCTCTCCGAATTCATCCTGCCGGCCGGCTCGCGCGCCGCCTCGCTCGCGCACGTGTGCCGCACCGTCTGCCGCCGCGCCGAGCGCAGCATCGTCGCCCTGGCCAATGCGGAGCCCTTGCACGAACATCCGCGCCAGTACGTGAACCGATTGTCGGACCTGCTGTTCGTGCTGTCGCGCGTGCTCAACCGCTTTGCCGGCGGCAGCGACGTGCTGTGGCGGCATGACCGCACGCGGGGCTAAATAAAAAACGGCGATGCAGTTTGACAGGCATCGCCGTGTTGCATCAAGCTGACAGGCGCTTGCTAGCCGCAGGCCTGCAGACACGCCTTATTGACACGCACGCATGAAGGCACACTGAACTCCATGACACAGGCGTCGAGCGCCATATAGCACTCGGATTGGCATTCCGAAATGTCGGCGGTACTGCTGGCCATCGCATACGAGGCGCTGACGCCCATGGCAAACAAAAAGAAACCCAGTTTTTTGAACATAAGCACTCCTGTTGAATTGTGAGACGATGAGCAACATCCATGGCGCGCCGTCCCTTACGCGTCATCCATAAGTGCTTCCGCGCGTCAGTTATGCGGCGGGCGCAGGCATTCCTTCTGGCAAGCCTGATAATTTTCCATGCAGGCCGGCTGGCCGAATTCCACGCAATCGAGCAAGTTGCGCTCGCAGACAAAGGTGCAGTCAGGGCCGCCAGCCTGGACACTGAAAGACAGGGCGGCGCCGGCGGCAAACAGGAAAGCGGCAATCTTTTTGAACATGGTCAGCCTTTCAAGTTAACAAGTGGGAACGTCAGATTTTCTTCAGCGCCGCTTCCAGCGCGCCCGCATTAAAACCCTGGATCTTGCGGTTGCCGATCAGCACAACAGGCACGCCGCCGCCGCCAAGTTCCGCATGGGCTTTTTTCGCTTCCGGTGATTTCTCGATATCGAGATCGACGAATTCGATCTTGTTTTCCTTGAAGTACGCGCGCGTCTTGGCGCAGTAGCCGCACCAGTCCGTACCGTACAAGACCACTTTCGCCTGGGCGTTAGGGAAATACGCCGCGTAATTGCCCTCGGTGTAATTCGACTTGAACAAGCCCGGCAACAAGGACAGGCCATAACCGCTGCCCAGGCCAGCAGCGAGGATCAGGCCATACATGGCGATGGTTTTCATTTTTTTCTGCATCATAGGTATCAGAGACGTAGATGATCGAGGGCGGCCGGCGCAGCATGCGCTTGCCCGCCGCCTGGCAATGCACGGAAATCAGGAAGCGATGTCGCAGACCCTCAGGCAGGCTTTGTAACTGCCGATGCAAAATGGGGATCTGTCGCCATTTTGCATCGTGCATTCCCGCAGCTCTTCCTCGCAGGTAGAGCAGCCGATATCGGAAGCCATGGCATAGGAAGCGCTCAATCCCAGGGTGAAAATAAATGCTGCAATCTTTTTCATTTACTACTCTCCATGTGAGCGATTGCCTCAGGCAATCGCGGCAGACCAGTCGTAAGAAATGTCATCTTTGCTTGCTACGAAAACGAATATAGACCGCACTTATTTTAGAGTCAACGTTTCATTTCGATAAATTTCCAGTTTGGAAAATATACCGGCAAAGCGCATGGAATGTGGAATTTGGAGAGATTGGGAGGCGTCAAACGTCTATACAATATCGGCGCCGTAAGCAGGAGAGGCCGGTTGCGGGCGCAGCCGGCCGGCGGCTATATTCAGGCCGGCACAGGCAGGCTCACGGGCTGCGCATGCACATGTTCGCGCAATAATCCCCGCAGCAGCTGCACCTGGGCCACCGCGTCGGCTTGCAGGGCCGTCAAGCCCTCGGCAACGCAGGGGCCAGGCGCGCCGGCATCGGCGTCACCGCGCAGCAGCGCATCGATTTCCCCGCTGACCTCGGCGATCCAGCGTTGCAATTCGGGCGGCGCCGGCTCGGCCTGCGGGCTCAGACTGATACGCGCCGTGCTGCCCGCCACGCGGCGCAGCAGCGGCAAGGTGCGCAGCGCTGCCAGGCCCACGCCGCTGCTGCGGTCGAGGCGGCGCTCGATGCGCAAGCGCTGCAAGACCTGTTCCGCGTTATTGCTGGCCAACCCCGCCTCGCGGCGCAGGCGCGCGATGGCGCTATCCCATTTGCCACCGGCCGCCAGCACGGCCAGCAGGTATTTCAGGTTGGCCGACACGGCTTTCGCCAGACGCTGGTCCAGGTCGTCCGCCTCGCGGTCCGGCCACAGGAAGAACGTGGCCAGCAGGGCCAACACGCAGCCGAGCACGTTGTTGCCCAGGCGGCTCATCGCATACACCATCTCGCTGGCCGGCGCCGCATAGTCGGCCACCAGCACGAAGGCGGGCGTCATGAACAGCACGTGCAGGCTGTAGCTGACGCGGCGCAAGGCCATCGTGGCGACAATCAGGGGAAACACCACCAGCGAGATGCCCAGCGGCGTGTAGATGACGAGGCCGATCAGCACGGCCAGCACGGCGCCCAGCACGCTGCCCGCCACGCGTTCGATGCCGCGCGGCCAGGTGGTGGACACCGACGGCTGCAATATCAATAAGGTGGCCATGGTGGCCCAGTAGCCGAACGGAATATGCAGCGCCTCGACCAGCAGGAAGCCGGCCGTCGTCGCCAGTGACACGCGCGCCGCGTGGCGCCAGCTCAGCGACTGCGGCGTGGCGTTGACTTTCGCCGTTTGCCACGCCTGCCCCAGCGCCAGGAAGGCCGCCTCGCGCCACGGCAGCTGCGTCGCGCGCGGCAAGCCCAGCTCCATGAATTCCACGTTCAGGCGCAAGGGCAGCAAGGCGCCCAGCGCCGCTTCCAGGCGCCGTCCGCAGCCGGCCAGGCGGCGCTGCAATTCCAGGGGCGGCGTTTCCGGCTGGCGCTGCACGGCTTGCCCGAGGCGGCGCAGCAGCACGGCCATCACTTCCAGGCTGCGCCGCGCGCGCGGGTCCTGGCGCAGCCGGTGCTGCTCGCGCTCGCACGTATGCGTGACGGCGATCAGATAGGCGAAGATGCGCTCGGCGTCGCTGAGCGCGAGCAGCAGATTGTCGTACAGGGCGCTGCGGCCCGCGCGCGCGGGCGGCACGGCGGCCAGCGCCACCCGTGCCGCTTCCAGCGCGGCGCGCGCCTGCGAACGGTAGCTGGCGCCATGCGCGGCCGCGTCCGGCAATGCGGGGCCCAGTTGCAGGAAGCGCGCATTGTCGCGCGCGATGCCGGCCAGGCGCGAATACGCGGCGCGGATGGCGCGCCTGCTCGGGCCGAACGGATGGATGCGCCAGACCGTAAAACTGAGCACGGTGGCGAACAGGCAGCCGAACATGTACAGCCCCAGGAAAGGCGCCGTCTGCGTCATCGATTGCAATGGATGCGTGACCATCACCACGCAGGCCGTGGCCGCCAGGATGGCCACCTGCGCCGTGGCCGCGCCCCAGATGCGCGCCAGCGCGCCGGCCCAGGAAAACAGCAGCACGGCGATGGCCGCCGTCACCAAGCCATGGCCGGCCGCCAGCGCCGTCAGGCCGCCGGCCACGGTCGACAGCAGGCCGAAACCCACCATCGACACGAAACGCATGCGCCGCGTACCGGCCGCGTCGGCCAGGCAGGTCCAGAAGGCGCCGATGGCGGCCCAGGAAAAATCGGGATGGTCGAACAGCAAGCCCAAGAGCAGCATGGCGCTCGAGGCGCAAGCGGCCCGCAAGCCTTCGGACAAGTTCGTTTCGTCGATGGCCAGGCTGACCATCCACAGGGGACGGCGCTGCGCCAGGGTGTCGGTATAGGCGTGCATGCCCGTCAGCCAGCGGCTTGCCAGCATGCGCGAACGGCGGTGGAGTTTCCTGAAATGCAAGATCGGCTTTGAAAGGGGTATCAAAGCGTCATCGTAGCATTCCCGGACGAAAAATGTTGCAGTGCAGCGTAAAAACCCCGCAGGCGCAAAAAAAGCGGCACCGCAGTGCCGCTTTTCATTCTGTAAGCCAACTTAGCTGACGACAGCCAGGCGCGGCTGGGAGCCGCCAAAACGCTGCTCGATCGACGCGGCGATGCCGGTGGCGTCCAGGCCCACGCTTTTCAGCAGTTGCACGGGGTCGCCATGGTCGATGAAGGTGTCGGGCAAGCCCAGCATCAAAATCGGCTTGACGATGCCTTCCGCCGCCAGCGCTTCGGCCACGGCCGAACCGGCGCCGCCCATGATGCAGCCCTCTTCCACCGTCACCAGGCAATCATGCTCGGCAGCAAGCTGCTTCACCAGTGCCACGTCGAGCGGCTTGACGAAGCGCATGTTGGCCACCGTCGCGTCGAGCTTGTCACCAGCCACCACGCTCGGCGCCACCATCGAACCGAAGGCCAGGATGGCGATGCGCTTGCCGTGACGCTTGATCTCGCCCTTGCCGATCTCGATGCTGGTCAGTTCCGGCACGATGGCCACGCCGGCACCGGCGCCGCGCGGATAGCGGATGGCGGCCGGGCCCGGATAATGGTAGCCCGTCGTCAGCATTTGGCGACATTCGTTTTCATCGGACGCAGCCATGACGACCATGTTCGGGATGCAGCGCAGGAACGCCATGTCGTAATTGCCCGCGTGCGTGGCGCCGTCGGCGCCCACCAGGCCGGCACGGTCCAGCGCGAACGTCACGTCCAGGTTTTGCAGGGCCACGTCGTGGATCAGCTGGTCGTAGGCGCGCTGCAAAAAGGTCGAGTAAATGGCCACGACGGGTTTCAAGCCTTCGCAGGCCAGGCCGGCGCCAAACGTCACGGAATGCTGCTCGGCGATACCGACGTCGAAATAGCGGTTCGGGAATTGCTGTTCGAACTTGACCATGCCCGAGCCTTCGCGCATGGCCGGCGTGATGCCCACCAGGCGCTTGTCGTGCGCCGCCATGTCGCACAGCCAGTTGCCGAACACTTCCGTGTACGTCATCTTGCCCGGTGCCGTGGCCGGCTTGATGCCTTCCAAGGGATTGAACTTCGGCGTGCCGTGGTACAGGATCGGTTCCGCTTCGGCCAGCTTGTAGCCCTGCCCCTTCTTGGTCACCACGTGCAGGAATTGCGGACCCTTCAGTTGCTTGATATTTTGCAAGGTCGGGATCAGCGAATCGAGGTCGTGGCCGTCGATGGGGCCGATGTAATTGAAACCGAATTCCTCGAACATGGTGGCGGGCACGACCATGCCCTTGGCGTGCTCTTCGAAGCGCTTCGCCAGTTCCAGCACGGGGCCGGGCAGGACGGACTTGCCGACATTTTTCGCCGCCGCATAGAACTGGCCCGACATCAATCGCGCCAGGTGGCGGTTCAGCGCGCCCACGGGCGGCGAGATCGACATGTCGTTGTCGTTCAGGATCACCAGCAGGTTGACGTCTTCCTGCACGCCCGCATTGTTCATCGCCTCGAAGGCCATGCCGGCCGTCATCGAGCCGTCGCCGATCACGGCGATCGCATGCAGCGGGTCGCCCTTGATCTTGGCGGCCTGGGCCATGCCCAGCGCGGCCGAGATCGACGTCGACGAGTGCGCCGTGCCGAAGGTGTCGTATTCGCTCTCATCGCGCTTCGGGAAGCCGGAAATGCCGTCTTTCTGGCGCAAGGTGTGCATGCGCTCGCGGCGGCCCGTCAGGATCTTGTGCGAATAGGTCTGGTGGCCCACGTCCCAGACGATGCGGTCGTGCGGCGTGTTGAAGACGTAGTGCAGCGCGACGGTCAGCTCGACCGTGCCCAGGTTGGACGACAAGTGGCCGCCCGTCTTGGAAACGGAATCGAGCAGGAAGCTGCGCAATTCCTGCGCCAGCGGCACCAGTTGCGAGCGGGCCAGCTTGCGCACTTGCGCTGGTTCATTGATGGTTTCTAACAGTTTCATTTATGCCTTCCGCTGCACGACCAGGTCCGCCAGCTCGCGCAAACGGCGTGCCTTGTCCCCGAATGGCGCCAGCGCCGCATGGGCGTCGCACCGCAATTGTTCTGCCAGGGCCCGCGATGGTTCCAGCCCCAGTATCGATACGTAGGTAGGCTTGTTGGCGGCCGCATCCTTGCCCGCCGTCTTGCCCAGGGTGGCCGAATCGGCCGTCGCGTCGAGCACGTCGTCGACCACCTGGAACGCCAGACCGACGGCGCGCGCATACGCGTTCAGCGCCGTCATCTCGTCCGCCGTCAAATCCTTGCCCGCCAGCGCGCCGAGGATCACGGCTGCGCGCAGCAAGGCGCCCGTTTTCAGTTGATGCATCTGTTCCAGCTGCGGCAAGGTCAAGGCCTGGCCCACGCTGTCGAGGTCGATCGCCTGGCCGCCGCACATGCCGCTTGACCCGGACGCGTGCGCCAGCAGCCGGATCATCGCCATCTGCCGCGCGGGAGGAATCGCCGCACCGTCGGCCAGCAGCATGAACGCCTGCGATTGCAGCGCGTCGCCGACCAGCAGGGCCGTCGCTTCATCGTAGGCGATGTGCACGGTGGGCTTGCCACGGCGCAAGGCATCGTCATCCATGCACGGCATGTCGTCATGCACGAGCGAATACACGTGAATCATTTCCAGCGCGCAAGCGGCGCGCGCGAGCGTGTCTTGATCGGCGTCAAACAGCTCACCGGCCGCCATCACCAGCAGCGGGCGCACGCGCTTGCCACCGCCCAGCAGCGCGTAGCGCATGGCCGCGTGCAGCTTGTGCGGCACGACGTCTGCCGCCGGCAGGAATTGGTCGAGCCGGCCTTCCAAGCCGGACTGGGTCGCTTGCATCCAGTCGCCGAAGGTCACGCTGTCTTGTTGCACATTGGCCATCATTGGGCGGCCTCGCCGGCATCCACGAACGGTTTCAACATGTCGCCTTCCAGTACTTTCACCTGCGCTTCGACACTGTCGAGCTGGGTAGCGCAATACTTGACCAGTTCCGAGCCGCGCTGGTACGCCGCGACTGATGCTTCCAGCGGCAACTGGCCCGCTTCCATTTGCGTTACCAGCTGCGCCAGTTCCGCCATCGCCTCTTCAAACGAGGCCGGCGCTGCGGCAGCGGCAGTTAATTTCTTCGACATAGACTCAGATCTCTTCGTGGCACGAGGGGCTTGTAGGGAGACGCCGGGGACTCCCGGCCAGCATAGAAGCGTTATTTTAGAACAAACCACACTATTAAGTGAAAACTTAAGCGCAATCGGCGCGCTCAAAGTCAATAGCGTTGCCAGCTTGTCAGTGGATTTTAGCCGAATCGCCCCTTGCTACCGGAAATTGCACGCCAAATGACAATGTTTCTCATTAAAGTAGTGCATTTACCGGGCGGGTTTGATAATGCCGAGGCCGATACGCGCTATAATCGCCGGTTCTGTCCGAAATACCGTTTCAACAAATTTGAATTCAGGTCTTTGCGGATTCTTTCTCTCTGTAGCGGTTGCCCAGGGAATGGCCTGGGGCACTGCTGACCGTTGTACATTTATGGGGGGTTGGGATGTCCGATCTGGCTACTCACGCCAAGCTGGCGCGTTCAAACGCGCAACTTCCGGTCCACGTCTATTTTGACGAAACGCTGTTGCAGCGTGAAATGCAGCAATTGTTCCAAGCCGGCCCGCGCTATGTCGGGCACGAGCTGATGGTGCCGGAAACCGGCGATTTTGCGACCCTGGCGTCTGAGAACGAAGGGCGCATGCTCGTGCGCAACGCCAATGGCATCGAAGTGCTGTCCAACGTGTGCCGCCACCGGCAGGCGCTGATGTTCAATGGCCGCGGCAACGCAAATAACATCGTCTGCCCGCTGCACCGCTGGACCTACGACCTCAAGGGTGAATTGATCGGCGCGCCGCATTTCCCCGAGACGCCGTGCCTGAACCTGTCGAAAACGCCGCTGCAAAGCTGGAATGGCTTGCTGTTCGAGCAAAATGGCTACAACGTGATGGAAAAATTGAAAGATTTGTCCGTCTCGAAAGACCTCGATTTTTCCGGCTACATGTTCGACCACGTGGAAATCCACGAGTGCGACTACAACTGGAAGACCTTCATCGAAGTCTACCTCGAGGATTATCACGTCGAACCGTTCCACCCGGGCCTGGGCAGCTTCGTCAGCTGCGACGACCTGCGCTGGGAATTCGGCAAGGATTACAGCGTGCAGACGGTGGGCGTGCACCGCGGCCTGCAGCAGGCCGGCTCGCCTGCCTACAAGAAATGGCAGGAGCAGGTGCTGCAATTCCGCGGCGGCGAAGCGCCGCCGTATGGCGCCATCTGGCTGACCCTGTATCCGAACATCATGGTCGAATGGTATCCGCACGTGCTGGTCGTCTCGACCCTGTGGCCCGACGGCCCGCAAAAAACGCGCAACGTGGTAGAGTTCTATTACCCCGAAGAAATCGTACTGTTCGAGCGCGACTTCGTCGAAGCGGAACGGGCTGCCTACATGGAAACCTGTGTCGAGGACGATGAAATCGCCCAGCGCATGGATGCGGGCCGCAAGGTTCTGATTGCGCGCGGCGTGAACGAAGTGGGCCCTTACCAATCGCCCATGGAAGACGGCATGCAGCACTTCCACGAGTGGTACCGCAGCAATATCGAACTGTAGTTCCTCAAGGGGCCGCATTGCGCGGCCTTTTTCATTTTCATCGTCAGGATTACTCATGCAGTCACTTTGGATGCTGTTTGCCAGCTTTATGTTCGCCATCATGGGCGTGTGCGTGAAACTGGCGTCGGATCTGTATTCGACGTCCGAAATCGTCATGTACCGCGGCATCATCGGCATGATCGTCATGAGCTGCACGATTCTGTACCAGGGCGGCAGCTTTAAAACCACGATGCCGGGCCAGCATCTGTGGCGCGGCGTGGTGGGCGTGATCGCCCTGTGGCTGTGGTTTTATGCCATCGCCATCCTGCCGCTGGCCACGGCCATGACCCTCAATTACATGGCGCCCATCTGGATCGCCGTGATTTTACTCGCCGGCGGCTGGTGGAAAGGCATGCAACAGGTCGAGTGGCCGCTGGTGGCAGCGATTGCCATGAGCTTTGTCGGCGTGACCCTGCTGCTGCAACCTGTGTTCGAGACGGACCAGCTGGCCGGCGCCATCACGGCCTTGATTTCCGGCATGCTGTCGGCCCTCGCCTACTTGCAGGTGCGCAAACTGGGCTTGCTGGGCGAGCCCGAATACCGGGTCGTGTTCTATTTCTCGGTCGTCAATTTCCTGGCCGGCGTGATCGGCCACGTGGCCAGCGCCGGCGGCGGCCCCGTCGTCTGGCACATGCACACGAGCGCCTACGGCATCGGCTTGCTGGCCGCCATCGGCTTGTGCGCCACCATGGCGCAGATGGCCATGACGCGCTCCTATCGCCTGGGCAAGACCCTCGTGGTTGCCAATTTACAGTACACAGGCATCGTCTTTTCCAGCTTCTGGGGCGTGGTGATCTTTGGCGACCTGTTCGACTGGCATGGCTGGACGGGCATCGGCATCATTCTCGCCTCGGGCATCGCCGCCACCTATTACAATACCCGCAACACGGCCCGTGGCGCCGCCATCGCGCGCACGGATCCCATCGCCAGCGAAGTGTAAAGGAGCGTTGCTGATGTACACCACCTTGTTACAGGCCAGCGAACTGGCCGACCACCTGAATGACAGCGACTGGGTGATCCTCGATTGCCGCCACGACTTGCTCAACCCCACGGCGGGCAGCGACGCGTTTGCCGCCGGCCACATCCAGAACGCGCAGTTCGCCGACATCGACACGGCCTTGTCCGGCCCCAAGACGGCCCGTGGCCCGGCATTTACGGGCCGGCATCCCTTGCCCGACCGCAACGCGCTGCTGGCCACCCTGCGCGGCTGGGGTATCAATGACGACACGCAAGTGGTGGCGTACGATGGCCAGGGCGGCATGTTCGCCGCCCGTTTGTGGTGGCTGCTGCGCTGGGTCGGCCACCCGAATGTGGCCGTGCTCGACGGCGGCCTGGCCGCCTGGCAGGCGCAGGGTTTGCCGCTGGTCACGCCCGTGGCACCGCGCCCTGTCGGCAAGCTGACGGAAAAAGCCAGCCTGGTGCGCACGGTCAACGTGCAGGACGTCGTCGCCAACCTGGAAACGCAAGCCTTGACGGTGATCGACGCGCGCGCCCCCGACCGCTACCGCGGCGAAAACGAAACCATCGACCCCGTGGGCGGCCACATCCCGGGCGCGAAAAACCGTTTCTTCAAGGATAACTTGCAGGCGGACGGCCGCTTTAAAAGCGCGGAAGCACTGCGGCGCGATTTCAGCGCCCTGTTTGACGCACCGCAAGCGGCCGTCATGCAGTGCGGCTCCGGCGTGACGGCATGCCACAACCTGCTGGCCCTGGAAGTGGCCGGCTTGCCCGGCGCGTCCCTGTATCCGGGCTCGTGGAGCGAATGGTGCGCCGATCCGGCGCGGCCTGTGGCGACGGGTAATTAAAAAATGGCGGACCAGATGGTCCGCCATTTTTTTACCCGTGGATAACTATGAACTTATCCCCAGCGATTGATTCAACTGCGCCAGTTCCGCCTGCCACGCCTGCTGGCTGGCCGGCTTCTGGTGGCGCGGTTTTCTCGCCAAGTCTTCCGCCAGCAATTGCTCCAGTTCGCACAAGCGTTCCAGTTGAACATCAACGTCGGTTTGCGCTGGCGCAAGCGCAGCCGTTTCCACGCGCGGCACCGGCAACGGCGCCTGTCCATCCTCGGCACTCAGGCGTGCATACGCGCTGGCCGCATCCGGCCACTCTTCCAGCCGGCCATCGGCCACTACCCAAAAGCGGTTGCAGGCCGTTTCGATCAGGTCGCGGTCGTGCGACACCAGCAGGCAGCCGCCTGCAAAGCCGCGCAAGGCTTGCCCCAGTTCCGCCTTGCCCTGCATGTCCAGGTGGTTGCTGGGCTCGTCCAGCAGCAGCAAGTGATAACTGGCCAGGGACAGGCCCAGGAACAGCAGCCGCGCCCGCTCGCCGCCGCTCAGGGTCGCCACCGTCTGGCCATGGCGCGCATACGGGAAACCGGCCGAGATCAACGCTTGCTTGCGCGCCACCTGGCTGCGCGCCGCTTCGTTCTGCACGGCAAACGGGTACAGGGCGTCGGATAAATCGGCCGTATCGGCCAGTTGCCTGAGCGACTGGTCGTAATAGCCGATGTTGGCGGCGTGGTGGTAGCGCAAGTCCGCACGTTCCTCCTGTTCCTGGATCGCCTGCCAGCACAGGCGCAGCAAGGACGACTTGCCGCTGCCGTTGGCGCCCAGCAAGGCGACTCGGTCGCCCGGTTTCAGCCACAGCTGGCCGGTGTGGAACAGCAGCGGGGAAGCGGGCACGGCGCGCACGTCCAGGGCATCGAGCGCCAGCAACTGGTCGGCCGCCAGCGGCTTGCCGCGCAAACTCAAACGCCACGGTGCGCCATCGCTGACGAACGATTGCGCATCCTTCAATTTGTCGATGCGCCGCTGCATGGTCTTGGCCTTGCGCGCCAGGTCTTCATTGTCGTAGGTGCGGCCCCACAGGGCCAGGCGGGCGCTGCTGGCGGACAGGCGGTCGATTTCCTTCTGTTCGGCCGCATGGCGGGCGGCAGCGGCAAGATCGGCTTCGGCCAGGGCCGCCAGCGCGGGGCCGCACGGCAAGTCGAAATCGTAGAGGCGGCTATCGCGCAAGATCCAGCTGCGCGTGGCCACGTTGTCGAGCAGGCGCTGGTCGTGCGAGACGAGGATGAAGGCGCCGCGCCAGCGCAGCAGGAATTGCTCCAGCCACAGCAGCGACGGCAAGTCCAGATGATTGCTCGGCTCGTCGAGCAGCAGCACGTTCGGCTCCTGCAGCAGGGCGCGTCCCAGCAGCAGGCGCGTGTGCTGGCCGCCGGACAGGGAATGCACGGGCACTTGCGCCGTCTCGTGCTCGAAGCCTAACTCGGCCAGCAGGCTGTCGACACGCCAATGCAGCTCGGGCTGCTCCAGCACGGGCGCCAGCAAGGCGTCGTACAGGCTCAGGCTGGCAAGTTCCGGCGGCAAGTGCTGCTCCACGTGCTGCAGGCGGCAGGCACGGGCATAGTGGATGGTGCCGGCAGTGGCTTCCCGCGTGCCGCTGAGCAGGCCCAGCAAGGTGGATTTGCCGCAGCCATTGTGGCCGATCAAGCCGATGCGGTCGCCCTGGCGCAAGGTAAAGGCGAGTTCGTTGAAGAGGAAACCGTCGTGGGTATCCAGTTGTAAAGCTTGGGTAGAAATCAGGGTAGTCATGGCTCTTGTCTTTGTTCGGGATGCAAGCATCCGCGTTAACAGGAGCGCTAACGACAACGGAGTACCAGGAAAGGACTCGTAGAGGAGGGTAACTTTGCTCTGGCCAGGTTATCGCAGCGCGATAGAACGTGGGCAAGAGCTGGCAAATGCGCTAAAAGAGCGTGCGCGCCACAAGGCGAGCAACAAGTTTTCTTCCATGATATTTTCCTCCTTTCTGTGCAAGTTAGTCAGAAAGACAATATAGCATAAGTGGTACTGCGGCACCGAATCAGTGCATCAACCGCCGTGGCGCTTGTGCGTCAGGAACAGCACGATACATACGCCCAGCGCGATCAGCAGCACTTGCGGGATGGTTTCGCGCAAGGTGGCGCGGCGCTGCATCTGCGGCATCAGGTCGGACAAGGCGATATAGATGAAGCCGGACGAGGCGAACACGAGCACGTACGGGATCAGATTGCTGGCGCGGTCCAGGGTGAAATAGCCGAGCAGGCCGCCGGCCACCGCCATCAGGCTGCACAGCAGATTGAAGACATAGGCGCGCAGGCGCGAGAAGCCGGCGTTGAGCAGTACAATAAAATCGCCGATTTCCTGCGGGATTTCATGCGCGATGATGGCCAGGCCCGTGACCAGGCCCAGCTTCGGGTCGGCCAGGAAGGCGGCCGCGATCAGGATGCCGTCCGTAAAGTTGTGCATGCCGTCGCCCACTAAAATCATCCAGCCGGCCTTGCCCGCCTCGTGCTTGTCGTGGCCGTGCGCATGGTGGTGGCCGTCGCCTTCGTGGTGGTGCGAATGGCGCAGGATGGCGAATTTTTCCAGCATGAAAAAGGCCAGCAAGCCCGCCAGCAAGGTGGCGAACAGGCTGCGCGGGTCCGCCTGCGATTCGAACGCTTCGGGCAAGGCATGCAGCAAGGACGTCGACAACATGATGCCGACGGACAAGCTGACCATGCGCTCGACCACCTTGGACAGGAATGCAAACGAAAAGATCGCCGCCGCAGTAATGCTGAAGACGCCCGCGATCGTGGTCGCGAGCAAAATGGATATAAGGACGGGATCGATGATTTTCTTACCTCAAAATGGCGCCGGCCTACGGGCGCCCGCAATGCTGGCGTCTGGCTTGATCTGTATGATGTTGCTTATTATTCAATCTTGTGCGCGCTTGGCGGCAGCGTGGCGCATTGAAGATGCAATTGTACTGCATTGACGCGAACCGGGCATTTTACAGCCCGGTGCGCCTTTCGCGGCAACTTCTGGAAAAAAATGTGGCAATCAGGCACTTTTAGCGCCGTTCAGCTTGCAACCTCATGCAACGCCATGCTTTTTGAACCAGGCCAGGCAGCGCGCATAGCCGTCTTTCGCATCGGCCGCCACATAGCTGGGGCGGTAATCGGCATTGAAGGCGTGGCCCGCATCGGGATACACGACGAATTCCGACTGGTTGCCGCCCTTGGCCAGCGCCTCTTTCATCTTGGCGATCGATTCCTGCGTGATGCCCGTATCCTTGCCGCCATACAAGCCCAGCACGGGCACTTTCAAGGTGGCGGCGATGTCGATGGGGTTGCTCGGCTGCAAGGCAGTCGCTTCGCCCACGAGGCGGCCATACCAGGCCACGCCCGCCTTGACGGCCGGATTGTGCGCCGCGTACAGCCACGTGATGCGGCCGCCCCAGCAAAAGCCCGTGATGCCCAGGCGGCTCGTGTCGCCGCCATTCTGTTTCGCCCACGCAACAACCGCATCGAGGTCCGCCATCACTTGCGCATCCGGCGTCTTGGCGATGATGCCTTTCATCAATTCCGGGATGCTGGCCACCTTGGTGGGATCGCCCTGGCGCACGAACAGGTCGGGCGCCAGCGCCAGGTAACCCTGCTTGGCGAAGCGGCGCGCCATGTCGGCGATATGTTCATGCACGCCAAAGATTTCCGAAATAACCAATACCACGGGCAAACCCGTCTTGCCTTCCGGCTGGGCCGCATACACGGGCACGGCCTGGCCATCGACCATCACCGACATGGTGCCCGTGACGAGTCCGGCGGAATCCGTCTTGATGACGTTTTGCGCCGCCACGGGCAGCACGGCCATGGCAAAGCCCGCGCCCAGCGCCACCTTCAGGAAACCGCGCCGGCCGTCCGGCCCGGACACGCTGCTCTGGCCCAGCAAACTTTCACAATCGGTGATCATGTCGCTCATGCGTTACTCCTGAAAGGTGTGTTGACAAACAATGTCGGCTTACGCTGCGCTAAGCCGGCCTACGGTCATTGCTCAAGTAAACATGTGTTCGGCTTACGGTCATTGCTGAATTAAACATGTAGGTCGGCTTAGCGGGGCATGCCCCGCGTAAGCCGACACAGCATCAATGCGCTTCGTCCCAATTCCTGCCGACGCCTACCTCGGCCGTCAACGGCACTTTCAGCGCGGCCACGCCGGCCATCAGTTCCGGCAGCTTGCGCTTGACCAGTTCCAGTTCCGCATCCGGCACTTCCAGCACCAGTTCATCGTGCACCTGCATGATCATCTTCGTCTGCAAGCCGTCCGTTTCCAGCCAGCCTTGCACGGCGATCATGGCCAGCTTGATGAGGTCGGCGGCGGTGCCCTGCATCGGCGCGTTGATCGCGGCCCGTTCCGCACCCTGGCGGCGCGGGCCGTTCGGCGAATTAATTTCTGGCAACCACAAACGGCGGCCAAACACGGTTTCCACGTAGCCGCGCGCCTTGGCTTGCTGGCGCGTGTCTTCCATGTACTGTTTCACTCCGGAAAAACGGGCAAAGTAACGGTCGATATAGCTTTGCGCGGCCGTGCGGTCCACGCCCAGGTTACCGGCCAGGCCGAATGCGCTCATGCCGTAGATCAAACCGAAGTTGATGACCTTGGCGTAGCGGCGCTGCTCGCTCTGCACTTCCGCGGCCGGCACGCCAAAGATTTCAGCGGCCGTGGCACGGTGAATGTCGATGCCGTCGGCAAACGCGCGCAGCATCGCTTCATCGCCCGAGATATGCGCCATGATGCGCAATTCGATCTGCGAATAGTCGGCCGAAACGATGTGGCTGCCCGGCGGCGCAATGAACGCTTCGCGGATGCGGCGGCCTTCCGCGCTGCGGATGGGAATATTCTGCAAATTCGGGTCGTTCGACGCCAGGCGCCCCGTCACGGCCACGGCTTGCGCATAGTTCGTATGCACGCGGCCCGTCGTGACGTTGATCATCTTCGGCAATTTATCGGTATACGTCGACTTCAGCTTGGCCATGCCGCGGTATTCGAGCAGCACTTTCGGCAGCGGATAATCCTCGGCCAGCTTTTGCAGCACTTCTTCATCCGTCGACGGCGCGCCCGTCGGGGTTTTCTTGACCACCGGCAGCTTCAATTTCTCGAAGAAGATTTCGCCGATCTGCTTGGGCGAGCCTAAATTAAACGGCTGCTCGGCCAGTTCATACGCCTTCTTTTCCAGCTCCAGGATTTTGACGGCCAGCTCGGCCGACTGGATGTTGAGCAATTCGTCGTCGATCAGCACGCCGTTGCGCTCGATCTTTTGCAAGACCACGGCCGTCGGCATCTCGATCTTTTCATAGATGAAGGTGAGTTTTTCATCGTTCGCCACATTGCCCCACATGGCATTGTGCAAACGCAAGGTCACGTCGGCATCCTCGGCCGCATACTTGGCCGCCTGCTCCACCTCGACTTGATTGAACGTGATCTGCTTGGCGCCCTTGCCGCACACGTCCTCGAACGGGATGGTCGTGTAGTTCAGGTGGCGCAGGGCCAGGCTGTCCATGTCGTGCTTCTTGTGCGACTCGAATACATACGATTCGAGCAAGGTGTCGTGGGCGATGCCGCGCAACGTCACGCCATGGTTGGCGAAGATGTGGCTGTCATACTTCAGGTTCTGCCCCAGCTTGGGCTTGGTTTCATCTTCGAGCCACGGGCGCAGTTTCGCCAGCACGTGTTCGCGCGTCAACTGTTCCGGCGCGCCCGCGTAGTCGTGGGCCAGCGGGATGTAACAGGCGGCGTGCTCGGCCACGGAGAGGGAAATGCCGACCATTTGCGCCGTCATCGGTTCCAGCGAGGTGGTTTCCGTGTCGACGGCCGTCAGGGCAGCCGCATCGATCAGCGCGATCCATTTGTCGAGCTGGGCATCCGTCAGCACGGTTTCATACTCGGCTTCCACCGCTGGCGCGGCATCGGCGAACATGTCGCCCGTCGTGTTGACGACGGAAACGCCGGCGGCAGGCGGCGCTCCGACGGGCGACATCGGCGGCGGCGTGGCGCCCAGTTCGCGCAGCAGGGCCTTGAAGCCGTAGCGGTTGAAGAAGGCCAGCAGCGCTTCCTTGTCTTCGTGTTTCGCCACCAGCGAATCGGCGATCGTCGTCATATGGCCGGACAGATCGCAATCGGTCTTGACGGTGATCAAGGCGCGCGCCTGCGGCAGCCATGGCAGGGCCGTGCGCAGGTTTTCACCGACGGCGCCGCCCACCTTGGCCGCGTTTTCCATCACGCCTTCCAGGCTGTCGTACAGGGTCAGCCACTTGACGGCCGTTTTCGGCCCGCATTTCGACACGCCCGGCACGTTGTCGACCGTATCGCCGATCAGCGACAGATAATCGATGATGCGGTTGGGCGGCACGCCGAACTTGGCCAGCACGGCCGCTTCGTCGAGCTTTTCATTGCTCATGGTATTGATCAGCATCACCTGGCTGTTGACCAGCTGTGCCAGATCCTTGTCGCCCGTGGACACCACCACGTTCATGCCGGCGGCGGCCGCCTGCACGGCCAGGGTGCCGATCACATCGTCCGCTTCGACGCCGTCGACCATCAGGATCGGCCAGCCCATGGCGCGCACGGCTTCATGGATCGGTTCGATCTGCAAACGCAGGTCGTCCGGCATCGAGGCGCGCGTGGCCTTGTACTCGGGATACATGTCATCGCGGAAAGTTTTACCCTTGGCATCGAACACGCAGGCGATGTAGGCGGCCGGGTAATCGGCGCGCAGGCGGCGCAGCATGTTGACCATGCCGTGCATGGCGCCCGTGGGGTAACCGTCCGGGCTGCGCAGGTCGGGCAGCGCATGGAAGGCACGATAGAGGTAACTGGAACCGTCGACTAACAGCAGGGTGTTTTGCATAATGCCAATAAAATAAGGTGAGCGCGCCCGCCCAGGAAGTACAGCGGCGGGCGGGTGGAATATCGTCCAATTATCGCAGAGTTTAGGGCCGCGCCACCGGCCGCAATGCGTGCCGCTCCTGGCGTTTTTGCCACCCTGGCGGCCCCGAACTGGCATGCGTGCCGCCGCTGCCAGCCATTTCCGTTCATTTAAACAGCATTGCCTATCAGTTTGTTACAATGCCTTATAGATAAATTGACGGCATTACACCACTGCACGCGCTGCAGTCCCACACATGGAAGCGAACCCATCATGATGCGTACATCGACACTCTGGACATTCCTCGCCCTGCCCCTGCTGGCATGTTCAGCCATTGCCAGCGCCCAGACGCCAACCAAACCGAGCGACGCGCCGCCACAACTGGAACGTATCGAGGAAATGGGCGAAGCGCCCATCACCGTGGCGCCGGCCGCCGCCAAGCAGCAGATTACCGAAAAACGCGAAGCGGGCGTCACCAGCGAAGTGAAAGTCACCAGCGGCGGCAGCACCTATTACATGAAGCCGGCCGCCGGCGGCGACCAGGCCCACAGCGGCGCCCTGCGCGGCCCGCAATGGAAAGTACTGGAATTTGATCTGGGCAAGAAGAAACAGAAACAACGCGACGAAGAGGCAGCGGACGCGCCAGCACCGCCCGCACCAGCGAAGTAAGCAGCCACTCTCTTCTGCCCTGCCCCGGCCATGCGCGGGGGCAGCCGGCTTTTTTTGACCTTTTAGACCATTCCTCTCTTTCCCATGGCAGTTTTTACCGCGCTACACCTGGACGATATCGGCCAGTGGATCACGCAGTTTCCACTCGGCAAACCTCTGGCGCTCAAGGGCATCGCGTCCGGCATCGAAAACAGCAATTTCTTCCTGAGCACGGAGCGCGGCGAGTTTGTGCTGACGATCTTTGAAAACCTCAGCTTCGCGCAATTGCCGTTCTATCTGCAACTGATGCGCCATTTGGCGGACCGGGGCGTGCTGGTGCCCGCACCGATCGCCAATGTGGACGGCGAACTGGTGACGGCCCTGCAAGGCAAGCCGGCCGCCATCGTCAGCAAACTCGACGGCAGCTCGCAGATGGCGCCGCAAGCCGTGCATTGCGCGGCCGTGGGCGCCATGCTGGCGAAGATGCACCTGGCGGCGCAGGACTTCCCCCTGCAGCAGCCGAATTTGCGGGGCCTGGACTGGTGGAACGCCACCACGCCGCTGGTCTTGCACCATCTCGACGATGCCAGGGCGCACCTGCTGCGCGCGGAAATCCACTTCCAGGACGCCTTTGCCGCCTGCGATACGTATAAAGCCATCCCGCGCGGTCCCGTGCATGCCGACTTGTTCCGCAACAACGTCATGTTTGACGGCGAGCGCCTGACGGGCTTTTTCGACTTTTACTTTGCCGGCTGCGACACCTGGCTGTTCGACGTGGCCGTCACCGTCAACGACTGGTGCGTGGACCTGGCCACGGGCGTGCTCGACAAGGTGCGCGTGCGCGCCCTGCTCGACGCCTACCAGGCCGTGCGCCCGTTTACGCACGAAGAACAAACGGCATGGCAACCGATGCTGCGCGCCGCCGCGCTGCGTTTCTGGCTGTCGCGCCTGTACGATTATTACCAGCCGCGCGAAGCGGAAATGCTGACACCGCACGATCCCACGCATTTCGAACGCATTCTGCGCGAACGTATCGCCACACCTGCTCCGGAACTGTTTTAAACATGGAAAAATTACCTGCAAGTACAGGTTGGCAATGGGTGAAACAGGGATTCGCCCTGTTTCGCAAGCAACCTGGCGGCATGTCGATGCTGTTTCTCGGCTATATGTTCTGCATGCTGGCCGTCAGCATCGTGCCCGTGCTGGGCCAATTGCTGCCCGTTATCCTGGTGCCCGTGTTTTCCGTGGCCTTCGTGCAAGGTTGCCTGAATATCGACCAGGGCAAGCGCGTCCTGCCCAGCCTCTTGATTTCGGGCTTCCGCAAACCCGCGTTTCCTTCCCTGTTCGGCCTGGGCGTGCTGTACATCCTGATGGCCATCGTTGCCATCGGCGCCTCGACCCTGGTGGACGACGGCTTGCTGTGGAAACTGGTCACCGGGCAACTGACGGAAGAAGCGGCACGCGCCGCCATCCCCGACTCGCGCCTGGGTCTGGGCATCCTGCTGGCCATCGTGCTGTACGTGCCGGCCGCCATGGCCTTCTGCTTTGCCGCGCCGCTGATCTACTGGCGCCAAACCGGCCTGGGCAAGGCGCTGTTCTTCAGCTTTTTCGCCGTCTGGCGTTCGCTGTCGGCCTTCATCGTCTTCGCCGCCACCTGGTTCGCCATCAGCGTCGTCACCAGCCAGTTACTGGCCGTCATCTTTGGCCGCACGCCGCTGATGATGCAGCTGATGATGCCCCTGTCGATGATACTCACCATCATCATGCATTGCTCGTTCTACGCCGCCTACCGGCAAATCTTCGGCCTGCCCGTCGATGAGAGCAAGACGGTGTCGTTGGACAAGACCGGAGAGTGATCACCGGCCAGATATAAAAAGGGGCAGCCTGCGCAGGCTGCCCCTTTTTTATATATCGAATGCCTTGCAACGCCAACAATGATGTCGGATTACGCTGCGCTAATCCGACCTACGCGCTCTCGAATGCCTTGCAATGCCACAGCGTAGGTCGGATTAGCGGCGGCACGCCGCGTAATCCGACGCTGCGAGGCCAACAATGATGTCGGATGACGCTACGCTAATCCGACCTACGCGCCAGACCAGATCACCGTTCCTGGCGTAGGTCGGATTAGCCGAAGGCGTAATCCGACGCCATCGTCAGCCATCCCGCGTACCACATCACCGTCCCAGACGTTCCAGCTTGGCAATCCCCAGGTCCAGCACCTTCATGCCGTGCTGTCCGAAGTTGATCTGCGCGCGCGCATTGCCGCCGCCGCCTTCGATATTGACGATCACGCCTTCACCGAACTTGGCGTGCGCCACCGATTCGCCGATGCGCCAGCCGCCGCCCGTGGCTTTTTGCGCGATCTTTTGCGCAATCGCATTGTCCGAACCGAGGCTGGCCACCTTGGGCGCCTCGTCCCAGGCCGACTTGCGGTTGCCGAACCAGTTGGCCTGTACTTTCGGCGACAGCCATTTCAAGGACTCTTCCGGCAACTCGTCGAAGAAGCGCGACTTCATGTTGTAGCGCGTCTGGCCGTGCAGCATGCGCGTCTGCGAGAAGCTCATGTAGAGCCGCTTGCGCGCGCGCGTGATGGCCACGTACATCAGCCGGCGCTCCTCTTCCACGCCATTGTCTTCCTTCGAACTGCTTTCGTGCGGGAACAGGCCCTCTTCCAGGCCCGTGATGAACACATTGTCGAATTCCAGGCCTTTGGCCGAATGTACCGTCATCATCTGCAGCGCATCCTGGCCCGCCTGCGCCTGGTTGTCGCCCGCTTCCAGCGACGCGTGCGAGAGGAAGGCGGAGAGCGGCGACATCACGGCCGGCAGCGGCGCGTCGGCATCGAGGATTTCGATGCCATCCTGGTTGACGACGGGCGCGCCCGACTGCGCCTGGGCGGCAGGCCCCAGGTGGGCCGGTGCGCCCTGTCCAAAACCTTCCTCGGAAATGAATTGGCTGGCCGCGCTGACCATCTGCTCCAGATTCTCGATGCGGTCGGCGCCTTCCTTTTCATTCTGATAATGCTGGAGCAAGGTACTCGCTTCCAGCACGACTCTGACCATTTCCGGCAGAGATAATTGCTGCGTTTCGAAGCGCACGCCTTCGATCAGTTTCACGAAACCGGCCAGCACGCTGCCCGCCTTGCCCGCCACGTAGGGCACGGATGCGTACAGCGAAATGCCATACTGTTCCGACGCGGCCTGCAATTGCTCGATCGAACGCATGCCGATGCCGCGCGTGGGGAAATTGACCACGCGCAAGAAAGCGGAGTCATTGTGCGGATTGTCCATCAATTGCAAATAAGCAATCGCGTGCTTGACCTCGGCGCGCTGGAAGTAGCGCTGGCCGCCATACACGTGGTACGGAATCGCGGCCGAGAACAGCGCATGTTCGATCACGCGCGACTGCGCGTTCGAGCGGTACAGAATGGCGATTTCGCTGCGCGAGGCGCCATCGGCGATCAGGCTTTTCGCTTCTTCGATGATCCACTGCGCTTCCTGCAAGTCGGAACTGGCTTCATACACGCGCACCTGCTCGCCATGGCCCGCGTCCGTGCGCAAATTCTTGCCCAGGCGCTTGCTATTGTTCGCGATCAACACGTTGGCACTGTCGAGGATGTGGCCGTGCGAGCGGTAGTTCTGCTCCAGCTTGATCAAGTTCTTGACCTGGAACTCATGCTCGAAGGCGCTCATGTTGCCGACATTCGCGCCGCGGAAGGCGTAGATGCTCTGGTCATCGTCGCCGACGGCAAACAGGGCGCCGCCATCGCGGCTGCCGTGGCCGGCCAGCAATTTCAACCAGTTGTATTGCAGGTTGTTCGTATCCTGGAACTCGTCGACGAGGATGTGGCGGAAGCGCGCCTGGTAGTGCTCGCGCAACGGTTGATTGCGGCTGAGCAACTCGTACGTGCGCAGCAGCAATTCCGCAAAATCGACGACGCCTTCGCGCTGGCACTGGTCGTCGTACAACTGGTACAGCTCGACCATCTTGCGCTCATGCGCGTCATACGCTTCCACGTCCGTGGCGCGCAAGCCCTGGTCCTTGGCGTTGTTGATGAAATACATCACCGTCTTCGGCGGGAATTTCTCATCATCAATGTTGTTCGCCTTCAACAAGCGCTTGATCACGGATAGCTGATCCTGGGAATCGAGGATCTGGAACGTCTGCGGCAAGGCCGCATCGCGGTAGTGCGTGCGCAGCAAGCGGTTGCACAGGCCGTGGAAGGTGCCGATCCACATGCCGCGCGTGTTGATCGGCAGCATGGCCGACAGGCGCGTGAGCATTTCCTTGGCGGCTTTATTCGTAAAGGTCACGGCCAGGATGCCGGGCGGCGATACCTGCTGGGTCTGGATCAGCCACGCGATGCGGGTGGTCAGCACGCGGGTCTTGCCCGAACCGGCGCCGGCCAGGATCAGCGCATGCTGGGCCGGCAGGGTGACGGCAGCCAATTGTTCGGGATTGAGGTTGTGAAGAAGATTTTGCATCCCGTGATTATACCGGCATGGCTAAAAATACTGTGCATTTGTCCAGCGGTCGCGCCATTTTACCCACGCGCGCTACAATCGGCATCCCGACACAATGGCCTGTATCCCCATGACACCACCCACCCACCTCGACGGCGCCCGCGTACTGACCTGGGGCTGGTCCGACCAGCCCTTCGGCCACGTCGCCAGTGAAGACGGCACCGCCCCCGTCGCCATCCACGGCCTGGCCGTGTGCCAGTATGCGGGCGAGGCGCGCGTCTACCGTTTCAGCTGCGACGCTCGCTGGGAAACGCTGCAGGATGAGGTGTATGCGAGCGAAGACGAGGCCAGGGCGCAGCTGCCGGCGCAATACCGGGCCGTGGCCGCCGTATGGAAGCAAGTCTAGCGCACCGGCTTGGCCTTGCCCTCGCTGAGCGCCTGGGCGATCACCTGGCGCGTGGTCTTGTCCGCTGCCTTGGTGGCCTTTTCCTGCTGGCGTCCCAGCGCTTCCATCTGCTTGCCCAGGGTTTCCATCGGCTTGCCGCGCTGATTCATCTGGCGCGACAGCGCATCCACCTTGTCCGCCTCGCGTTCTTGCGCGGCGGCAATGCGGTCGTTGACCTCTTCCATGGCGTCCTGCGCATCTTCCATCTGCTGCTGCAGGCGTTCCACCTCGCGTCCGGCCGCGCGGCGCGCCATCTCCGTGGTGGCCTGCGCCTGGCGGCGCGCCGCCTCGCCCATCTTGCGGCCCAGTTCCTGCTGCTGGCGGCCCAGCGCCTGCAGTTGCGCCACATCGCGCGCACCGACGTTCGCCTGCGCCGCGCCATGGGCGCCCATCTTGCTGCCCAGTTCGCCCATCGCCTTGCCATGTTCGCTCATCTGCTTGCCCAGGCCACTCATCTGAAAGCCCAGGTCTTGCGACGGCTTCCAGGCGTCGCGCACGCGGGCCAGCAGCGCGGCATCCTGCGTCACATAGCCCTTGCCCTGGTCGCGGAACCACAGGAACTGTCCCTTGAGCGAACGCTGCAGCTGCTTGATCTGCTGGCCGTCGACATCGGTGCCGGCCATGGTCACGCTATCCTCGCTGCTGTCGACGAGCGCATAGCCATCGCCGCTGCCCATGGAAATATTGATCTGCTTGCTCGGCGCGGCCGGTGCGGCCGGCGGCGCGGGCGGCTGCGGCGGCTGCACGGCCAGCGCGCTGCCGCCAAGCAGGATACCGGCCAGGCTGAGGATCAAACGGTGGGAAGTGGACATGGCTGCCTCGTCGCAAAATTAGTGGAGCATTGACTGTAGCGATGGATGGCGCACGGCTCCAGCGCGGTGCGACAGGCTGCAAAAAGACCTGCCTGGATGGCAGACATGGACGATGGATGGCACGCGGGCAAAAAAAACGGAGGCCGCAGCCTCCGCAAAAACGCCGTGGTACGGCGTATTTCAATTAATACAGCACGACGGAGCGGATCGATTCGCCGCTTTTCATCAGGTCGAAACCCTGATTGATGTCGTCGAGCTTCAGACGGTGCGTGATCAAGTCGTCGATATTGAGCTTGCCTTCCATGTACCAGTCGACGATCTTCGGCACGTCCGTGCGGCCGCGCGCGCCGCCGAAGGCGGAACCTTTCCACACGCGCCCCGTCACCAGCTGGAATGGACGGGTGGAAATTTCCTGGCCGGCCGCCGCCACGCCGATGATGATGGACTGGCCCCAGCCCTTGTGGCAGCACTCGAGCGACTGGCGCATGGTGGTGGTGTTGCCGATGCATTCAAACGAATAGTCGGCGCCGCCGTCCGTCAGCTGCACGATGGTGTCGACGACGTTGTCCACTTCGTTGGCGTTGACGAAATGCGTCATGCCGAACTTGCGGGCGATGTCCTGGCGCGCCGGGTTGATGTCGACGCCGATGATTTTATCGGCGCCGACCATCTTCGCCGCCTGGATCACGTTCAGGCCGATGCCGCCCAGGCCGAACACGACGACATTCGCGCCCGCCTCGACCTTGGCCGTAAACAGCACGGCGCCCACGCCGGTGGTGACGCCGCAGCCGATGTAGCAGACCTTGTCGAACGGTGCGTCTTCGCGGATTTTTGCGAGCGCGATTTCCGGCACGACGATGTAGTTCGAGAAGGTGGAGGTGCCCATGTAGTGGAAGATGGGCTTGCCGTCGATGGAAAAGCGCGAGGTGGCGTCCGGCATCAGGCCGCGGCCCTGGGTCGAGCGTATCGACTGGCACAGGTTGGTCTTTTGCGACAGGCAGAATTTGCACTGGCGGCATTCCGGCGTGTACAGCGGGATGACGTGGTCATCCTTCTTCAGGCTTTTCACGCCCGGGCCCACGTCGACGACGATGCCGGCGCCTTCATGGCCGAGAATCGACGGGAAGATGCCTTCCGGATCGGCGCCCGACAGGGTGTAGTAATCGGTGTGGCAAATGCCCGTGGCCTTGATCTCGACCAGTACTTCGCCCTCGCGCGGGCCGGCCAGGTCGACTTCTTCGATGGTCAGCGGGGCGCCCGCCTTCCAGGCAATCGCTGCTTTGGTTTTCATGTGTGTCCTGTCTAAATTTTAAGGTGCGCTACAGCGCGCCAGCATTAACCATGATAGCAAGACAATTCGCCGATGACGAGTGCACGCCCGTTCGGAACGCCACGACGTCTGACAAAATCGTAGCGAGCGGATGTGAGTTGTGGCCGAGAAGCGCAGCTGTGCGCATGCACAGTGAGCATCGCCGGCCGCAAATCGCACCGCGCAGCAGATTTTCTCAGACGTTCTTCTTGGCCCGGTTGAGGAAGGCGCCGTGCAAGCCGTTCAGGGTTTCCTCGGCCAGCAGCAGCTGGCTGGCGATTTCATTGATCTTGCGGCGGCTGGAACGGGCATGGTCGCGCAGCACTTCGAACGCCGTGTTGCGGTCCGTCTGGAACTTGCCCATCAGCAATCCAACGGCCAAACTCGTTTCGCGTCCGGCGGCCAGGGCCGCGTTCAGGTTCAGCTCGGTACGCCGCAGCTGGCGGATCTCGTCGGCACGGGCCAGGCCCGCTTCGAACGCGGGCATCAAGCGGCCTTCATCGACGGGTTTCACCACGTAGCCGACGGCGCCGTAGGCAGCCGCCTGCTTGCCCGATTCGCTGTCACCGCTGCCGGACAGGAACATGAACGGCACGCCCGTCTCGCCATGCAGACGCTTGGCCAGTTCCAGGCCGGACATGCCCGGCATGTGGATGTCGAGCAAAGCCAGGTCCGGCTCGCGCTGAGCGATCAGCTGCAGCGCCACTTCGGCCGAATGGGCCAGGGCCGTCTCGTAGCCGGCATGGCGCAGGACTTCGCCGAGGAATTCCAACAGGAGCTGGTCATCGTCAACGATCAGGATAAGGCGTTTCGCGGCGGCTGGCTGACTCATGGGTGGGGAACCTCGGTAATGAATGATGTTCTTATTATATGCCGATTATTGCCCCAAATCAGCCCCGTATGTCCATGCTCATGCCGCGAATAATTGATTGAATTGCTGCACCGCAATATTCACATCGTCCGCCTCGTATGCATTATTAAAGACGCTGCTGATGGCCGCCACCATGTCGGCGCCGCGCGCCACCAGCGGCGCCGCGTTCTCCGGCGTCATGCCGCCGATCACCACGCAGGGCAAGGCGATCTCGCGTTTCGCCTGCAGCACGATGTCCAGGGGCGTGGTCACCGGATACTTTTTCACCAGCGAAGGATAAAAGCCGCCGAAGGCCACATAGCTGGCGCCGCCGGCCTCGGCCGTCCTGGCCAGGGCCATGTCGCCATAGCAGGAAGCGCCGACGATCTTGTCCTTGCCCAGGCGCGCGCGCACCTGCGCCACGGACGCGTCCAGGCCGCCCACGTGCACGCCATCGGCGTCGAGTTCTTCGCACAGCTCGATAAAGTCATTGATGATGAAGGGCACGCCATACTTGCGGGCCAGGGCCAGCAAGGCGCCCGCCTGCTCGCGCCGCTGCTGCGCCTCGGCGCTCTTGTGGCGGTATTGCAGCAGGGCCACGCCGCCGTGCAAGGCCTGTTCCGTGATGTCGAGCAGGCGGTCGGTGTCGTCCCAATTCGGGGTAACCAGATACAGTCCACGCATGATGTTTCCTTATTGAATGAATCGTTGCGGCATAAGCTGACCTGGCGCAATCGCATACGCGCCGGTCAGGGCCGCATGGCAATAGCTTTGCGCCAGATCAAGCGCTTCAGGCAATGCCTGTCCCAGTGCCAGGCGCGCCGCGATGGCCGAGGCCAGGGTGCAGCCGCTGCCGTGAAATTCTCCGGGCAGGCGCGGCCAGCGCCATTCGCGCTCCCCGCCAGCGGCGTCAAACCAGCGGTTGATGATCGTCTCGCCCTCGCCATGGCCGCCCGTCACCAGCACGTGGCCACAGCCTTGCGCGCGCAACGCTGCTTCGCCACCGAGAGCCAGCGCTTCGGGCCCGTTCGGTACGATCACGGTAGTCACCGGCAGCAAGGGCGCCAGCGCCAGCACGGCATCATCCCGGCTGAGCACGTCGCCATGGCCGCTGGCCAGCACGGGATCGAGCACCACGGGCAAGTCCGGCCGGCTTTGGCGCAATTGCGCGATCAGCTGCGCGATGACGGCCGCATTCGCGGCGCTGCCGGGAATGCCGATCTTCACGGCATCGATGGCGATCTTGTCGATCAGCGCCAGCGCCTGCCGGCGCAGCAGCTCCGGCGCCACCGGCTCGACAGCAAACACGCGGTCATTGTCCTGCACCGTCAGCGCCGTGATCACGGGCAAGGCATGCGCGCCCTGCGCGGCAATCGCGACAATATCGGCGGCGATGCCGGCGCCGCCCGACGGGTCGGCGCCGGCAAACACCAGCACCGTCGGCAACGTTGGCACCATCACGCCAGGCGGCCCGCCATCGGCGACGATGGGGAAGCGGCAAATTTGCGCGGCATGCGTCCCGCCAGAAACGCTTCGCGCCCGGCCCGCACGGCCAGCTTCATGGCACGCGCCATGCGCACGGGGTCGCGCGCGCCGGCAATGGCCGTGTTCATCAGCACGCCATCGCAGCCCAGTTCCATGGCGATGGCCGCATCCGACGCCGTGCCCACGCCCGCATCGACGAGCACGGGGACTTTCGCCTGGTCGATGATCAAGGACAAGTTCCACGGATTCAGGATGCCCATGCCCGAGCCGATCAGGGACGCCAGCGGCATGACGGCCACGCAGCCGATCTCTTCCAGAATCTTCGCCTGGATGGGGTCGTCGCTGCAGTAGACCATCACGTCGAAACCATCCTTGACCAGCGCTTCGGCCGCAATCAACGTTTCCGGCATGTGCGGGAACAGGGTCTTTTCATCACCCAGCACTTCCAGCTTCACCAGGTTGCGCCCGCCCAGCAGTTCACGCGCCAGCTGCAGGGTGTAGACGGCGTCTTTCGCGTTGTAGCAGCCGGCCGTGTTCGGCAGTATCGTGTACTGGTCGGGCGGCACGAAGTCCAGCAGGCTGGGCGCGTTCGGGTCCTGGCCAATGTTGACCCTGCGGATCGCCACCGTGATGATCTGCGCCTCGGCAGCGTCCGTCGCTTCGCGCGTCTGCGGCAAGTCCTTGTACTTGCCGCTGCCCACCAGCAAGCGCGATTGGTATTGCTTGCCTGCGATGGTCAGCAGGTCGTCATGTGTTGCGGTATTCATGTGCTTTTCCTTAAGTTTTTAAACGTCCGAAGAAAACCGTAGCGAGCGGCGATGATTTGTGGCCGAGACGCGCAACCGTGCTAGAGCACGGGGGCGCCGAGCCGGTGAGCATCACAGGCCGCAAAGCACGACGCGCAGTAGGTTTGCTTGGACGTTTTCAGCCACCGCCAATGGCGCGTACAATTTCCACTTGGTCTTGCGTTTGCAAGACCTGTCCTGGCCACGCCTTGCGCGGCACGACGTTGCGGTTGACGGCCAGCGCCAGCGCCTGGTTTTCCAGCGACAGCGCGGCAATCAATTGATCGAGTGTCTGCCCCGGCGGCACCTGGTGCGGTGCGCCGTTGAGCGTGATGGATATCAATGCAGGCATCACGCTCTCCTTCAGACCTTGCGGTACAGCTCGGCGCCGTTCTTGATGAACTCGATGGCCTTGATTTCCATGCCCTGCTGGAGCGCCTTGTCTTCCGCGATGCCCATACCGGCCGCGTATTCGCGCACTTCCTGCGTGATCTTCATCGAACAGAAATGGGGGCCGCACATGGAGCAGAAATGCGCCACCTTGGCTGAATCCTTGGGCAAGGTTTCATCGTGGAATTCGCGCGCCTTGTCCGGGTCCAGGCCGATGTTGAACTGGTCGTCCCAGCGGAATTCGAAGCGGGCTTTCGACAGCGCGTTGTCGCGGATCTGCGCGCCCGGATGGCCTTTCGCCAGGTCGGCCGCATGCGCCGCGATCTTGTACGTGATGATGCCGTCCTTGACGTCCGCCTTGTTGGGCAAGCCCAGGTGTTCCTTCGGCGTCACGTAGCACAGCATGGCCGTGCCATACCAGCCGATCATGGCCGCGCCGATGCCCGAAGTGATGTGGTCGTAGCCGGGCGCGATGTCCGTCGTCAGCGGCCCCAGGGTGTAGAACGGCGCTTCGCCGCACTGCTCCAACTGCAAGTCCATGTTTTCTTTAATGAGTTGCATGGGCACGTGGCCCGGGCCCTCGATCATCACTTGCACGTCGTGCTTCCAGGCAACCTGCGTCAGCTCGCCCAGGGTCTTCAATTCGCCCAGCTGCGCCTCGTCGTTGGCGTCGTAGATGGAACCGGGACGCAAGCCGTCGCCCAGCGAGAACGACACGTCATACGCCTTCATGATTTCGCAGATTTCTTCGAAATGCGTGTACAGGAACGATTCCTGGTGGTGCGCCAGGCACCATTTGGCCATGATGGAGCCGCCGCGCGAAACGATGCCCGTCAGGCGCTTGGCCGTCATCGGAACGTAGCGCAGCAGCACGCCCGCGTGGATGGTGAAGTAGTCGACGCCCTGCTCGGCCTGCTCGATCAAAGTGTCGCGGAAGATTTCCCACGTCAGATCCTCGGCCTTGCCGTTGACCTTTTCCAAGGCCTGGTAAATGGGCACGGTGCCGATGGGCACGGGGCTGTTGCGCACGATCCATTCGCGCGTTTCGTGGATATGCTTGCCGGTAGACAAGTCCATCACGTTATCGCCGCCCCAGCGGATGGCCCAGGTCATCTTTTCCACTTCCTCGCCGATCGACGAGGTGACGGCGGAATTGCCGATGTTGGCGTTGATTTTCACGAGGAAATTGCGGCCGATGATCATCGGCTCGACTTCCGGGTGGTTGATGTTGGCGGGAATGATGGCGCGGCCGCGGGCGATTTCCTCGCGCACGAATTCCGGCGTGATCTCGGCCGGGATGCTGGCGCCGAACGACTGGCCCGGGTGCTGGCGGCCCATCAGGTCGGCCAGGCGCTCGCCCATGGGGCCGGAAGCTTTCAGTTCACGCAGATATTCCTGGCGGCGCATGTTTTCGCGGATGGCGACGAATTCCATTTCCGGCGTGATGATGCCCTGGCGCGCGTAATGCATCTGTGTAACATTCTTGCCGGCAATGGCGCGGCGCGGCTTGCGGTGCAGATTGAAACGCAGCTCGGCCAGCTTCGGGTCCGCCAGGCGGGCGATGCCGTAGTCGGAAGTGGGGCCGGGCAACTCTTCCGTATCGGCCCGCTCCATGATCCATGGCAGGCGCGGCGTATCGAGGCCCGAGCGGATGTCGATCCGCACGTCCGGGTCCGTGTACGGGCCGGAGGTATCGTAGACGTAGATCGGCGGATTCTTTTCGCCGCCGAACGATGCTTCCGTGTCGGACTGGCTGATCTCGCGCATGGGTACGCGGATGTCGGGGCGGCTGCCCTGCACGTAGATCTTGCGCGAATTGGGCAGCGGCGCGATGGCGGCTTCGTCGACCGTGGCGGTGGCGGAGAGGAATTTCGGGTTGGCGTTCATTTTGGCTCCTTGGCTAGACTATTTTTAAGCCTGGAGCCAGCTAAGGAGGTTCGGAATTACGCACGCGGAAAGGCGGGGTGCGTTCATCCTAAAGCTTCCCTTCGCTGGCATTATCCAGATCAGGTTCGGAGGGTATTTCTCACCCGCGCTTGCACTGTGTTTCCACAGCGAAAGGCAGGACCCCTAGCGTTTGCCGCCTTGCGGCAGCGAGCCAATTATACGCGGTTCGCGCCGCGTGGCCAGATGATTTCTTGCAGGTGTCGTCTTTGCGCATCTGCTGCAATGCAGCAGATGGCGTCACGATTATTTCTTCTTGCCCCAGCGCCAGGCGGTCGGTTCGCCCTTCAGCTGGCAGATGAAAATGAGCACGGCGACGATGGCCACTTCATACACGATGTAGCCGACGAGCATGGTTTGCGGCGGGAACAGGAAGGCGCCGCAGGCGAACAGCGCCAGCGCGGCCAGGAACACCAGCCAGCCCTGCCAGGTGATGGGCAAGCCCCAGCCCCAGCCATAGGTCTTGGCGGGGAACCAGTATTGCGGTGGTGATTTGTCAGTCATGATTTTTCCTGGTCAATATCAATAACACCAAGTATAAATCACGCTCCCCGCAAGCGCTCCGTGACATCGAGGCCGATGCCGCGGTAGCCGATGAAGCGGCTGCCATTGTCGAACATCGGTTCGCCGCTGACCTGCAGGTACTGCGTGCTGCCGTCGAGGTTGGCGCGGCTGTAGATGAAGTCGAGAAACGGTTCGCGCGCGGCAATTTTTGCGTCGAGCAAGGCGCGCTCGGCGGCATTCCAGCGCTGCGGCTCTTCCTCGCTGCCGATGCCCAGCATCTCGGCCACGGGGCCGGAAAAGCGCGTCAAATTGCCCTGCGCATCCTGTTCCCAGTACCAGTCGGACGACAGTTCCGTGAAACGCTGAAAGCGCGCTTCGCTTTCGCGCAGCTCCGCCGTGCGGTCTTCCACCATCTGTTCCAGCGACTTGTTGTATTCGGCCAGCTTCTGGTACAGCAAGCGCACTTCCAGCATGTTGTGGATGCGCGTCTTGACTTCCACCAGGTCGAAGGGCTTGCTGACGAAATCCTTGGCGCCCGCTTGCAGGGCGCGCAGCTTGTGGCCGGGCTGGGCCGTGATCACCAGCACGGGCAGGTAGCTGCCCGCCTCGAGGTCGCGCAAGCCTTCCATGACTTCGAAGCCATCCATTTCCGGCATCTGCAAGTCGAGCAGGATCAGGTCGTAGCGGTGCTGCTGATGCAGCGCACGCACGGCTTGCGGGTCCATGGTGGACGTGATGCGCGTGTAGCCGGCATTGCGCAGCACCTGTTCGAGCAGCATGACGTTGGCCTCCTGGTCATCGACGATGAGGATGCTGGCGTTCAGGATCTCGGTGGCTTGAAGCATGGCGGTATTCCTAAAATTGATTGCTGAATTAGCGTATTGCGTGAGTGTCGTCGGCCAGGCCGTGCGCGGCTGCATGGTGCAGGGCTACATCGAGCGCATCCATGAATTCGACCACCTTGATCGGCTTGGTGAGATAGCGGAAGAAGCCCGCTTGCAAGCCTTTCTCGATGTCGCGCGGCACGGCATTGGCCGACAAGGCCATGACGGGGATGTGGCTGGTGAGGGGATCATCATGCAGGATATGCAGCGCGCCATAGCCGCTGATGCCGGGCAGGTTGATATCCATCAAGATCACGTCGGGCTGGTAGGTGCGCGCCAGGTCGATGCCCAGATGCGCATCGATGGCCGTCAGCAGTTTCAAGTCGCTGCGGCGGGCGATCAATTGCTCGACCAGCGCCAGGTTGGCGGGATTGTCTTCCACGTACAGCAAAGTGCGCTGGCTTTCCTGCGGTTCCTGCACCTGCGGCAGCGCATCGCCGTCGCCCAGCACCAGTTCCGGTGCGCTGCTGGCGGCCAGCTCGAACCAGAACGTGGTGCCCACGCCGACGGTGCTGTCGACGCCGATGGTGCCGCCCATCAATTCGACCAGTTGCTTGGTGACGACCAGGCCGATGCCCGTGCCCTCTTCCGTGCTGTTTTCCTGTCCCAGGCGATTAAACGGCTGGAACAGCTGCGCCACCTGGGCCGCGTCGAGGCCGGCGCCGCTGTCGCGCACGCTCACGCGCACGCGCTCGCCATGCCGGCTGCATTCGACGGTGACGGCGCCGCCGCCCTGGTTGTACTTGATGGCGTTCGACAGCAGGTTGATCATCACCTGTTTCACGCGCGTGCGGTCCGCATGCACATAGAACGCCTTGCCGCAGCGGGGGAAATGCATGCGGATGCCGCGCTTTTCCGCCTGCGGCGCGATCATGGCCTGGCAATCCTGCAGCACGTCGAGCAGCGACATCGCTTCCTGGGACAGGGTGACCTTGCCCGATTCGATCATGGCCAGGTCGAGAATTTCATTAATCAAGCGCAACAGGTACCAGCCGCCCTTGAGGATTTGCTCGATCGAACGCTGCTGCGGCGGGCTGGGCGGCGGCACGTCGGACGCCATGAGCTGGGCAAAGCCCAGCACGGCATTCAAGGGCGTGCGCAATTCATGGCTCATGCTCGACAGGAATTCGGACTTGGCGCGGTTGGCCTTTTCCGCCACCAGTCGCGCCTTTTTCAACTCGGCATTATTGGTCTCGACCAGCGAGCGCGTGTACGCCTGCTGTTCGCGCAGGCGCTGGTCCAGCAGCGCCTGTTCCGCCTCGACCTGCTTGCGCACCGTGTTGTCGGTGCCGATCAGCAGATAGCCGATGACCTTGCTCTGCGCGTCGCGCAAGGCCGTCACGGAGACGATGGCGGGGAAGCGGCTGCCATCCTTGCGGATGTGGGTCAGCTCATAGATGTCTTCGATGCCGCGCGTGGCCTTGAACACGAGCGCTTCCACGCCCGGCGTGATGACGGTGTCGAGCTCGGCGCTGAGGGCGGCGGCGCGGGTGACGATTTCTTGCGCGTCGGAAATACCGGCCGGCGTCAGTTTGTCGACCACGTCGCTGGCTGCGTAGCCGAGCATGCGTTCGGCGCCCACGTTGAAGATCTGGATCACGCCCTGCGCATCGGTGGCGATGCACGAGAAATTGGCGCTGTTGAAAATCGCATCCTGCAAGGCGCCCGCCTTGAGCAGCTGGCGCGGCAGGCTGGCCGACACCGTGCGCCGGTACAGCGCCACCAGCATCAGCAACAGCAGGCATACCAGGGCCTCGATCAGGATCGCCGCATCAAAAGGCGGCGCGCGCCAGGCCAGCACGCCGATGACCACCAATACGATGGCGCTGAACGAGAATGCCAATGTCATGGGCCAGCGCGAAGGGGCGCGAGTAGGGTGATTTTCAACTGAGTACATAGGTAGCCTGGGCTAGGACAATAATAAAAGAGAGGGAAATGCGGCGTTTAGCGGCCTTGGCGCTGGCGCACGTCCGACAGCAGGCGCGTGAATTCCTTCTTCACGACGCCATAGCATTCGCACACATGGCCTTCGAGGCCGGCGCGGTCCAGCACGGAGATATGGCCACGCCGGTAGCTGATGAAGCCGCACGTCTGCAATCGCCCCGCCGCTTCCGTGACGCCTTCGCGGCGCACGCCCAGCATGTTGGCGATGAGTTCCTGCGTCATGGTCAGCTCGCGGTTCGGCAGGCGGTCCATGGTCAGCAGCAGCCAGCGGCACAGCTGCTGCTCCACCGTATGGTGGCGGTTGCACACGGCCGTTTGCGACATTTGCGTGATCAGCGCTTGCGTATAACGCAGCAGCAAACGCATGACGGGGCCGGCGCGGTCGAACTCTTCCATCAGCAGGTGGGCCTTGAGCCGGTAGCCGACGCCGCCTGTCTGCACGACGGCGCGGCTCGGTGTCGAGTTGCCGCCCATGAACAGCGACACGCCCACGATGCCCTCGTTGCCGACGCCGGCGATCTCGGACGAGCCGCCGTTTTCCAGCAGGTAATGGATGGAAACGATGGCCGTGGTGGGGAAGTATACATACTGCAGCTTGTCGCCCGAGTCGTAGATCACATCGCCCAGCAGCATGGAGACTTGCTCCAGATGGGGAGCCAGGCGCGCGAAATCGGCGTCGAGCATGGCGGCGAGTAAATGGTTTTGATTCGGGTTGTGCAGCTGGGCATGCGGACTCGACATGGGCAGTTTTCCTGGTTTCCAGTCGTCAGCTAGGGAGAGAAGTGAAAGACGTCCGAACGAGGGGCGCCATATGCAGCAGCGTAACACAGCGCCTGCACAGTGGCCCGACTATATTTCTTGCAAGCATGCTTGTCCGTTCGCCAGCGAACGGACCCCGCGGCGCCTGCCGCCCTACAGTCAGTCACTGCCAGAGCTGCCGGATCATGGATCGGCGCCGGCGCTGCTACCGGACGCCATCATGCAATCATTCTTCAAACGTATCTCCATTTCCGTCTCCATCTCGGCCCTGATCACCCTGACGGTCGGGCTGTGCCTGACGGCCCTGTGCTACGCCTCGGCACGCCAGATCGAGTCGGAAAGCAGCAAGCTGTTGCTGCAGTACTACGCCAGCGGGCATACGCTGGGCGCGGCCCTGCTGCCGGCCAAAGGCATGGCGCCCGATGCCAACCATCGCGGTTCGCTGTATGTGCTGCTGGGCGGACTGCTGTCGAGCCTGCTGGCAACGGCCTATGTATACCAGCTGGTGTCGCGCAATTTCGTGATTGCCCGCATCACGGGCGAACGCACGGCGGCGCTGCAGTTTGCCAATTTGCGCCTGTCCGAAGACATCGCGGCGCGCATGCGCAATGAAAAGTCGCTGCGTTTGCGCGAACGCATCATCGAAGTGTCGGCCAACGCCATCATCCTGTGCAGCGCCGACGCACCCGGCTACCTGATCGAATACGTCAATCCCGCCTTCGAGCGCATCACCGGCTATGCGGCCGGCGAAGTCATCGGCCAGCGCCTGGAAGACTTGCAGGGTCCGGAGCAGGGGCGGCAAGACATGCATCAGATTACGGCCGCACTGCGCGAACAGCGCGAAGGCAAGGCCATCGTGCGCAATTTCCGCAAGGATGGCAGCACTTATTGGAGCGAGCTGTTCGTCGCGCCCGTGCGCGACGATGGCGATGGCGCCGTCAGCCACTTTGTCGTGGCGCAATACGACATCAGCACCGTCATGCGCTTCGAGCAGGAACTGGAATTCCAGGCCCGGCACGATATCCTGACGGGGCTGGCCAACCGCGCCCTGCTGCGCGAACGGCTGGAACAGGCGATGGCCGTGACGCGGCGCAGCGGCCAGCCCCTGTGGGTGGTGTTCATCGATCTCGACCGCTTTAAATTCGTCAACGACACCCTGGGCCACGATGCGGGCGACCTGGTGCTGAAAAACGTGGCCGAGCGCCTGCGCGACGCCACGCGTGAAGTCGACACGGTGGCACGCCTGGGCGGCGACGAATTCGTGCTGCTGTTGCCACAGCATGGCGCTGGCGAACCGGGCGCCGCCATCCTGCAGCGCATCCAGGACGCCGTGGCGCAGCCGCTGCAACTGGGCGAATATGAATTTTTTCTCAGCTGCTGCATGGGCGTGGCCGTGTATCCCGACGATGGCCAGAATGCCGACACCTTGATCAAGCACGCCGACATCGCCATGTACCGCGCCAAGGAACAGGGACGGGGCCACTGGCAATTCTATGCCTCGGGCATGAATTCAGGCACCCTGGAACAACTGGGACTCGAGAGCGAATTGCGCCACGCCCTGGAACGCGGGCAGTTTCACCTCGAATACCAGCCCCAGCTGGATCTGGCCAGCGGCGCGGTGGTGGGCATGGAAGCGCTGCTGCGCTGGCAACATCCGCAACTGGGGCGTATTCCACCTGCCAGCTTCATCGGCCTTGCCGAGGAAATGGGCTTGATCACGCCCATCGGCGACTGGGTCCTGCGCACGGCGTGCGCCCAGACACGCGCCTGGCAGCTGGCAGGCCATGGTCCGCTGCGCCTGGCCGTGAACCTGTCGGCACGACAATTCAAGCAAAGAAATCTGCTGCACGCTGTGGCACAGGCGCTGGCCGAGACAGGTCTCGACGCCGCCCATCTGGAACTGGAATTAACGGAAAGCATGGTCATGCATAACGTGGAGCAAGCCACCGCCATCATGGCCAACCTGAAGGCGCTGGGCGTGCAACTGTCCATCGACGACTTCGGCACCGGCTATTCCAGCCTGGCCTACCTGCGCCACTTCCCCATCGATGTATTAAAGATCGACAAAACCTTCGTCAGCGACATCACGCACAGCGACGACGATGCGGCCATCGTGCGCGCCATTATTTCGCTGGCGCACAGTCTGCGCCTGAAAGTGATCGCCGAAGGCGTGGAAACGGCGCAGCAGCTGGCCTTCCTGCGCCAGCATGGCTGCGACCAGATGCAGGGCTATCTGTTCAGCCGCCCCCTGGCCGCGCCCGCCTTCGAAGCATTATTACGCCAAGGCAGCATGTTGCCGGCCCTGGCGATGGGTTGACCAGGCGTTAAAACGCGTGGCGCAAGCCGACGTTGAAGGCGCGGTTGCCCGTGCCCACTTCCGTGGCATTGCCCACCATGTAGGCGGCGTCGTTGCGGTTGCGGATATGCGCGTAGGCAAGATACACCTTGCTGCGCTTGGACAAGGCGTACGTGGCGCCGATGGCCAGCTGCTGCGCATCGCGGTTGGCGCTGTCGCGGTCATCCTTGCGCACATACGAGGCCAGCAAAGTCGTCGCGCCCAGCGGCACGGAGACGCCAACGATGGCGTCGCGGCTGTCGTTCGACGCGGTGGGCGCCTGCGCCGCGCCATATGGGTTTTCCGCGAAGAACATGGTGCTGCCCTCGCCCGTGTTGCGGCCATAGCCGGCAAACGCCGTGGCCACGCCGAAGTTGTAGTTACCGGCCAGAATCGTGTTGTTCGCGTCGGCCTTACCCGGCTCGCCCGCACGGCTCTGGCGCGCCAGGCGCAAGGTCAACGGACCGTTGACATAGCCGAGGGCCAGACCCAGCGAGCGCTGGTCCGCCGCCACACCCGTGTGTTCGCCGGCGCCATACATGACGGTGCCCGTCACGCCGCGCCATTCCGGCGAGGTGTAGCGCACGGTATTGTCGATGCGCGTGGCCGAATAGCCGGCCAGGTTGGTCGCCGCGCCGGCATAGCCGCCTTCGAACGGGTCGGCCACGTCGGTCAACGCCTGGCTTTGCAGGTTGTACTGGCGGCCCACGGTCAGCATGCCCAGCGGGCTGTCGAGGCCGACAAACGCCTGGCGGCCGAACAATTGCCCCGCCTGGTCCGAGCGGCCCGTATCGCCCTGCACGCCCGCTTCCAGGGTGAACACGGCTTGCCAGCCATTGCCCAGCGACTCCGTGCCGCGCAGGCCCAGGCGCGAGCCGGCCGATATGCCACTGGTGAGCTTGCTGATGCCGCCTTCCTGTACCAGGCCCGCGTCCATCAGACCATAGACATCAACGGACGACTGGGCTTGGGCGGCAGGCAAGGCGCCCAGAGTGGTGGCAAGACCGGCAACGATGGCGATTTTTTTCATGATGATTTCCTTGTAAAAGCGCAACCAGGAAAGCGGCGGCCACGGCAAGGCCGCAGGCGGCAAGGCGCCAAGCGGGGTATGCCGTATCAAAAGACGACGCGCCGGACAACAGATCCTGGCTAAGCTGTGGCGGCAGCGGCGTGCAATGGACGTGCCGCTTTGATTCCGCCGTGAATGGTGCACCGCTGGCGGTGCGCGTGGCTCAGGCGCCCGGCCCGAAGGGGACGCGCTGAAGGTGGCTGGCATCGCAGATGCGCTGGCCGTGAGACGCGGACGAGTGCTGGATATGAAACTTTAATGCAACCGCGTCTGCTGGCGCCGTCCGCAAGGATGGGGCAGGAGGCGCCGAGGCCGGCATTATAACATCGGCAGCGCGCTTATCTCCGTTCTGTTGCGGCCAAACGGCCCGCAAAGCCGCCAAAACACTGAAAAAGGCCGCTTGCCACGCTGCAGGCGTTGCCGCGTCATCTATAATGGTTCCTTTTGCCAATCACACGCCAAATCATGGAATTAGCCAAGTCTTTCGAGCCCGCCGACATTGAACAATTCTGGCGCACCGAGTGGGAACAGCGCGGTTACTTTACCGCCACCCTCGATGCCGGAAAACCTTCCTTCAGCATCCAGTTGCCGCCGCCGAACGTCACCGGCACCTTGCACATGGGCCATGCGTTCAACCAGACCATCATGGATGGCCTGACCCGCTACCACCGCATGCTGGGCCACAACACGGCCTGGATTCCCGGCACCGACCACGCGGGCATCGCCACGCAAATCGTCGTGCAACGCCAGCTGGACGCGCAAAAGATTTCGCGCCATGACCTGGGCCGCGAGAAATTCGTGGAAAAAGTGTGGGAATGGAAAGAAAAATCCGGTTCCATCATCACCGGGCAGATGCGCCGCCTGGGCGCCTCGGCCGACTGGCAGCGCGAATACTTCACGATGGATGAACCGCGCTCGAAAGTCGTCACCGACGTCTTCGTGCGCCTGTTCGAGCAAGGCCTGATCTACCGCGGCAAGCGCCTCGTCAACTGGGACCCCGTGCTCGGCACGGCCGTGTCCGACCTGGAAGTGGTGTCGGAAGAAGAAGACGGCTCCATGTGGTACATCAAATACCCGCTGGCCGACGGCAGCGGTTTCCTGACGGTAGCCACCACGCGTCCTGAAACCATGCTGGGCGACGTGGCCGTGGCCGTCGATCCGACGGACGAGCGCTACACGGCGCTGGTGGGCAAGATGCTCAAACTGCCGCTGACGGACCGCGAAATCCCCATCATCGCCGACGAATACGTCGACAAGGAATTCGGCACCGGTTGCGTCAAGATCACCCCGGCGCACGATATGAACGATTACGCCGTCGGCCAACGCCACAAACTGGCGCAGATCGTCATCCTGACCCTGGACGCGAAGATCACCGACGACGCGCCGGAAGCGTATCGCGGCATGGACCGCTTCGCCGCGCGCAAGCAGATCGTCGCCGACCTCGACGCGCAAGGCTTGCTGGAACAGGTCAAGCCGCATAAATTGATGGTGCCGCGCGGCGACCGCACGGGCGTCGTCATCGAGCCGATGCTGACGGACCAGTGGTTCGTCGCCATGAGCAAACCGGCGCCGGAAGGCACCTTCTTCCCAGGCAAGTCGATCGCCGAGACGGCGCTGGACAAGGTCGCCAACGGCGAAATCAAGTTCGTGCCGGAAAACTGGAGCACCACCTACAACCAGTGGCTCAACAACATCCAGGACTGGTGCATCTCGCGCCAGCTGTGGTGGGGCCATCAAATTCCGGCCTGGTACGACGACAAGGGCAATATCTTCGTTGCCAAGACAGAAGCGGAAGCCATCGCCAAGGCGCAGGCCGCCGGCAGCACGGGCCCATTGAAACGCGACGACGACGTGCTCGACACGTGGTTCTCGTCGGCTCTCGTGCCGTTCTCGACGATGGGTTGGCCTGAAGAAACTCCGGACATGAAGGCTTTCCTGCCCTCGTCCGTGCTGGTGACGGGTTTCGACATCATCTTCTTCTGGGTCGCGCGCATGGTCATGATGACGGCGCACTTCACGGGCAAGGTGCCGTTTGAAACCGTCTACGTGCACGGCCTGGTACGCGACTCGACGGGCCAAAAAATGTCCAAGTCGAAGGGCAACACCCTGGACCCGATCGACCTGATCGACGGCATCGACCTGGAAGGCTTGATCGTCAAGCGCACCACGGGCCTGATGAACCCGCGCGACGCGGAAAAGATCACCAAGGCGACGCGCAAGGAATTCCCGGAAGGCATTTCCGCCTACGGCACGGATGCCGTGCGCTTCACCATGGCCAGCTATGCCTCGCTGGGCCGCAACATCAACTTCGACCTGGGCCGCTGCGAAGGCTACCGCAACTTCTGCAACAAGATGTGGAACGCCACCCGTTTCGTCATGATGAATACGGAAGGCAAGGATTGCACCCCGAACGACGCCGACCTGTCGCAAGCGGACAAGTGGATCATCTCGCTGCTGCAAAAAGCGGAACTGGACGTGGCCAAGGGCTTTGAAGACTTCCGTTTCGACAATATCGCCGCCACCATCTACAAATTCGTCTGGGACGAGTATTGCGACTGGTACCTGGAAGTAGCCAAGGTGCAAGTGCAGCAGGGCACGGAAGGCCAGCAGCGCGCCACCCGCCACACCCTGCTGCGCGTGCTGGAAGTGGTGCTGCGCCTGGCCCATCCGATCATCCCGTTTGTCACGGAAGCCCTGTGGCAGACGGTGGCGCCGCTGGCCGGCAAGACCCTGAAAGCTGAGGGTGATTCGATCATGATGCAGCCGTATCCGATCGCCAACACCGACAAGATCGATGAGTCGGCCGAAGCGTGGATGCAGCAGCTGAAGGCCTTGACGGACGCGACGCGCAACCTGCGCGGCGAAATGCAGATCTCGCCATCCGTGCGCGTGCCGCTGATCGTCGAAGCGGGCAATGCGGCGGAAAAAGCTGCGCTGGCGTCGTACGCACCGTACATCCAGTCGCTGGGCAAGCTGGCTGAAGTGCAGATCGTCGATGCGCTGCCGGACTCGCCGGCCGCCGTCGCCATCGTCGGCACCACCAAGCTGATGCTGAAAGTGGAAATCGACGTGGCGGCCGAACGCGAGCGCCTGGGCAAGGAAATCGCCCGCATCGAAGCGGAAATTGCCAAAGTAAACAGCAAATTAGGCAATGAAAGCTTCGTCGCGCGCGCCCCGGCCGCCATCGTTGCGCAAGAAAACGAGCGTTTGCTCAGTTTTTCGGCGACAATTGAAAAACTGCGCGAACAGTTTGCTAAACTAGCCAGCGCATAAGGCAGGTTTGGAAGGATTGCGCGGCGTTATCCGTGACGCCGCGCAGCACCGCTGGTCTTGCCTTGGTATATAAACTGTTCGTGACCCGATCAAAAAAAACCATTGGAGACTAGCGATGCATAAAGTATTCACAGCAAGCATTCAAGCAAGCGTACTGGTGGCCGCCCTGGCCATCGCCGGCAGCGCCATCGCGCGCGATGACAACCACACCCCTGTCGGCACCTGGAAAACCATCGACGATGCCAGCGGCAAGCCGAAATCCCTCGTCGTCATCACGGAAAGCAACGGCGTCTTGCAAGGCAAGATCGACAAGCTGTTCCGCGCCCCGAATGAAGAGCAAAATCCGAAGTGCGACAAGTGCACGGGCGCCAACAAGGACCAGCCCATCGTCGGCCTGGTGATCCTGTCCGGCCTGAAATATGACGGCAAGGAATGGACGGGCGGCGAAATCATGGACCCGGCCAATGGCAAGACCTACAAGAGCAAGGCCGAACTGATTGAAGGCGGCACCAAGCTGCAAGTGCGCGGCTATGTCGGCGTGCCGATGTTTGGCCGCTCGCAGACGTGGGTACGCGAAGACTAAGCAGCACACGTATGCCCTGTCGAAGCCGGCCGCTGCGCCGGCTTTTTTGTGTCTGTATTCCGCACACGGCCGTTGTTTTCCAGGCCGAATCGCTCGCGTTTGCGCCATTTTCCTGCCAAAGGCAGGCTATGCGCGCCACCGAACATACTTGAAGTTTCCTAAATGAAATAGTGCATGCCTGTGACGCCATCGCCTGTAGCGAAAAGCGGCATGGCTCTGCCGGATGACCTCATCCGCGGATGCCCGGCAATGATTGCCATGCACAAAGGAACTATATGAACCTCTTCAAGCGATATCTGAATCCGCTGCTCGTCTCGGCAGGTTTGCTGGCCATGGCCGCCCTTGCCGGTTGCGGCGGCGGCGACCAGGGACGCGATCCCATCCTCGGCTTGCCGGGCGCCACCTTGTCCAGCCTGGCCGTCACGCCAGCCACGGCCACGGTCACCATCGGTGCGGGCCAGCAATTCACGGCCATCGCCACGTATAGCGACGGCTCGTCGCAAGACGTCAGCGCCAAGGCGGCCTGGGCGTCGGCCACACCGGCCAGCGCGACAGTCAATGCCGCCACAGGCTTGAGCACCGGCATCGCTGCCGGCAACAGCAACATCAGTGCCGCGTTTGGCGGCAAGAGCGCAGCGGCCCAGTTGACCGTCACGCCAGCGACCTTGCTGGCTATCGCCGTCACGCCGCAAAGCCCCATCGTGCCCGTCGCCGCGACGCGCCAGCTGGCCGTCATTGCCACCTACTCGGACAACAGCACGGCTGACGTCACGGCCAGCAGCAGCTTCCTTGCCGTCACGCCCGCTTTCGCCACCGTCGCCAGCGGCGGCCTCGTCACCGGCGTTGCCTTTGGCACCAGCGTCATGAACGCCAGCTTCAACGGCAAGACGGCCAGCACCACCATCACCGTGCCGGCCACCAGCATCGTCAGCATTGCCGTCACGCCGGCCACCGCCAGCATCGCTGTCGGCGCCACGCAGCAATTCATTGCCACCGCCACTTATTCCGACAGCTCGAACGCCATCGTCACCAACAGCGCCGCCTGGACCTCGGGCACCGTTGCCAATGCCACGGTACTGAACACGGGCATCGCCACCGGTGTTGCCACCGGCACCAGCAGCATCACCGCCACGGCCGGCGGCCAGTCGGGCAGCGCGCTGCTGACCGTCACCGCTGTCGCCATCCCGCCCGTCCTGAACCCGATCTTCCTGGGCCGCGCGGCACCTTTCGGCGTGCTGGCAGGTACCTCGATCACGAACAATTCGGGCGGCACCACGCTGATCACGGGCGACGTCGGCTCACCTTCGCAAACGGTCGATCCGACCCAGGCGGCAGGCTTTACCAACTACAAGTCGGGCGCCATCCTGGCCGGCGCCATGACGGATTTGCAAGCGGCAATCACGGATGGCAACAGCCGTACGTGCGACGTCAGCTTTGCCGGCGGCATCGACCTCGGCGGCCAAACCTTCGGTCCCGGCGTGTATTGCTATGCGGGCGCCATCAGCATCACGGGCACCCTGACCCTGAACGGTCCTGGCGTGTACATCTTCCGCACGGCCCTGACCTTGAACTCGACCGTCAACTCGGTGGTTGCCCTGAACAATGGCGCCACGGCCGACAACGTCAGCTGGCTGCCCGTCGGCCCGACCACCCTGGCCGCCAACAGCATCTTCAAGGGCAATATCCTGGGCCAGTCGGCCGCCATCACGGTGGGCGACAATACGACCCTGCTCAATGGCCGCGTGCTGACGGCCGCCGCCGTTACCCTGCGCAACAATCAGATCACCAAATAATCGGGACATGACCATGACTATCGCACACACACTGGGCGCCCTGAGCGTAATGGCCGGCGCCTTGCTGGCGGCCCAATCGGCGCAGGCGCAGGACAACACCTTCATCAACCCGGACTGGGCCAACAGCGCCTGGTACATCGGCGCGGGCGCGGGCCAGTCGCGCGCCACCATTGACGAGCCGCGCCTGCGCGCCAGCCTGGCCGCCAACGGCGAAACCGTCACCGGTTTCAGCAAGGACCAGCGCGACACCGGCTATAAACTGTTTGTCGGCCGCCAACTGAACCAATATTTCGCCCTGGAAGCCGGTTACTTTGACCTGGGCAAGTTCGATTTCAAGTCGACCACCAGCGGCAACGGCGTACTGAACGGACAAGCGGTTTTTCGCGGCGTGAACCTGGACTTGCTGGGCCAGCTGCCGCTGTCGCAGCGCCTGTCGTTGCTGGGCCGTGTCGGCATGCATTACACGAAGGCCAACACGGAGTTCAGCGGCAACCGCCTGCTGGGTTCGACCAATACCCATGCCAGCGAGCGCAAGCTCAACGCCAAGCTGGGCCTGGGCCTCGAATACAAGTTCAGCGAAGCGCTGGCCCTGCGTGGCGAAGTCGAGCGTTATCGCCTGAACGACGCCGTCGGCAACCGCGGCGATGCGGACCTGTATTCCGTCAGCCTCGTGTATAAACTGGGCCGTCCGGCCAGCGCCACGCCCGCCTACCAGCCGGCGCCCGAAGTCGCCCCCGTCGTCGCCATGCCGGCACCGGTGATCGAGGCCAAGCCGGCGCCAGCCCCCGTGTCGGAAAAAGTGTCGTTTGCTTCCGAAGCGCTGTTTGATTTCGATCAATCGACGCTCAAGCCGCAAGGCAAGGCGGCACTGGACCAGCTGCTCGGTCAACTGACGGGCATGGACCTGGAAGTCATCGTCACAGTCGGCCATACGGATGCCGTCGGTCCGGATGCCTACAACCAGAAGCTCTCCTTGCGCCGCGCCGAAGCCGTCAAGGCTTATCTGGTGGCGCAGGGTGTCGAGACGAGCCGCGTCTACACGGAAGGCAAGGGAGAAACCCAGCCCGTGGCCGACAACACGAGTGCCGCCGGCCGCGCCAAGAACCGCCGCGTGACGGTGGAAGTCGTGGGCACGCGCAAAGTCATGCGTTAAGTTTTACGCGCACAAAAAACCGGCTTGCGCCGGTTTTTTTTCGTCCACAGTTTTTTCGTCCACAGCTTATTGCGCTGGTGCCGGCTTGCGGTGATGCTTGCTCAGATGCCGGTCCAGGCTGTTGGCAAACTGCTGCCGGTCCGACTGGCTGAAGGCGGCCGGGCCGCCCGTGTCGACGCCGCCGCTGCGCAATTCTTCCATGAAGGCGCGCATCGTCAATTGCTGGGCGATATTGTCTTTCGTATAAAGCTCGCCGCGCGGGTTCAGCGCGAAACCGCCCTTGGCCAGCACGTCGGCCGCCAGCGGGATGTCGCCCGTGATGACGAGGTCGCCGGGATTGAGCAGCCGCACGATTTCCTGGTCGGCCACGTCGGCGCCGGACGGCACTTGCACGGTGCGGATGAAACGCGAGGGCGGCACGCGCAAGCCCTGGTTGGCGACCAGAGTAAGCGGCAATTCCAGCCGGTCGGCGACTCTGTACAAAATCTCCTTGATGACCACGGGACAGGCATCGGCGTCGATCCAGATCTGCATGCCGGGCATGGCCTGCTGGCTGCCTTCCGCCATCACAGTTCCCACGCTTCGCCGCCCGGGCCCATGCGCGGCGCGCTGACGCCGAAGTGCAGGTAGGCGGCCGGCGTGGCGACACGGCCACGCGGCGTGCGCTGCAAGAAACCTTGCTGTATCAGGTACGGTTCCAGCACGTCTTCGATGGTATCGGCCGCTTCGCCGATGGCGGCGGCCAGATTGCCGATGCCGACGGGGCCGCCGCCGAACTTGAACAGCACGGCTTCGAGCAGCTTGCGGTCCATCACGTCGAAGCCGGCGGAATCGACGTCGAGCATGGCCAGCGCGCGGTCGGCCACCACCTTGGTGATCTCGCCATTGCTTTTGACCTCGGCGAAATCGCGCACGCGGCGCAGCAGGCGGTTGGCGATGCGCGGCGTGCCGCGCGCGCGCTGGGCAATCTCATGCGCGCCTTCCGGGTCGATCGGCGCTTTCAGCAGGGCCGCGCTGCGCGTGACGATCTTCGTCAGCTCACCCGTGTTGTAGAACTCCAGCCGGGCGACGATGCCGAAGCGGTCGCGCAGCGGATTGGTCAGCATGCCGGCGCGCGTGGTGGCGCCCACTAATGTAAACGGCTGCAGATCGAGCTTGACGGAGCGGGCGGCCGGGCCTTCGCCGATCATGATATCGATTTGATAATCCTCAAGGGCCGGATATAAAATCTCTTCGACGACGGGGGACAGGCGGTGGATTTCATCGATGAACAGGACGTCGTTCGCTTCCAGGTTCGTCAGGATTGCCGCCAGGTCGCCCGGGCGCTCGAGCACGGGGCCGGAGGTCTGGCGCAGATTGACGCCCATTTCGCGCGCGATGATGTGCGCCAGGGTCGTCTTGCCCAAGCCAGGCGGGCCGAACAGCAAGGTATGGTCGAGCGCTTCCTTGCGCTGGCGCGCGGCCGTAATAAAAATTTCCAGCTGGTCGCGGATCTTTTCCTGTCCCACGTACTCGTCGAGCTGCTTCGGGCGCAAGGCCCGTTCGATCGCCTCTTCGTTGTGCGAGATGGGCGCCGCGTCGATGATGCGCTGTTCCGTGAAGCTGTCGGTCTGGATGCTCATGCCCTATCAGCCTTTCGACAGCGCTTTCAGCGCCAGTTTGATGCCGTCCGACACGCCGCTGCCGGCCGGCACGTTTTTCACGGCGGCCAGCGCTTCCTTGTCGGAATAGCCGAGCGCGACCAGCGCATTGAGGATGTCCGATTGGGCATCGGGCGCCGCGTGCGCGCCGCCGGCGCCGATATCGGCCCCCAGCTTGCCCTTCAATTCCAGCAGCAGCCGTTCGGCCGTCTTCTTGCCGATGCCAGGCACTTTCACCAGGCGGCCGGAATCCTGCAAGGTAATGGCTTGGGCCAGGTCGGCAATCGTCATGCCCGAGAGAATCGACAAGGCCATGCGCGCGCCCACGCCCGTGATCTTGATCAACTGGCGGAACACGGCCCGCTCGGCCGCATTGCCGAAGCCAAACAGCAGGTGCGCATCTTCGCGGATGGCCTGGTGCGTGAACAGTACGACTTTTTCGCCCACGTGGGGCAGGTTGTAAAAGGTGCTCATCGGCACGTCGACTTCATAGCCGACGCCCTGGCAATCGACCAGCAATTGTGGCGGATTTTTTTCAAGCAAAATACCGGAGAGACGGCCTATCATCGCGTGTTCCTAATGTTAAATTTCAGATTGATGCTTTATCCAACGAGGCGGCCGCGCTTCATGCGCAAGCCCTGCAATTGCGGCGCCAGCGCGCCGAGCATGGCCAGCGCATCGATGCTGTTGGCGTGGCAAATGGCCACGCCCAGCGCATCGGCCGCATCCGTACCGGGCAAGCCGGGCAGCGACAGCAGCCGGGAAACCATGTCCTGCACCTGCTCCTTGGCCGCCTTGCCGTGGCCCGTGACGGCCTGTTTCACTTGCAGGGCCGTGTATTCGGCCACCGACAGGTCGGCGTGGACCAGCGCGCAAATGGCCGCGCCCCGTGCCTGGCCCAGCAGCAAGGTCGATTGGGGGTTGACGTTGACAAACACTTTTTCGATGGCCGCGCAATCGGGCTGGTAGGTGCCGACGATTTCGCTCACGCCCCGCAGGATGATCTTCAGGCGCGGCGGCAATTCCCCTTCGGAACCCGTCTTGACGGTGCCCGACGCGATATAGCGCAGCTTGTTGCCGTGTTTTTCAATGACCCCAAAGCCGGTCGTGCGCAGGCCAGGATCGATGCCAAGAATAATCATCGCCAGATTCTATAATGAATACGGCAGGCACCGGTGAATAACCGGTGCCTGCCGCTGAGTACCTTATCGAGAGCTGTAGGTCGGATTAGCGGTACGCGTAATCCGACATGCGTCGCCAACTGCGCTTGTCGGATTACGCGCGGCCTTCGGCCCCGCTAATCCGACCTACTCTCTTCACTATCAATGACGGAAGTGACGCGTTCCGGTATACAACATGACGACGCCGCGCTCGTCCGCCGCATCGATCACTTCCTGGTCGCGCATGGAGCCGCCCGGGTGGATCACGCAGGTCGCGCCCGCGTCGACGACAACGTCGAGGCCGTCGCGGAACGGGAAGAAGGCGTCCGACGCCACCACGGAACCGGTCAGCGACAGGCCCGCGTTTTGCGCCTTGATGGAAGCGATGCGGGCCGAGTCGATACGGCTCATCTGGCCTGCGCCCACGCCCAGGGTCATGTTATTGCCGCAGAAAACGATGGCGTTCGACTTGACGAATTTCGCCACTTTCCAGGCGAACATCAGGTCGGCCAGTTGCTGCGGCGTCGGCTGCAGCTTGCTCACCACGCGCAAGTCGCCGATGCCGACGTTTTTCGCGTCCGGCGATTGCACCAGCAAGCCGCCACCGACGCGCTTGAAGTCCATGGCGTGCACGCCGCTGCCCAGCGGAATTTCCAGCATGCGCACGTTTTGCTTGCTCGACAGAATTTGTTTCGCTTCGGCGGAGAACGACGGGGCGATCAGCACTTCCACGAACAGCTTGGCGATTTCGCCGGCGGTGGCGCCGTCGAGTTCCGTGTTGAAGGCGATGATGCCGCCGAATGCCGAGGTCGGGTCCGTCTGCAGGGCGCGCGCGTACGCTTCCGCTGCGTTCTTGCCCAAGGCCACGCCGCACGGGTTCGCATGCTTGACGATGACGCAGGCGGCGCTTTGCTCGAAGCCGCCCATGCTCTTCACGCATTCCCAGGCCGCATCGGCATCGGCGATGTTGTTGTACGACAATTCCTTGCCCTGCAACTGGCGGTAGTTGGCCAGCGCGCCATCGGTGGCGACGAGGTCACGGTAGAAGGCGGCGCTCTGGTGCGGGTTCTCGCCGTAGCGCATGTCTTGCACTTTCTCAAATGCAACGTTCAGGATTTGCGGATAGGCGCCGCGCTCGGCGTGCACCTTCGTCGGGCCCAGGCTCGTCAGGTAGTTGGTGATGGCGCCGTCGTATTGCGCCGTGTGCGCAAAGACTTTTTTCGCCAGCATGAACTTGGTGTCATAGCTGACGTCGCCGGCCTGGCCGTCGGCCGAGCGCATTTCCGCCAGCACCGCGTCGTAGTCGGTCGGGTCGCAGATGACGACCACATCCTTGTGGTTCTTGGCCGCCGAACGCAGCATGGTCGGGCCGCCGATATCGATGTTTTCGATCGCGTCTTCCAGCGTGCAATCGGCCTTGGCGACCGTGCCCTGGAACGGGTACAGGTTGACCACCACCATGTCGATGGTCGGCATGTCGTGCTCGACCAGTTTCGACATGTGCTCAGGGAAATCGCGGCGCGCCAGGATACCGCCGTGCACTTTCGGGTGCAGGGTCTTCACACGGCCATCGAGCATCTCCGGGAAACCCGTGTAATCGGCAACTTCCGTGACAGGAACACCGTTGTCTGCCAGCAATTTGGCGGTGCCGCCGGTGGACAGGAGGTTGACTCCGAGGGCGGACAGGGCGCGGGCGAAGTCGAGAACGCCGGTCTTGTCGGAAACGGAGAGGAGAGCTTGTTTGATCATGGCTGTGGCTAGGTGGTTAAGTGTTCTTGGCGAATGGCGCAGCAATCAGCTATCAGGCCGGGCCCGCTGCGGCGGATTCAAATCTTGGCGTCACTTGCATGCCGGCATTACAGCAAACCGTGCTCCTGCAATTTCTTGCGCAGGGTATTGCGGTTGATGCCCAGCATCTGCGCGGCGTGCGACTGGTTGCCATCGGCGCGTGTCATCACGACTTCCAGGATGGGCTTTTCCACGGTCAGCACGACCATGTCGTAGATATTCGATGCTTGCTGTTCGCCCAGGTCATTGAAGTAATCTTCTAGACTTTTCTGTACGACTTCCTGAATGCTTTCTTTGCTCATTTTTATGCTTCAACCGGCTGAACACCTGGCCATCCGGCGCCGCGCCGCTCATGCGGTCCGCGTGCTGCCCTCTTGCCTCGATGTTGTAATTAATATTGCATGACGCTCTGTATAGGCGTTCGCCCTTGTACTGCTGCTAACTGATTTACCCTGCTTGTTGCTATCTGCTCATGCTGCCGTGGCCGCAGGTTTGATCGTATCGATCAGGCCACTTTCACTGGATTCGGCGAGGCGATATTGTAACCGTTCGCCAAATTTCCATTGCGACTCAAAAAATTGATCGACGGCCAGCAACTGCGCATCCGTCGACTCCAGCAAGTTCATTTCCTGGCGGAACGCTTCGCCGCCTTCCAGATCCTTGACATACCAGCCGATGTGCTTGCGCGCCGTGCGCACGCCGAGAAACTCGCCATAAAACGCATAATGGGCGCGCAAATGCTCGTCCATCAAGGTCCGCACTTCATCCACATACGGCGCCGGCAACAAGGTGCCGGTGCGCAGGAAATGGTCGATCTCGCGGCAAATCCACGGCCGGCCCTGCGCCGCGCGGCCGATCATGACGGCATCGGCGCCCGTTTGATCCAGCACAAAACGGGCCTTTTCCGGACTGGTAATGTCGCCGTTGGCCACCACGGGAATGCCCACCGATGCTTTCACGGCGGCAATCGTTTCATATTCGGCATCGCCCTTGTAGCCATCGGCACGCGTACGGCCGTGCAGGGTCAGCATCTGGATGCCCGCTTGCTCGGCGATGCGGGCGATGGTCAGGGCATTCTTGTTGGAACGGTTCCAGCCCGTGCGAAACTTCAGGGTGACCGGCACGTCGACGGCGTTGACGACGGCGTGCAGGATCTTTTCGACCAGGCTTTCATCTTGCAGCAGGGCCGAACCGCACCAGCTGTTGCACACCTTTTTGACGGGGCACCCCATGTTGATGTCGATGATCTGCGCGCCCCTGTCCACGTTGAACCTGGCGCAGTCGGCCAGGTCTTGCGGATCGGCGCCGGCGATCTGCACGGCTTTCGGCTCCATTTCGCCGTCGTGATCCGTGCGGCGCGCGCTTTTTTCCGTTGCCCACAGGCGCGGATTCGACGCCGCCATCTCCGACACGGCATAGCCGGCACCCAGCTGCTTGCACAACTGGCGGAAAGGCCGATCCGTCACGCCCGCCATGGGAGCGACGAAAACATTGTTGCGCAGAATGTGAGGGCCGATTTGCACTGAAGAACCTGGAATGGACGGAGGAACCTGCTATTTTAACCGATTCCCTGCCTATTTAATAAGCACTATTTTTTTGGATCAGTGCGTCAGAGTGAGGATGGCGCCGCTTAGGGCACTCTTACCCCAGCTCGTCCATCGCGGGCGCGCTCAGGTGCTCGATATTTCCCCAGTGCACTAAATGCAGCTTGCCGTCCGCATACGAGAAGCGGTTGACGCTGGCATTTTTGACCTGGAAGTCGCGCGGACTGTCGAGCGTCATGCCGACCGCCTCGCGGTAAGCGCACTCGAGCACGCCGCCGTGCGCCACGATGGCGATCGTCTGGCCGTCATAGCGTTCGGCCCAGCGGGCGATGGCGCCATTCGCGCGTGCGTAAAACTGGCGGAAGCTCTCCGCGTCGCGCTCGCCCGACGGCATCACGGCGTCGATCTGGCGCGATTGCCATTGCGCATACTCGTGCGGATAGCGCGCGGCGATATCCGCATACAGCAAGCCTTCGAAAGCGCCATAGCAGCGCTCGCGCAGCAAGGGGTCGGTCTGCACGGGCAAATCTTTCAACTGAGCAACGGCTTGCGCCGTCTGCTGCGCGCGCTGCAGATCGCTGGCGATGATGGCGGCCAGTGCTTCGTCGGCCAGCGCCTGCCCCAGCGCGGCCGCTTGCGCCAGGCCCGCCTCGTTCAGGGCGATGTCGATATGGCCCTGCAGGCGGCGGCCCGCATTCCAGGCCGTTTCGCCATGGCGTATCAATAAAATCGTGGTGCTCATGCGTTATTTCTTCAGGGTAAGTGCCAACTCGGGATTGAGCGAGTAGGCGACGACGAGCTGGACTTCGTCGAGGATGTGGCCGTAGAGCGCGGCATGGGCTTGCTGCCCCGTAAAACGCTCGGGCAGCTCCAGGCGCGGCACGTCGAGCGCATACAGGCGGAAAATATAGTGGTGGATGCGCTCGTCATTCCACGGCGGGCACGGGCCATCATAGCCGTAATAATCGCCGGCCATGGCGGCATCGCCGGCAAACCAGCCCGTGTAGTCGTTGATGCCCTGGCGCAGTCCAGTACCTGCAGCCTTGCCGCGCGGCGTGATGCCGCTGGAAAATTCGCCGGCGGCAATAGAACGCATGGCGGGCGGCACGTCGAGCAAACTCCAGTGATAAAAGTCGCCGCGCAGCGCCGTCAGCGGCAGGGACTGGTCGTCGCGGTTGGCCAGGCGGGCGTCTTGCGGCGCATCGGGATCGATGCAGAACAGGGCCAGCGACTCGGTGCCGTTGGGCACCTCGTCCCAGGCCAGATGGGGATTGCGGTTGCCGGCGAGGCGCACGCGGCTGGCCGGATCGATCTCGGCAAAGGCATAGTCGGCCGGCATCAGGCCGCCATCACGAAACGTCTCGCTCCACAATTTCATCGCTTGCTCCTCTTTATAGTTATTGTTTGACGCTTATTTAGCGTTCACCTGCAGCCAGAATGTGACGGGGCCGTCATTGGTGAGCGACACCTGCATGTCGGCACCGAACTGCCCCGTTTGCACGGTCGCATGGCGGCCGCGCGCCTGGTCCACGAAATGCGTGAACAGGCGCAAGCCGTCCTGCGGCGCGGCCGCCGGCGTAAACGACGGGCGCGTGCCGGACTTGGTATCGGCCGCCAGGGTGAACTGCGGCACCAGCAGCAAGCCGCCGGCCACGTCCGTCACGCTGCGGTTCATCTTGCCCGCTTCGTCGGCAAACACGCGATAGCCGAGCAGTTTGGTCAGCAGGGCGTCCGCTTCCTTTTCCGTATCGCCCCGCTCCGCGCACACGAGCACCATCAGGCCGGCGTCGATGGCGCCGACGGTGGCGCCGCCGACGTCGACTTTCGCCTGCGTGACTCTCTGCAGCAGCGCGATCATGCCGTCAAGGTGACGCGCGCGAAACTGCGCTTGCCAACTTGCAACACGAATTCGCCGGCCGCCACTTGCAGGCCCTTGTCGCTGATGACGGTGCCGTCGATACGCACGCCGCCCTGGTCGATCTTGCGCATGGCTTCCGATGTCGACGGGCACAGGCCCGCCTGTTTCAGCAATTGCGGGATGCCCAGCGGGGCGCCGGCCAGGGTTACTGCCGGGATATCGTCGGGAATGCCGCCCTTCGAGCGGTTGACGAAGTCGGCCAGCGCATCTTCGGCCGCCTGCTGCGAGTGGAAACGGGCGACGATTTCTTGCGCCAGCGCAACCTTGGCGTCGCGCGGATTGCGCCCTTCCTCGACTTCGCGCTTCAGCTGGGCCAGTTCGGCGATCGAGCGCCACGACAGCAGCTCGTAGTAGCGCCACATCATGACGTCGGAAATACTCATCAGCTTGGCGAACATGGTGTTGCCCGGTTCCGTGATGCCGATGTAGTTATTCTTCGACTTGGACATTTTTTCCACGCCATCCAAACCTTCCAGCAGCGGCATGGTCAAAATACACTGCTGCTCCTGTCCGTACTGCTTTTGCAGTTCGCGGCCCACCAGCAGGTTGAACTTCTGGTCCGTGCCGCCCAGTTCCAGGTCCGATTTCAGGGCCACCGAGTCGTAGCCTTGCATCAGCGGGTACAGGAATTCATGCACGGAAATCGGAATGCCGCCCTGGAAGCGCTTGGTGAAGTCGTCGCGCTCGATCATGCGCGCCACCGTGTAGTGGGAAGCGAGCTGGATGATGCCGCGCGCGCCCAGCGGATCGCACCACTCGGAGTTATAACGGATTTCCGTCTTGCTGGCATCCAACACTAAAGATGCTTGCGCGAAATACGTCATCGCGTTAATCTCGATCTGTTCCTTGGTCAGCGGCGGGCGCGTGACGTTGCGGCCCGAAGGGTCGCCGATCATGGAAGTAAAATCGCCGATGAGGAAAATGACTTGATGGCCGAGGTTTTGCAGCTGGCGCATCTTGTTCAGCACGACAGTGTGGCCCAGATGCAAGTCGGGTGCAGTCGGGTCCAGGCCCAGTTTGATGCGCAGTGGAACACCAGTTTTCTCGGAGCGCGCTAATTTTTGCGCAAATTCGCTTTCGATCAAGAGTTCGTCGACGCCACGCTTGGTAATCGCGAGGGCTTCTTGTACTCTGTCCGACAGTGGAAGCGCGGTCTGAGCGGCGTTAGCCTTTGTAGGCGATGCGGTGGTGTTGATTTCCATAAAATTTGACTATAAATCTCAAAATGGTGGTAGGTTTGCGGAGTTTGCTATAATGCTCGATCCCATCAATCTTGCCGTATGAAAACGAACCAAAATAACAATAACAAAGAGCACTAGTTCAGGTCACGTTCAAGGGCAAATTTTAACTGATTGCATGAACCCTATACATAAAATCACAGGCTCACGCTTGTACACACAGCTGACGACGACACGCAAGGCGCGCATTATTGGCGCATCCGCGGTGCTGCTCGCCGTGGCCGCCTTCGGCGCGGTCGCTGTGTCGCCCATGGCGCCCGACGCATCGGACTTGCCGGTCACGTCCATCGCCCAGAACCTGGAAATGCCTGATCTCGCCTCGCAAATTTCCGCGATGGAACAGGTAGACCAGAATTTCACCCACGAAGAAAAAGTCCGCGCTGGCGATACCCTCGCCACCCTGCTGACCCGTCTCGGCGTGGATGATCCGGCGGCCGCCAATTTCATCAAAACCGACAAGATCGCGCGCGGCGTGATGTTGCTGAAATCGGGCAAGCGCGTGCAAGCGCAAACGACCGAAAACGGCGACCTCAACTGGATGCGCGCCACCCTCGTCGACGGCACCGACAAATCGGTCAAGAACATCCTGATTACCCGCAAGGGCGACAAGTTCGTGGCCACGGAAGTGGCAGCCCAGCTGGAACGCCGCGTTGAAATGCACGCGCGCAAGATTACTTCCACCCTGTTCGCCGCCACCGACTCCAGCCTGGACGGTACCCGCCTGCCAGACTCGATTTCCGCGCAAATCGTGGAAATGTTCTCGACCAATATCGACTTCCGCTCCGACCTGAAACGCGGCGACTCGTTTAATGTTGTCTACGAAACATTCTGGCAAGATGGCGAATTTGTCCGAGCGGGCCGCATCCTGGCCGGTGAATTCACCAACCGCGGCACGACTTACCAGTCCGTTTGGTTCGAAGACCCAGCCAGCAAGCAAGGCGGCGGTTACTACAGCTTCGACGGCAAGTCCCTCAAAAAAGCCTTCCTGAAATCCCCCCTCGAATTTTCCCGCATCTCGTCCGGCTTCTCCATGCGCGTGCACCCGATTTCCGGCAACTGGAAAGCGCACAAGGGCATCGATTTCGCCGCAGCAACGGGCACGCCCATCCGCGCTTCCGGTGATGGCGTGGTCGATTCCGTCGGCAGCCAGAACGGCTATGGCAATGTTGTTGTCCTGAAACACTGGGCCAACTACAGCACCGCCTACGCCCACATGAGCCGCTTCGCTTCGGGCCTGAAAAAAGGTCAAAAAGTCAGCCAGGGCGATGTGATCGGCTACGTCGGCACCACCGGCTGGTCCACGGGCGCCCATTTGCACTATGAATTCCGCGTCGGCGGCGTGGCACAAGATCCAAGCAAGCTGAACGTACAAGCCCAGGCGCCATTGACGGCTGCCGAGCTGAGCCGCTTCCGCATGGTCTCCGCCGACATGATGCACCGCTTCACCCTGCTGCGTCCGAACGACACGGCACTGGCGTCGCGTTAAACGACATTGCAACACTGCCTTCGGGCAACCCATAAAGGCACCGCCCATGCAGATGGCCGGTGCCTTTGTTTTTTCCCGCGTGCGCACGGCACAAATGCGGCACAATGCACCCCATCACTTATGCATTCAAGGACAACCCCCATGCTGTATATCGGTCTGATGTCTGGCACCAGCCTCGATGGCGTCGATGGCGCGCTGGTCGACTTTTCCGACGATGGCGGCACGCGCAGCCTGGGCGACGCCTACATTCCCTTTCCCGCCAGCCTGCGCGCCGACCTGATGGCCTTGCAAAGTGCCGGCCAGAATGAAATCGAACGCGAAGCGCTGGCGGCCAATCAGCTCGTGCGCCACTACGCCGACTGCGTCGCCCTGCTGTTGAGCGACGCGGGCATCGGCCCGGACGCCATCGCCGCCATCGGCGCGCATGGCCAGACCATCCGCCACCGCCCCGAGCTGGGCTTTACGCGCCAGTTGAACAACCCGGCCCTGCTGGCGGAACTGACGGGCATCGACGTCATCGCCGACTTGCGCAGCCGCGACGTGGCGGCCGGCGGCCAGGGCGCGCCGCTGGTGCCCGCTTTTCACCAGGCCATTTTCAACTTGCCCGGCCACACGCGCGTGCTGGCCAATATCGGCGGCATCAGCAATATCAGCGTGCTGCACGCGGACGGCGCGGTAACGGGCTACGACACGGGTCCCGGCAATGCGCTGATGGACGGCTGGGCCTTGCGGCATCTGGGCCAGCCGTATGATGCCAACGGCGCCTGGGCCGCCACGGGCAAAGTCTTGCCTGCCCTGCTGGCGGATTTGCTCGACGATCCCTATTTTGACTTGCCGGCGCCGAAAAGCACGGGCCGCGACCTGTTCCACGCGGATTGGCTGCAAGGCAAGCTGGCGAATCACTGTGGCGCCCAAGCCGCCGACGTGCAGGCGACCTTGACGCAGCTGACGGCCGTCAGCCTGGCGCAGGCCATCGCGCGCGACGGAGCGCAGGCGGAAACCGTGTATGTGTGCGGCGGCGGCGCGCAGAACGCCAGCCTGATGGCGGCGCTGGCCCGGGAATTGCCGGGCATGGCGGTGGAGTCGACGGAGGCCTTGGGCGTGGCGCCCAGCCAGGTCGAGGCACTGGCGTTTGCCTGGCTGGCCTGGCGCTTTACTCAGCGCAAGCCGGGCAACTTGCCGGCCGTGACGGGTGCGCAGGGCTTGCGGGTGCTGGGCGCGCTCTACCCGCGCTAAGCGGGCGCAGAAACACAAATAGCGGATCGATGATCCGCTATTTTTATATTGCGCCTGTAAACTGGCGCGCCTGAAAAACGTTCAGGGCAAGGCGCATTGCCAAAGACAGTACGAAGAGTACGGCGAGGCAATGCAACGCCGCCATGGACGTTTTCTCAGGTGTGCCAGCTTATACCGAGAACGACGAACCGCAACCGCAGGTGGAGGTAGCCGTCGGATTCTTGATCACGAACTGCGCGCCTTCCAGGTCATCCTTGTAGTCGATTTCCGCGCCGACCAGGTACTGGTAGCTCATGGAGTCGATCAACAGCTGGACGCCGTTCTTGACCATGGTGGTGTCATCTTCGTTGACGATTTCGTCAAAGGTGAAGCCATACTGGAAGCCGGAACAGCCGCCGCCCTGCACGAAGACGCGCAATTTCAGGTCGGGATTGCCTTCTTCTTCGATCAGCTGCGCGACTTTTTCAGCGGCGCTATCGGTAAAGATGATAGGCGAAGGGATCACATCTTGCATTTCAGCGACTGCATTCATTTCAGACTCCTCAGAAAACATAGCCTCATTATAGACTGTTGGCACAACTCGCGCTGCGGCGGCCGCAGAGGCGGTTGGCCGGTGTTGTTCCTGCTCACATTTCCGATACGGCCAGGTGCAGCACGGGGTCGGCGCTGTCGTGGCGGCTGAGCTTGCCCTGCACCAATGCGCCGCTGTGCATTTCCAGCACCTTGTAATAGACCTCTCCTACAATGCGGGCTTTGGGCTGGATTTCAAGCATTTCGGACACATACACAGGGCCATTGATCTCGCCGCTGACAACCAGGCTCGAGCAGCGCACCTCGCCATCGATGCGCCCTGCCTCGCCCAGCACTATATGCGTGGGCTCGCCCGCCTCGCCCGTGACGTTGCCGCGCACATGGCCATCGATGCGCAAGCCGCCGCAAAACAGCAAGTCGCCTTCGATCCGCGTGGAAGCGCCAATCAGGGTGTCGATGGGGTTTTTCGCGTTGCGCTCGAACATGAACGTCATCCTGTTGGTATACGTGGCAGTCCAATTTAGCACAGGTCCGGCAAAAAGGCGCCGGACCCGCGCAAGCACGGCTGCCTATTTTTACGGCAGCAAGGCGATATGTTGCAAACCTGCCGTTTCTTTCAAGCCAAACATCAAGTTCATGCACTGCACGGCCTGGCCCGAAGCGCCCTTGACCAGGTTATCCTGCACCACCAGCACGATGACGGTATTGCCGCCTTCAGGGCGGTGCAAGGCCAGGCGCAGCATGTTCGAGCCGCGCGTGGAACGGGTTTCCGGGTGCGAGCCGAATGGCATCACGTCGACGAAAGGCTCGTCCTTGTATTGCGTTTCGAACAAGGCTTGCAATTCTTCATTGCTGACATCCTTGTTCAGCTGCGCGTACAGGGTCGAATGCATGCCGCGGATCATCGGCACCAGATGCGGCGTGAAGGTCAGCGCCACTTTCTCATCCGTGAAACGCTGCAGTTGCGCCGTCGTTTCCGGCAGGTGTCGGTGGCCTGCCACGCCATAGGCCTTGAAGCTGTCGCTGCTTTCCGAGAACAGGATGCCGATTTCCGCCTTGCGGCCGGCGCCGGACACGCCCGACTTGCAGTCGGCGATCAAGCCGCCCGCATTGACCAGACCCGCCTTGAGCAGCGGGTAAAAGCCCAGCTGCATGGTGGTCGGGTAGCAACCGGGGTTGGCGATCAGCCTGGCCTGCTTGATGTCTTCGCGGTTCAGTTCCGGCAAGCCATACACGGCCTCGGCTATCAGCTCGGGGGCCGTGTGGGGAATCTTGTACCACTGCTCGAACTTGGCCTGGTCTTTCAGGCGGAAGTCAGCGGCCAGGTCGATGACTTTCACGCCGGCGGCCAGCAGGGCTGGAGCTTGCGCCATCGCAACACCATGCGGGGTCGCGAAGAAGACCACGTCGCACTGCTCCAGGTTCGCCTTGTCCGGCGAGGAAAACGCCAGCTTGACGTGGCCACGCAGGGAAGGATACATGTCGGCAACGGGCAAGCCATCTTCCTTGCGCGAGGTAATCGCCGTCAACTCGACATCTGGATGGGTAGCGAGCAAGCGCAGCAACTCCACGCCCGTGTATCCAGTGCCGCCGACGATGCCAACTTTGATCATGTTCTTTCCTTGTGTATAGATTGCATAAAGATGAAGGGAAACGCTCCCCCTGCGGGTTTTCCGCGTATTTTACAGCGCAACGCAGAGTCACGCTGAAATGCAAAAAAGCCGCGGGACCGAAGTCCAGCGGCTTTTCGACCAGCACCCCGCAAGGTGCTGTAGCGTAGAAATTAACGCTTCGAGAATTGCTTTGCGCGACGTGCTTTGCGCAGACCAACTTTTTTACGCTCGACTTCACGTGCATCGCGGGTCACGAAGCCGGCTTTCGCCAGTTCCGGTTTCAACGCTGCATCGTAGTCGATCAGAGCGCGGGTGATGCCGTGACGAACTGCACCAGCCTGGCCCGACTCACCGCCGCCATGGACGTTGACTTTGATGTCGAAACGCTCGACATTGCCGGTCAGTTCCAGAGGTTGACGGATGACCATCAGACCCGTTTCGCGCGAAAAGTATTCGTTTGCTGGTTTGCCGTTAACAACGATCAAGCCTGTGCCAACTTTGATAAAAACCCGAGCCACTGCACTTTTGCGACGGCCGGTTCCATAATTGTAATTACCGATCATGTCAGTTCCTTAGAGAACAAGTGCTTTAGGTTGCTGAGCAGCGTGCGGATGGGAACCTTCCGCGTACACTTTCAGCTTCTTGATCATTGCGTAGCCGAGTGGGCCTTTAGGCAGCATGCCCTTGACCGCTTTCTCAAGCGCGCGACCTGGAAAACGCTGTTGCATTTTCTGGAAGTTGGTTTCGTAGATGCCGCCTGGATAGCCAGAGTGACGGTAGTAAATTTTCTCAGTAGCTTTGGTACCGGTCACACGCAGTTTGCCTGCGTTGATGACGACGATGAAGTCGCCGGTATCGACGTGAGGAGTAAATTCTGGTTTGTGTTTGCCGCGCAGTCGGAGTGCCACTTCGCTGGCAACACGTCCGAGGACTTTGTCCGTCGCGTCAACCACGAACCAATCGCGCTGGACTTCATGTCCTTTAGCGGAAAATGTTTTCATGTTGACTTCCTAATAGATTACACGCTCAAATGGTGGTTCCGCCGATGTTGCTGTGCGGACTCTGCCTTATTTACTTTTCCTGAGCGAACGGAAAGCCGACAAGTATAAGCGGCTTTGCCCTGCCGCGTCAAGCCGCAATACAGCCCGGCTGCGGGCTGGCGGCCGGCACATGGATGAGCATTCCTCTATTACAATACAAAACGCTTACAATTTTCGGAGAGTACGATGGAATGCAAAGTCAGCTGGAATGGCCCGTCGGGCATGAGTTTTCGGGCAGAAACCGGTTCCGGCCACCTGGTGACCATGGATGGCGCGCCCGATGGCGGCGGCCACAACCTGGCGCCACGCCCCATGGAAATGGTCTTGCTGGGCACGGGCGGCTGCACCGCCTATGACGTGGTGCTGATCCTGAAACGGGGCCGCGAAGCCGTCAACGGCTGCGAAGTGACCCTGAAGGCCGAGCGCGCCGACACCGATCCGAAAGTCTTTACCAAGATCCACTTCCACTTCACGGTACGGGGCAAGGCCCTGAAACCGACGGCCGTGGAACGGGCCGTTTCATTGTCGCATGACAAATATTGCTCGGCGTCGATCATGCTGGCGAAAACTGCGGAAATTACGCATTCCTTCGAAATCATCGAGGAGTAGGTCGGATTAGCGCGTGAGCGCGTAATCCGACGACACCCGTAACGCCAACAATGTGTCGGATTACGCGCGGCATTGCCGCGCTAATCCGACCTACAAGTAATACGCCGTCTTGGTCATGACCTTCCCCATCAGGCCCATCAACGCCTTCACGGGCGCTGGCGTATCGATGGCGCCCAATCGCTGGGCGGCGGCGCCGTGTTCCACCTCGTCGATGGCCATCTGCTTGACGATGGCGCGCGACTTGGCATCCTGCGGCGGCAATTCCTGCAGGTGGCTGGCCAGGTGCGCTTCCACCTGGCGTTCCGTTTCCACCACAAAACCCAGGCTGCGGCCGTCGCCCATGCGCGCGGCGATGGTGCCCAGCGCAAACGAACCCGCATACCACAAGGGATTGAGCAGGCTCAGACGCGAGCCCAGCTCCGTCAGGCGCTGCGCCGTCCAGGCCAGGTGGTCTTCCTCTTCGCGTCCCGCCTCGTCGAACTGGGCGCGGATGGCCGGGCTGTGCGCATAGCGCGCCTGCGAGTTGTACAAGGCTTGCGCGCACACTTCGCCCACATGGTTGACGCGCATCAAGCCGGCGCTGTGACGCTGCTCGGCCGGGCTCAGCTCCGCATCGGGCGCATGCGCGGCCGGCGTGGGGCGCGAGGCCGAAGCCACGCCCGCGATGACGCGCAAGGCCTTGTCGGCGCCAACAATCAAACGATCCAGGGGGTCAAAGTGGCGGTTCGCGGTCATCGTGAGCTATTCATGTAAGGGAAAACATGAATTATAGGACGATCAGGGCCAGCCGTCCCCACGCCGCGCGCGGGCCGAACGGGGCTTTATTGACCTGTGCGCGCTTTTTCCTGCTCGATCCAGTCCACCACGGGGCCGACGGCATCGAGCCCGGACAGGCTTTTCGCCACGCCCAGGTTCAGTGAAACCAGGAAAGAAATACTGTCGACGGGAATGTCCGGGCAATGCTGGGCAAACGCGGCGCGAAAACGCTCCGATTGCAGCACGCGCAAGACTTTCTCGCCGCTCATGAATTGCAGCACGCTGGCGATGCTGTGCCCGCCGCCTAGCGAGTGGTAAATAAAACGGTTGTACTTCGCGTCGATCTGCTTGAAATCGAGGGTTTGCTCCGTCATCAGGCCAGCCAGATAGTACAGCCCCAGGCTGACGCGGAAGAAACCGATGGCTTCGGCACTGGTCATGCCAGCGCGCGCCACGGCCAATACCTTGTCCTGCATCGCCTGATCGATCGTTTGCATTACGCTCTCCCGCGCCGTCCGCCGGCGCCACCGGGCCAGCTTGCATGAAGATGCTGTTTTTTTCAATAGACCAAACGATATTTCCACCTTGCAAGTTACATTTTTTGCATGCTACTCTCGTTGTTCACCGTTGAATGGATGAAACACATGATAGAGGTCAAGCACCTGGCAAAACGTTTCCGCATGCCGCCCCACAAGGGCAAGGGCGTGCACGTGAGCGATCCGCGCGAACATGAGGGCTGGTTCCACGCCGTGCGCGACGTCAGTTTCAGCTGCGCCCCCGGCGAAGTGCTGGGCTTGCTGGGCCCGAATGGCGCCGGCAAGACGACCACCCTGCGCCTGCTGTCGACGGCCTTGCAGGCGGACGCGGGCAGCGCCCTCGTCAATGGCGTCGACGTGCTGCGCCAGCCGCTGGTGGCGCGCCAGAGCATCGGTTTTTTGTCCGGCTCGACGGGTTTGTACGGCCGGCTGACGGCGCGCGAGAACGTGGAATACTTTGGCCGCCTGCATGGCATGCCGGCCGACAAGCTGAAACGCCGCTGCGACGAACTGTTTTCCCTGCTGCACATGGAGGAATACGGCGGCAAGCGGGCCGATCAATTGTCGACGGGCATGAAACAGAAGTGCGCGATCGCCCGCACCGTCGTGCACGAGCCGCAAGTGGTCATCCTCGACGAGCCGACCACGGGCCTGGACGTGATGTCGGCCAAGATCCTGCTCGACTTCATCGCCAGCTACAAGGCGCTGCGCGTGCCGCTGATCTTTTCCACGCACCACCTGCACGAGGTGGAAAAGCTGTGCGACCGCGTCTGCATCATCAACCGCGGCACCACCGCCTTCCATGGCACGGTCGACGAACTGCGCCACATGGGCGGCAGTACCGATCTGTACGACGCCTTTGTCAGCGTCATCAACCAGGGAGCCTGAGCCATGTGGACCATTTATCTGAAAGAGTTGCTGGAACTCACGCGCGACCGCAAGACGCTGATTTTCACCATCCTCATCCCCATCTTTGCCATGCCGCTGATCTTTGGCGGCTTCGCTTATGTTTCCAGCAATATGTTCAAGAACGCCAAGACGGCGGAACTGCGCTACGCGCTGTTCGGCAAGGACCATTCGCCGGGCCTGAGCGCGCGGTTTGCGCAGCAGCACAACCTGCGCGAAGTACCGCTGGCCAGCGAGGCGGACATCCGCCGCGCCATCGGCGACGATACCATCAAGTTTGCCGTCGTCATCCCGCCGCATTTTGAACAAGCGCTGAAGCAGCAGGCGCAAGCCAAGGTGACCCTGCACTACAACAGCGCCAGCTCGGTGGACGTGACGCACCAGCGCGTGCGCGAAATCGTCGACGCCTACAACGCCAGCCTGCGCGAAGGAGCCTTGTCCGCCCTGAACCTGAGCCCTGCCCAGCTGGCCTATGCGCTCAATCCCATCGTGCTCGACAAGCAATCGACGGCCAACGAGCGCGAACAGATGGGCGCCATCATCGGCGGCATGGTGCCGTATCTGCTGCTGATGGTGTGCCTGACGGCAGCCATGTATCCGGCCATCGACCTGGGCGCCGGCGAAAAGGAACGGGGCACGCTGGAAACCCTGCTGCTGGCGCCCGTGCCGCGCAGCGCCATCGTGCTGGCCAAGTTCCTCGTGCTGTTTACGGTGGGCATGACCTCCGCCGTGCTGATGGTGGGCAGCATGGGCGTCCTGCTGGCCATCTTCGGCAGCTCGCTGGAAGGCCACATGGCCATCCTCGTGCACAGTATCGGCTTGCCCGACCTGGCCATGGTGACCCTGATGCTGGTGCCGACGGCCGCCATCTTCGCCTCGCTGCTGCTGTCGATCTCGATCTACGCGAAGAGCTACAAGGAGGCGGCCGGCATGATCACGCCGCTGATGCTGTTTGTCATCCTGCCCACGGTGACGGCCATGCTGCCCGGCGTCGAGCTGAACTGGATGTGGGCCATGGTGCCGCTGACGAACGTGTCGCTGGCCATGAAGGAACTGGTGAAAGGCACCATGGATTACCGCATGTTCGGCGTGATCCTGGCCTCGACGACGGTGATCGCCGGCGCGCTGCTGATGCTGTGCCGCTGGTGGTTTAACCGGGAATCGGTTTTGTTCCGTAACTGACACTCTCGTGGCGCGGCCGACAAGACCAGGACCGGCCCGCCATCCGCCCTCGCCAACTGCACTCTGGGCACGCGAAAATGCCGTGTATCGCATGCAACTGCCCAGTGCGTCCTAAATTCAATACAATGCCAGCATAGAGTAGCCCTGTCGCATCGGGCAGCAACACATGAGTTAGGAGTTGTATGGAATTGCAGATCCGTAAATTGTCGAAGACCTACGCGAATGGCGTGGTGGCGCTGGACAACGTTTCGCTGACGATACCGCCCGGGATGTTCGGCTTGCTGGGCCCGAACGGCGCCGGCAAATCGACCCTGATGCGCACCCTGGCCACCTTGCAGGAATGCGATTCCGGCTCCATCTTCTTCGGCGACTACGACGTGCTCGACGACAAGGACGAGATCCGCCGCATGCTGGGCTACCTGCCGCAGGACTTCGGCCTGTACCCGAAAGTGACGGCCTACGAGCTGCTCGACCACTTCGCCATGTTAAAAGGCTTGTCGCAGCGGGCGCGCCGGCGCGAAGTCGTCGATGGGCTATTGCAGCAAACCAATCTGTTCGACGTGCGCCACCAGCGCCTGGGCGGCTTTTCCGGCGGCATGCGCCAGCGCTTCGGCATCGCGCAAGCCCTGCTGGGCGACCCGAAACTGATCATCGTCGACGAGCCGACGGCCGGCCTCGACCCGCAGGAGAGAGTCCGCTTCCACAATCTGCTGTCCGACATCGGCGAAGACAAGACGGTGATCCTGTCGACCCACATCGTGTCCGACGTGGCCGACCTGTGCGCCAACATGGCCATCATCAACAAGGGCCATTTGCTGCTGTGCGGCAAGACCCAGGAACTGATCGATGAAGTCAGCTGCAAGATCTGGGCGCGCTTCGTCGAAAAGAAAGAACTGGCCAGCTTCCAGCAGCGCCACGCCGTCATTTCCACGCGCTTGCTGTCGGGCCGCACCCTGATCCACGTCTACAGCGACGACGACCCGGGCGACGGCTTCGAGGAAGCCATCGGCGACCTGGAAGACCTGTATTTCGCCACCATTGCCGGGCGCCACCGCGTCGCCCCGCAATGCGACTGAGGGGGCGGCCATGTTTGCCATCGCCCGCTTTGAAGCACGACAGCGGCTCAAGCTGCTGTCGACCTGGGTGTATTTCGCCATGTTCCTGGCGCTGGCCATGCTGTGGATGGCGGCCGCCGGCGGCGTCTTCAAGGAAGCGAGCATCAGTTTCGGCGGCAAGTTCCTGATCAACGCCCCCCGTTCGCTGGCGTTCACGTGCAGCCTGCTGGGCTGCTTCGGCGCCGTGGTGGTGGCCGCCATGATGGGCCGCTCGGTGCAGCAGGATTTCGAATACGGCATGCAGCATTTCTTCTTCAGCGCACCGATCAAAAAATACCAGTACGTCTTCGGCCGCTTCCTCGGCGCCTACCTGGTGCTGGCGGTGGTGTTTTCCAGCATCGTGATCGGTGCCTGGCTGGGCGCCTGGCTGCCCGGCATCGATCCCGAACGGCTGGGGCCGCAACGGGCGCTGGCCTACCTGATGCCCTACGTCTTTACCCTGCTGCCCAACCTGTTCATCTTCGGCGCCATCTTCTTCGTCATCGCGGCCCTGACGCGGCGCATGCTGCCCGTGTACATCAGCTCGGTAGTCATGCTGATCGGCTACCTGGTGGCGCCGTCGCTGGCGCGCGACCTCGACTACAAGACCCTGGCCGCCCTGATCGATCCTTTCGGCACCACGGCGCTGATACGCCTGACGGAATACTGGCCGAACGCGGAACGCAACACGCGCCTGGTAACGCTGGAAGGCGTGTACCTGCTGAACCGCGCCATCTGGTCCGGCTTCGCCCTCGTGGCCTTGCTGCTCGGCTACTGGCGCTTCCAGTTCCACGCGACGACGGACGCGGGCGCCGCCCGGCGCCGCAGCGAGGGCGAGGCGCCGCAGCGCCTGTCGAACGCTTCGCTGTCCACGCAGGAAACGCCGGACTTCGCGCAGCGCAACCTGGCCGTCCTGCTCCTCAAGATGAGCTGGCTGAACCTGCGCGAGACCATCAAGAACATCTATTTCGTCGTCATCGTGCTGGCCGGCGTGCTGACCATGTATGCGGGCGCGCTGGACATGGGCTCCATCTACGGCACGAATACCTATCCCGTGACGGAAAAGGTGCTGGACATGGTCAGCGCCTCGTTCGCCCTGTTCATGCTGATCATTACCACCTTCTACGCGGGCGAGCTGGTGTGGCGCGAACGGGAAGCGGGCACGCATCTGATGCTCGACGCCCTGCCCGTGCCGAACTGGCTGCCCCTGCTGTCGAAACTGTGTGCGCTGGTCGGCCTGCAAGCCTTGCTAAGCCTGGTCATCATGCTGTGCGGCATGTCGATCCAGGTCTTCAAGGGCTATTACCGCCTCGACCCCGGCCTGTACGTGGAATCGCTGTTCCTGTCGCACCTGCCCTACTATGCGCTGGTCGCCGTGCTGGCCATCTTCGTGCAAGTGCTGATCAATCAGAAATACCTGGCGTATTTCGCCATGATTCTGTACCACATCGCCAGCATCAGCTTTTCCTCGCTGGGCCTCGGCGACCCGCTGCTGCTGTACGGCAGCACGCCGGAGGTCGTGTATTCGGCCATGAACGGCGCCGGCCACTTTGTGTTGCGCGAGCGCTGGTACTTGCTGTACTGGAGCGGCGCGGCCGTCATGCTGACGGTGCTGTCGCTGCTGTTCTGGCCCCGCGGCGCGCAGGACAGCTGGCGCATCCGCCTGCGCCTGGCGCGCCACGGCCTCACGCATGGCGTGCTGGCCAGCTTTGCCGGCGGCGCCCTGATCTTCGTCGGCGCCGGCGGCGTGCTGTTTTACGTGTTCCACGTGGCCAACGATTACCAGTCCGAATTTTCCCGCGATGCGGACCGCGCCAGCATCGAGCGCCAGTACCGCAAGTTTGCCGCCACGCCGCAGCCGAGAATCACCGACGTGAAACTCGACGTGGCCATCTACCCGGCGCAGCGCACCTTGGCCGTCACGGGCCGCTATCTGCTGCAAAACAAGACCAGCCTGCCGATCAGCCACATTTTTGTGCAACAAGACCCGACGGCCACCATGCGCCTGCGTTTCGATACGCGCGTGCATCCCGGCCTCGATGACGGCAAGCTGGGCTTTTACAGCTACCGCCTGGCCGCGCCGCTGGCGCCGGGCGCCACCCTGGGCCTCGATTTCGACATCCGCTATGCGCCGCGCGGCATCTTCGGCCTGGGCCAGGATACGCCCGTGGTGGCCAACGGCACTTTCTTCACGAATGCCGTGCTGCCGCACATCGGTTACCAGCCGCAGCAGGAATTGACGGACCCGCGCGACCGCAAGAAACACGGCTTGCCCGCGCGCGAACGGGCCTTGCCGCGCGATGATGCGAAGGGATTGGCCGACAATTACGTCAGCAACGACGCCGACCGCATCAACTTTGACGCCACCGTCAGCACCGTCGACGGCCAGACGGCCATCGCGCCGGGCATGCTGGACAACGACTGGATCGCCAAGGGCCGCCATTACTTCCATTACACGATGGACCAGCCGATCCTGAACTTCTACGCGTTCCAGTCGGCCCGCTACGCCGTCAAGCACGAGCGCTGGCAAGACGTGGCCATCGACGTGTATTACCATCCTGGCCATGAATACAACCTCGAGCGTTTCGTGCGCGGCAGCAAGGAAGCGCTCGAGTACTACACGAAGAACTTCGGCCCCTACCAGCACAAGATCCTGCGCATCGTCGAATTCCCCCGCTACGCCACGTTTGCGCAATCGTTCCCGAACACGATACCGTACTCGGAAGGCCTGGGTTTTATTGCCAAGGTGGACGACAAGAACCCGAAGGACATCGACTATCCGTTCTACATCACGGCGCATGAAGTGGCGCACCAGTGGTGGGCGCATCAACTGGTGGGCGGCAATACGCGGGGCGCCACCGTGCTCAGCGAAACCCTGGCCGAATATTCGGCCCTGATGGTGATGAAGAAGACCGTGGGACCGGCCAAGATGCGCCGTTTCCTGCGCTATGACCTGAATCAATACCTGATGGGTCGCAGCGAAGAGCGCAAGAAGGAATTGCCGCTGGCCGAGAATGAAAACCAGGCCTACATCCACTATCACAAGGGCAGCCTGGCCATGTACTTGCTGCAAGACATCATCGGCGAGGACAAGGTCAACGGCGTGCTGCGCGAGCTGCTCAAGACCTACGGCCAGAAAGGCCCGCCGTATGCGAGCGTGACGGCACTTGTCCAGGGCTTGCGCCAGGTCACGCCGCCCGAGCAGGCTTACCTGATCGACGACCTGTTCGAGAAAATCGTGCTGTTCGACAACCGCGCCCTGTCGGCCACGGCCACGAAACGCAGCGATGGCAAGTACGCCGTCACCATGAAGGTGCAGGCAAGCAAATTGACGGCCGGCGAACAGGGCGAGGAACACGACGCACCGCTGCATGACTGGATCGAGATCGGCGTCGACGACGCGAATGGCCATCCGCTGCTGCGCGAACGCCTGCGCATGACGGCCCGTGAAGCGAGCTACACCGTCATCGTCGGCAGCCGCCCCGGCAAGGCGGGCATCGATCCGGACAACAAACTGATCGACCGCAAGCCCGATGACAATATGGTCACCGTCGAGCTCGACGAACCATGACGAAAAATGGCCGCCCGTTGATGGGCGGCCATTTTTTTGCGTGTCACACGGGAATCAGGCTGCGGCGCAGCGCGTCACCAGGCTCAGGCTGATGCCCATTTCCGTCAGGTGCTGCATGTCGGCCAGGCTCAAGTCGAGCGGCGCGTCGACCGTGTCGTCGCCATTCAGCTCCAGTTGCAGCTCGGCCACGATGCGCGGCATGGTGAACGTCACGCCGCGCGAACGGCATTCGGCCAGGTAGCTGCGTATGCGCGAGGGCAACACTTGCGATTTGGGCGCCTGTGCGATCAGCACGTCGAAGCCGGAATCGAGATGCACGCGATTCGCGCCCTTCGCCTCGCCCTTGCGCCATTGCCGCTCCGGATCGGTAGGCAAGACTTCGAGGATGGATTTGAGCGTGGGGTCATCCCCATGCACGCACAGCTTCGCCATATTCATATTGCAAGACTTTCTAGTCAGGACGCCGCCAGGAAGGCGGCGCGATCATCAGACCGACAAGTCTACGCATGGAAGGCAAATATGTCCATACGGCAATATTTAGCATCCAACTCTAATAAGCTCTCATTTGTGCTGCATCAAACAGGCGGAACCAGCTTATTCCGCCTGCCACACACAATTACAGTGCCACGCCGCGGGCCTGCAAGGCGGCCCGCACGCCGGCGCCGTAGGCTGGGTCGGCCTGGTCGAAGTGAGCGAGCTGACGCTGCAAGGTTTCCGGCCGCACCTGACTCAGGGGGCCGGCCAGGTTGTCGAACAGGTTTTGCCTGGCCTGGGCCGACATCAAGCGAAACAGATTGCCGGCTTGCGTGTAATCGTCTTCCACGCCGCGCCCATCGTAGCGGGCCGCGCCGCCAGCCAGCGCCAGCTCCCCTTCGCCATGGCCCAGCCCTTGCGGCTGCGTGCCTGCCGCCGCCACGTTCGCGTAATTCTGCGCCGCGCCGCCATTGTGAATCGCCATGCCGCCATCGCGCTGCTGGTTATGGAAGGGGCAACGGGCCGCATTCACGGGCAAATGCTGGTGGTTCGTGCCGACGCGGTACAGCTGGGCGTCGTGGTAGGCGAACAAGCGGCCTTGCAGCATCTTGTCCGGCGAGTATCCCATGCCGGGCACGGCGTTGGCCGGCGAAAAGGCGGCTTGCTCGACTTCCGCGTGGTAATTGTCCGGGTTGCGGTTCAGCTCGAAAATACCGACGGGCAACAGCGGGAAGTCCGCGTGCGGCCACACCTTCGTCAGGTCGAACGGGTTCCAGCCCGTGCGCTGCTCCCAGGCATCGAGCTGCTCCTGCGTCGCCACCTGCAGCTTGACTTCCCACTGGGGGAAATCGCCGCGTTCGATGGCGCCGAACAGGTCGCGCTGGGCGTAGTCGGGATCGGCACCGGCCAGGCGGCCCGCTTCCGCCGCAGGCAAATTCTTGATGCCCTGGCGCGTCTTGAAGTGCCATTTCACGAACACGCGCTGGCCGTCCGCATTGATCAGGCTATACGTGTGGCTGCCGAAGCCGTCCATGTGGCGGTAGCCGTCCGGCGTGCCGCGGTCCGAGAACAGCATGGTGACCTGGTGCAGGCTTTCCGGCGCATGGCTCCAGAAGTCGAACATCATCTCGGCCGATTTCAGATTGCTTTGCGGATCGCGCTTTTGCGTGTGGACGAAATCGGGGAACTTGATCGGGTCCTTGATGAAGAACATCGGCGTGTTGTTGCCGACCAGGTCCCAGTTACCCTCTTCCGTATAAAAACGCACGGCGAAGCCGCGCGGGTCGCGTTCCGTATCCGCACTGCCGCGTTCGCCGCCGACGGTGGAGAAACGGGCGAAGGTGGCCGTCTGCTTGCCCACTTCACTGAACAGCTTGGCCTTGGTATAGCGCGAAATGTCGTGCGTGACGGTAAAGGTGCCGTAAGCGCCCGAGCCTTTGGCGTGCACGACGCGCTCGGGGATGCGCTCGCGGTTGAAATGCTGGAGTTTTTCGATCAGATGGAAGTCTTGCAGCAGCAGCGGGCCACGGGGACCGGCGCTGATGGAATTCTGGTTGTCGGCGACGGGGATGCCCGAGGCGGTACTGAATGGCGGCTGTTGGCTCATGACTGCTTTTCCTTCGTTGTTGACTGATGAAACCTAGTGTAACGAGGTCAACAACAAAGGAAAAGCTAATTGATTTTATCGAACTGATAGCTATTTACAATGCACAGCCGTGAGCATCGCACACGCCACCGAGTTCCGCCTGCAACTTCGCAGGCTGGCCCAGGAAGCCGCCGATATCGATCACGGACAGCTTGCCGCTGCCATCGTCGAGCACGAACGTGGGAAAGCCCTGCCCGCCCACCTGCGCCAGCAAGGCCCGGCTGGCGTCGATGTGCTGTTGCGTGGCAGCGCCCGCCTGCCGGGCATATTCCGCCCCGAATGCGGCCCCGTCCATGCCCAGCTCTTGCGCCAAGGACACCAGCACGGGCACGTCGGCGATGCGCAAGCCGTCCATGTAATGGGCGCGCTGCACGCGCTGCAGCATGTCCAGGCCCTTGCCGGCCAGCGATTCAGCCGCCAGGATGGCCGTGATCGGCGGTTCGGAATCCATCATGGCCGTCGTGTCGTTCAGCAAGCCGTTGATATAGGCGTCGCCGAAAGGCTGGCCCGACAATTGCTCGATGCGCCGGTCGTGCGGCAGCACATAGCCGCGCCAGGCGGGCGTGATCTGGCGGCGATTGCTGCCCGTCATCATGCCGCCGCCGTGGAACGCCACCGTCAGGCCGGGCACGGCGCGCGCCGCCTCGACCAGCGGCGCCGCTCCGTAGCACCAGCCGCACAGGGGGTCGAAAATGTAGTGCAATGTGGGCATGCCGGCCTTTCCGCTTACCATTTCATTTCACCCTTGGCCACCTTGGCGCTCGTTTCCAGCGCGCCATCGAGGCCGAGTTGCGGGTAGTGCTGTTTCATGGCGGCGATCAGGGCGGCCGAGTTGGCGGCCTTGGCCGTTTCCGCTTCAAACGTCACCAGGTAGTCGCGCGTAAAGCCGATGCTGTCGGGCGTCAGGGGCGAACCGACCTTGAAGTGGCCAGGCACGACGGTGACGGGCTGCAGCGCCGCGATGCCGTCGAGGGTCTTGAGCCAGTCCTGGCGCGATTGCAGGCTTTGCGTATCGGCCGTCCACACGTGCAAGTTACCAAACAGCACGACTCCGCCGACGACGGCCTTGATTGATGGAATCCACACATAGGTGCGCGCTGGCGTCGGGCCGGCGATATCGAGCGACTGGCCTTCCAGGCTGATGCGCTTGCCTTTCAAGGCTTCGGGAATGACGATGCCGTGCGGCGCATTGTCTTTCAGGATAGGCCCCCAGTAGGCGACCTTGGCGTCAGCCTTGCGGCGGATCTCGGCCACCGTTTCCGGCGTGGCGACGATCTTTGCCTTCGGGAAAGCTGCCTTGATCACATCGAGGCCAAAGTAAAAATCGGGGTCGCTGTGGCTGATGTACACGGTCGTCAGTTTCTTGCCGCTGGCGCGGATCTTCTCCACCAGCTTTTGCGCTTCGGCGCGCGAAAACTGCGCATCGATCAGCACGGCGTCATGCTTGCCCGCCACCAGCACGGAAGCGACGGGGAAAATCGCCGCTTCGCCCGGGTTGAAGACTTCCAGGGTCAAGGGGGCGCTGGCGGCGGCCGAGGCGGCGCCGGCGGCAAACAGGGTGGAAACAAGAACGCTGCTGATGGATTTGGAGAACATGATCTGCCTTCACAAAATGATTGGGATGACGGCATCTTACGTTGCTTGATTCGGTAGAAAAACTAGTTAAAACGCAATAGTTTGTTGCTCATTTCGATGCAATCTACCGATGGCGGGCACGGTACGGCGTATTTTTCCGGCGTAGACGTGCGCGAAAGCCACGCCGCTGCGGCGGTGTGGCGCCGTCACAAAACATGTCACAGCGTCATGAGGGTGTCACATTGGATTGCTATCTTGCTAGCTCTTTCAAACCTAGCCGGATGAACCACATGACACGCAGAAAAATTTCCGTCGCTGGCTGCAGCGTCGCCATCACCCTGATGCTGGCCGCCTGCGGCAGCGATGCAAAAAAAGAAGAGGTAGTGGCTGAAGCGCCGCCGAAAAACGTCATCTTCTTCCTCGGCGATGGCATGGGCCTGACCACCATGACGGCCGCGCGCATCTATTCGGTGGGCGAAGACGGTTCGCTGACCATGGACACCCTGCCGGAAACGGCCTTCGTCAAGACGTTCTCGAACGACGCGCAAGTGACCGACAGCGCGCCATCGATGGCCGCCTACATGACCGGCGTCAAGATGAACAATGAAGTCATCTCGATGTCGGCCAACACGGTCGCCATCGATCCGGGCACGGATGCGAACGGCAACAAGCTGGTCAATAAATGCGGCACCGGCAACGGCACGCCCGCCACCACCTTGCTGGAACTGGCCAAGGCCAAGGGCTTTGCCGCCGGCGTCGTCAGCACGGCGCGCGTGACGCACGCCACGCCGGCCGCGACCTACGCGCACATCTGCCACCGCGACCTGGAAAACGATATCGCCGCGGCCCTGGTGCCGGGCGGCACGGGCTACAACAGCGCACTGGGCACCACCGGCCTGGAAGTGGTCCTCGGTGGCGGCGCGCAATTCTTCAAACCGTTCAAGGATGGCGGCAAGCGTTCCGACGACCGCGACCTGGTGGCCGAACTGAAAGCGAAGAGTTACACGGTCGCCAACAACGCCACCGACTTCAAGGCCGTCGATCCGGCCAAGACGGACCGTTTGTTCGGCGTGTTCACTTCCAGCCACATGAGCTACGACCTGGACCGCGATGCGGCCAAGGAGCCTAGCCTGGCGGAAATGACCACCAAAGCCATGGACGTGCTGGCGAAGAACAAGAAGGGTTACTTCCTGATGGTCGAAGGCGGCCGCATCGACCATGCGCTGCACGAAACAACCGCCAAGAAAGCGCTGCAAGACACAGTCGCGTTCGACAACGCCATCAAGGCCGCCATCGAAAAAGCCAAGCTCACCGATCCGACCCTGGCCAATACCCTGATCGTCGTCACGGCCGACCATGACCATACCCTGGTGCTGAACGGCTACGCCAAGCGCACGGGCAAGACGGCTGCCGGCAACCCTGGCGTGCTGGGCGTGGTGAAGAACTACGTCACCGGCGCGGTCGAGAAAGACCTGGACGGCGCACCGTATTCGATCATCGGCTTCGGCAATGGCGAAAACCGCACGCAGTCGAGCCGCGCCGCCATGGCCAGCCTCGATGAAACCGTCACCAGCGCCAATACCTATCACCAGGAAGCGGTGATCCGCACCACGGCAGGCAATGAAACCCACGGCGGCACCGACGTCTTCCTGGGCGCCATCGGCAAGGGTTCGGAAACCTTCCTGGGCACCATCGACAACACCAAAGTATTCGGCCTGGTCAAGACCGCCGGCGGTCTGTAATCCCCAAGAGACAAGAATTGGACAAGCATATGAAACTCGCATTGAAACCCGCCCTGAAACTCTCCTTGCTGACCACGCTCGTGGCCGCCAGCGTCGCCAGCGCCTACGCCGCCGACGCGAAGAACGTCATCTTCTTCCTCGGCGACGGCATGGGCCCGTCCGTCGTGACGGCCGCGCGCATCTACCAGTACAAGGAAGACGGCAGCCTGACCATGGATACGCTGGAACGCACGGCGCGCATCAAGACGTTCTCGAACGATGCGCAAACGACGGACAGCGCGCCATCGATGGCCGCCTACATGACCGGCGTCAAGATGAACAATGAAGTCATCTCGATGGCGCAAGACACGATCGCCAAGGAACCCGGCCGCGATGCCAACGGCAACCTGGGCGTGGACAATTGCCCGGCCGGCGGCAAGACCGTGCCGACCATCCTGGAACTGGCGAAAGCCAAGGGCAAGGCCGTGGGTGCCATCACTACCACGGAACTGACGCACGCCACGCCGGCGACGACGTTCTCGCACATCTGCAACCGCAATGCGCAATACGCGATCGCCGCGCAAACGGCGCCAGGCGGCGCCGGCTACAACGCAGCCCTCGGCGATGGCGTCGACGTGCTGATGGGTGGCGGCCGCAACCACTTCACGCCTTGGTCGACGAGCAACAAATACGGCCGCGCCGATGGCCGCAACCTGCTGACGGAGTTTGCCGCCAAGGGCTACACCGTGGCCGCGACGAAAGCGGAAATGGCGGCCGCGCCGAGCGGCAAGAAATTCATCGGCCTGTACAGCACCCGCAGCCACCTCGAATATGAACTGGACCGTACGGCCACGCCGCCGCTGGGCGAAGGCGCGACCCAGCCTAGCCTGTCGGAAATGACGCTGAAAGCCATCGACTTGCTGTCGAAAAACACGAACGGCTACTTCCTGATGGTCGAAGGCGGCCGCATCGACCACGCCTTGCACGGCATCAATGCCAAGCGCGCGCTGACGGACACCATCGCCTTCGACGACGCCATCAAGGCGGCCATCGCCAAGATCAAGGAAACCGACCCGACCCTGGCCAATACCCTGATCGTCGTCACGGCCGACCATGACCACACGCTGGCCTTCAACGGCTACGGCAAGCGCGGCAACAATATCCTCGACATCAACCGCGGCTACAAGGATAACCAGCCAAGCAAGGATGCCGATGGCAACACCTACACCACTTTGGTATTCGGCAATGGCCCGAACCGCCCTGACTTGCGCAGCAACGTCGACAGCGCCACGGCGCTGAAAGACAACTACCTGCAAGAAACAGGCGTGCGCCTGGCCAGCGAAACCCATGGCGGCGGCGACGTCAAGCTGCTGGCCACGGGCGCCGGCGCGAAGACCTTCAAGGGCACCCTGGACAACACCAAGGTATTTGATTTGCTGAAGGCGGCCTTCGGCTTCTGATCCACATCAACACGGCAACCCCACCGGGGCGGATGGCGTATGCCCTCCGCCCCTCTGCACGTAAAGGCACCACCATGAAATCGTCCCTGATCGCCGTCCTCCTCGCCGCCGGCTTTGCCGCCAGCACCCAAGCCGCCCCCACCGCTGCTGCTCCTGCCGACCTGGACCTGGGCATCACCTATTACAGCCGCGTCCTGACGCCGGAAGGCGTGACGCGCGAAAGCCGCTACGAAGAAAAGATGCTGCGCCGCCCCGGCCACGTGTGGGTCGAGCGCGTGCTGGCGCCGTCGACGGACGCGCATGCGGGCCACAAGCATGGCGACAACACCAAGGTGGCCCTGAAAACGTCGACTGCGGCCACGCAGCATGAACACAAGCACTTCAATCCCGTGCTGATCCCGCGCCACGTGATGCTGGAAAAGAACACCGTGCGCGTGGAATACATCGATGCGCACGACAAGATCGTCGTCTCGATTCCCAAGGCCGAGTACGAAAACGTCAATTTCGACGGTTCCTGGGAAAACAGTTTTTATCTGCTGGACCCGAAACTGGTGGCCGCCATGCCGCTGTCGAAACAGGCATCGAACGTGACGGGGGCGCGCTGGCGCGAAGTGGAAAAGAACGGCGTGTTCCAGCGCATCCTGTGGGATGAACAAAAGCAGATTCCCCTGATCATCGAAAGCGGCGACCGCGCGAATACCTTCTATCGCCGGGTCGACGTCAAGCTGCAGCCGACCGTCAGCAAGGCGCAGCCGTGGGCCAACCTGCAGAATTACGCGCAGCGCGAGTACTCCGACTACCTGGACTAAGCCAGCCTCGGGACATAAAAAAAGCCAGGGAAATCCCTGGCTTTTGCCTGGCTGGCGTCCGATTACTCGGCCGTTGCCGCCTTCTTCGCCGGCGCCTTCTTGGCGGCCGGCTTTTTCACGGCCGTGGCCTTCTTGGCCGGTGCCTTTTTGACGGCTGCCGCTTTCTTGACGGCCGTTTTCTTCGCTGGCGCCGCGCCTTCTTCGCCTTCGACCTCGGCAGCCTTTGTCTTCGCACCCGGCTTGGCCTTGCGCTCTTCAAACTCGAAGCTCACTTTGCCATCCTTGCCCCGCACGAGGAAAGCCTTGAACGGACGGCGCGTGCGCTGCGATACGAAGCCCGGCAGCAAGTCCGTCTTGCCATCGTTGAGCAGTTTTGCCATTTGTTCCGGCAAGATTTCCTGCTGCAAGATGATGCGACCGCTGCGGAAATCGCACGTCTTCGGCTTGGCTACGCTGTGTTCGCACACATAGGCCAGGCCCATTTCGTACACGCCGGCATTGCACTTGGGGCACGGTCCCACGGGCGTCTGGCCCGTGAAATCGACGCCTTCGCCATCTTCGCTCTCGTCGTTCTGGCCGAAATCGAATTCCAGCTTGAAATTCTTGATCTCTTCATCACGCACGATGCGCAGGATGGCGGCGAACGGACGGCCCATCTTCGAGCGGAAGCCTTGCAGCGGGCCGATGGTGCGGTCCTTCAGCAATTGCTCCACTTCGGCGATTTCAAACTGGCGCGAACCCGGCGTCTTGCTCATCGAGAATTCGCACTTGGTGCAGGCGAAACGGCGGTAGTTTTCCTTCACCACGCCGCCGCAATTCGGGCATGGCGTTTCCAGGGTCGCGTAGTCGCCGGGAATCGTGTCGTTGTCGTATTCCTTGGCGCGTTTGACGATGATTTGCGTCATCTGCGCGATTTCGCGCATGAATTCTTCACGCGAAATCTTGCCTTTTTCCATCTGCGACAGCTTGTATTCCCACTCGCCCGTCAGCTCAGGCGCCGTCAATTCATTGACGCCCAGGCCTTTGAGCAAAGTCATCAGCTGCGATGCCTTGGCCGTCGGGATCAGTTCGCGACCTTCGCGGATCAGGTAGCGTTCCGTCAGCAAGCCCTCGATGGTGGCCGCGCGCGTCGCCGGGGTGCCAAGACCCTTGCCGGCCATCGCGTCGCGCAGCTCGTCGTCGTCGATCAGCTTGCCGGCGCCTTCCATGGCCGACAGCAAGGTCGCTTCCGTGAAGCGCGCGGGCGGTTTCGTCACCAGGCCGTTGGCGCTGACGCTTTCCGTCTGCACTTTCTCGCCCTTGGCGACGGGCACCAGGTTGCCGTTGCCATTGCTTTCCTTGTCGGCGTCCGTCGACGCTTCCTTGCCGTAGATGGCCAGCCAGCCCGGATTGGTCATGACCTTGCCTTCAGTCTTGAACTGATGGCCGGACACTTCCGTATAGCGCGTGGTGACCTGGAATTCCGCAGGCGGGAAGAACACGGCCATGAAGCGGCGCGTGACCAGGTCGTACAACTTCTGTTCCGGCTCGGACAAATTCTTTGGCGCGATCGTCGTCGGGATGATCGCGAAGTGATCCGAGATTTTCGTGTTGTCGAAGATGCGCTTGTTCGGCTTGACCCAGCCCTTGTCGATGATCTGCTTGGCGAACTGGTGGTAGTTGCTGTTTTCCTTGACCGTTTCCAGCGCCTGCAGCACGGTCGGCATGTAGTCTTCCGGCAGGTGACGCGAATCGGTACGCGGATACGTCAAGACCTTGTGCTTTTCATACAGCGCCTGTGCCAGGCCCAGGGTATTCTTGGCGGAGAAGCCGAAACGCGAGTTCGCTTCGCGCTGCAGACTGGTCAGGTCGAACAGGCCCGGCGCCATCGAGGTGGTCGGTTTCGATTCTTCCGTGACGATGCCTTGGCGGCCGCGGCAGGCGGTGGCGATCGAGTCGGCAGCCGTCTTGCTCCACAGGCGCTCTGCGCGCTTCTCGGGGTCGTTCTCGTCCTTCTTGAACTTCGTGTCGAGCCAGCGGCCTTCATAGATGCCGGCCGCGCAGACGAATTCGGCGCGCACTTCCCAGAAGTCGCGCGGCACGAATTTCTTGATCTTGTCTTCGCGTTCGACCACGATGGACAGGGTCGGCGTTTGCACGCGGCCCACGGTGGTCAGGTAAAAACCGCCTTCTTTCGAATTAAACGCTGTCATGGCGCGCGTGCCATTGATGCCGATCAACCAATCGGCTTCCGAACGGCAGCGGGCCGCGTCGGCCAGCGGCAGCATTTCTTCGTCGCTGCGCAGGTGCGCAAAACCGTCGCGGATGGCACCCGGCGTCATCGACTGCAGCCACAGGCGCTTGACCGGTTGCTTGGCCTTGGCGTTTTGCGCGATCAGACGGAAAATCAGCTCGCCTTCGCGCCCCGCATCGCATGCGTTGATGAGGGTGGAAACGTCTTTACGTTTGATCAGCTTGTTTAATACTTTGAGGCGCGCTTCCGTCTTCGGGATGGGATTGAGCGCGAAATACGGTGGAATCATCGGCAAGTGCGCGAAACTCCATTTGCCGCGCTTCACGTCGAATTCTTCCGGTACGGCGATCTCCAGCAAGTGGCCGACCGCCGACGACAGGACGTATTCATCCGATTCAAAGTACTCATCGTGCTTGGTGAAGCCGCCAAGCGTCTTCGCGATATCGTTCGCGACAGAAGGCTTCTCGGCGATGATGAGGGTTTTTGTCATATTTTTTGGTCTCGAAAAATGCTCTAGGATAGTTTCAGCATGCGCATCATACAGTGCATTGCCAGGCGCCGACGCTTTTGTCTGCGCAAGGCCTTGTGACTTGTGGTCTTGTCAAGCGGCCAATGATAAGCGCCTATTGAAGAATTCGGCAAGTTATCTGCAAGCAAGAATGCGCAGGCGCAAACACAATGGACTGGCGTGCGCGCCGGTGCTGTGCATCTTAAAGGGGATGGCGCGGCAGCGGCGCCGGGGTGTCAGGCCGACGGCTGGAGGAGCAGCCAGCAAGCGCTGTATTATATTAGTGTAGCAGGCGGGGAGGCAGGTCTTCGTCGTCGACGAATAAATCGTCGAACATCAAGGCGTCCGGTTCCTTGCCCTGGCTCCACAACAGCATCAGCACGATGACTTTCAGCTTGCCCAGCGACACGGGCGCCTCGTCGAGCGCCAGCGCCCGTTCGATGACGATTTCGCGCTGCAGCGGCGACAGCACCTTGGCGCTTTCCAGGAACTGGATGAAGCCGATGGCGGCCGTGCCCAGCACGTCGCTTTCCTGCTGCACGTAGAAGCGCGTGCCCGTGGAACTGGCCGTCAGGGTTTGTTCGGCGCCGGCCATGGCGTTCAAGTCCGTCAGCCACACGAGCGCTTCGGAAATCTCCACGTCGTCGAAACCGACGGCCGACAGTTTGCGCGCCAGGACTGCCGGCTCGGGGCAGGCATCGGGGCGATAGTAAGTCTCGTAGAGGTACACCAGGATATCGAACATGGCTCTACTCTAGCAGCTAAGCTCGCTAAGACACAAGGGTGCGCGCAGACAAAGCGCGCCCGTGCGGCAAGGCCGCCACACAAGTGACAAGCTGTCATTTGCAGCGTTGAAACAGTCCTCCCGGCAAGCGTTCCACCAGGCCCGCCAGCTCCAGCGCCAGCAATTGCCCCATCAGCGCGCCCATGGCCAGGCCGCTGCGCGCGGCCAGGGTATCGGCGTCGTGGGGATCGTGGCCCAGCGCGGCCAGCAGCGGCGGTTCGTCCTCCACCGCGGCCGGCACTCCGGGGACGCCGCCCAGCCACTGCAGCTCTTGCAGCACGTCATCGGCCGATTCGACCAGCTTGGCACCCTGCTTGATGAGTGCATGGCAACCCTTGGCCAAAGTCGCATGGATGGAGCCGGGCAAGGCATACACGTCGCGCCCCTGCTCGCCCGCCAGGCGCGCCGTGATCAGGGAACCCGACTGGGCCGCCGCCTCGATCACCAGCACGCCGCGCGCCAGGCCGCTGATCAGGCGGTTGCGGCGCGGAAAATTCCCCGGCATTGCAGGCAGCCCTAGCGCGTACTCGCTGACGATGCAGCCCTGTTCGGCAATTCTTTGCGCCAGATCAACGTTGCGGCGTGGATACACCAAATCGGCGCCCGTGCCGATCACGGCGACGGTGGCGCCCGCGCCGCGCAAGCCGCCCTCGTGCGCGTGCGTGTCGATGCCGAGCGCCAGCCCTGAAATGATGGTCAAGCCTGCCGCGCTCAGCGCTTGCGCAAAGGCGGCCGCGTTCTGCATGCCTTGCGCGCTGGCATTGCGGCTGCCGATGATGGCCACGCCCGGACGCGACAGCAGTTCCGCCCGTCCCCGCACATATAACAACAGCGGCGGATCGGCGATTTCCAGCAGCAGGGGCGGATACGCGGCATCGGCCAGGGTCAGCACGGTATTGCCGGGCCGCTGCAGCCATTGCAGGGTCAGCGCCAGCTGGCTGTTGGCCACCGGCTTGGGCGGCTGCACGATGGCGCGCGCCACGCTGGCCGGCACCACCTCGCGCAGGATGTCGAACGGCGTGGCAAAGATTTGCGGCGGCAAGCCGAAGCGGGCCAGCAAGGCGCGCGCCGCCACCGGCCCCACACCGGGCAGATGCTGGAGGCGCAGCCAGCCCGCCAGTTCCGTGGCCGTGTCCGCCATCGTTGCAAGTGCATGCATGACAACCTCGTTATGTACTGTGGCATCCCATGCTAGCGCCATGGCGCGCACGCGATACCGACGCGCGCAAGGATGCGTGCAATGACGCCGCAAAACGGCCCGCCGTCCACAGGGCCATGGGCGTCTGTGATAAAATTTCCCTTTGCAGCAAACGAATAGCGCACTGGCAAACGCATCTGCCGCGCCGTTGCGCCACACGCGCCCAACCGTAGCGTACTCAAAAATAAAATAGCCCTGCCATCGTTCGCATGGCCCAGGCATGAATAATCCGGCGCACCGGCGCCCACCTTAACCAGTCGAATCCGTATGTCCATATTAAATATCCTGCGTTACCCCGATCCTCGCCTGCACACGATCGCCAAGCCCGTCACCGAATTTGACGCACGCCTGCAAACCCTGATCGACGACATGGCCGAAACCATGTACGACGCCCCGGGCGTCGGCCTGGCCGCGTCGCAAGTGGACGAGCATATCCAGATGATGGTGATCGACACCACCGAAGAAAAAAACCAGCTGCAAGTATTCATCAACCCGGAAATCACCTGGGCCAGCGAAGAAAAGCAGGTCTACGACGAAGGCTGTCTGTCCGTGCCCGGCGTGTATGACGGCGTCGAGCGTCCGGCCCGCATCAAGGTGCGCGCCCTGGACCGCCACGGCAAGCAGTACGAGCTGGAAGCCGATGGCTTGCTGGCCGTCTGCATCCAGCATGAGATGGATCACTTGCTGGGCAAGGTATTCGTCGAATACCTGTCGCCGCTCAAGCGCAACCGCATCAAGACCAAGATGATCAAGGAAATACGCGGTCTCGAGCGCGAAGCGAGCTTGCGCGCACAGAACCGTCGTTTCTAAGCCGCTGCTGATAGACTAAGCAACAATAGTCGTAACACCACGCCAGCCTGGCGCCTCCGGCCCGGGCCTGCGCACCTCACGTCAAGGAACGCTATGAAAGTGATCTTCGCAGGCACGCCTGAATTCGCCGCCACGGCCCTGAAAGACTTGCACGAAGCGGGATTCGAGATTCCGCTGGTGCTGACCCAGCCCGACCGTCCTGCCGGACGCGGCATGCAGCTGCACGCCTCGGCCGTCAAGCAGTACGCGCAGCAGCACGGCATCGAGGTGCTGCAGCCGCTGTCCTTGCGCATGGACAGCAAGGACCCGCAGCGCGCCGCCGAGGCAAAAGCGGCCCACGAGCGCCTGCTGGCCACCGATTACGATGTGATGGTGGTGGCGGCCTACGGCTTGATCTTGCCGCGCAGTACGCTCGACATCAAACCCTGCATCAATATCCACGGTTCATTGCTGCCGCGCTGGCGCGGCGCCGCGCCGATCCACCGCGCCATCGAGGCCGGCGACGATGAAACGGGCGTGACCATCATGCAGATGGAAGAAGGCCTCGATACGGGCCCCATGCTGGCCATCGAGCGCACGCCCATCGAGGCGGGCGACTCCACCGCCACCCTGCACGACAAATTGGCCACCCTCGGCGGCAAGATGATCGTCGAGACCCTGCGCAAGATGCAACAGCAGCCGCTGGAAGCGGTGCCGCAGCCGGAAGCGGGCGTCACCTATGCGGCAAAGATCGCCAAGGAAGAAGCGGCGCTCGATTTCAGCTTGCCGGCGCTGGAACTGGGCCTGAAAATCCGCGCCTTCAATCCGTTTCCCGGCGCCTGCGGCCAGGTCGATGGCGTCACCATCAAGATCTGGGCCGCCGAGGTACTCGACGCGGACAGCAAGGAAGCGCCGGGCCAGGTGCTGGCGGCCGACGCCCAGCATGGCATCGTCGTGGCCTGCGGCAATGGCTCGCTGCGCCTGACGGAACTGCAAAAACCGGGCGGCAAGCGCCTGCCCGCAGCCGAGTTCATCAAGGGATTCCCCCTCGAAGGCAAGCGTTTCGTTTAATTAAGCCATCGATACCGGCGGCAAGCGCCCATGGACCAGCTGACCGCCCTGCGCGCCTTGCGCCGCGTCGTGGAACTGGGCAGTTTCACGGCCGCCGGCGCCGCGCTCGGCATTTCCCACTCCATCGTGTCGCGCCAGATCCGCCAGCTGGAAAGCCAGCTGGGCGCCCAATTGCTCAACCGCACCACGCGCCGCTTCGCCCTGACGGCTGCCGGCCAGGAATACTATCTGGCCAGCCGCGACATCCTCGACGCCCTCGATGCGGCCGACCGCGCCGTCGCCATGCACCAGGCGCAGCCGTCCGGCAGCCTGCGCATCAATGCGCCGATGGCCTTCGGCACCCTGGAACTGGCCGCCTGGCTGCCCGACTTTACGCGCCACTACCCGCACATCCACATCGATCTCGTCTGCAATGACCGCATCGTCGACCTGATCGACGATGGCTTCGACGTGGCGCTGCGCCTGGCGCGCGGCTTGCCCGACTCCACCCTGGTGGCGCGCCAGCTGGGCAGCAGCCGCACCTTGGCCGTCGCCTCGCCCGCCTACCTGGCCCGCCATGGCCATCCGGCCACGCCGCAAGACCTGGCACAGCACAATTGCCTGATGTACAGCTCCGGCGAGAAGCCGGCCGAGTGGTCGTTCACGGATGCGGGCGGTGCCGTGCACAAGGTAGCCGTGCGCGGCAGCCTGCAAGCCAATACCAGCGTGGCCCTGCGCGAGGCTGCCGTGGGCGGCATGGGCATTGCCGGCGCGGCCGGCTTCATCGTGCGCGACGCGCTGCGCAGCGGCCAGCTGGTGGAAGTCTTGCCCGGCTACACCTTGCGCCCACGCACCTTGTACGCGCTGTATCCGCACAGCCGCCAGCTGTCGCCGAAGGTCAGGGTCTTCGTCGATTTTGCCGTGCAACACTATCAAAATCACCGCTGGGATTGATCAGGCCGGCTGCAGCGCCTTGCGCACGGCGCGGAACTGCTGCGTCAAGCCGCCGTAGCCCCAGGCCGCCTGGCGCGCATCGTGCACGTGGATGTAGCTGACGTCATGCAAGGCGCCGAGATGCTCATGCATGGCGGCGAACACGGCGGCGATATACGCGGCCTTTTCCGCCGCCGTATTCGTTTCATCGCTGATCAGGATATCGAGGAAAAAGCTGGCCTTGCCCTGCACCTGCAGGGATGGCCCGCCGACAAACCAGTGCGCCGCGTCAAGATGGCTGATCGCCACCGACGTCAGTTCGGGCGCCTTGTGCAGCAACTGCGCCGTCAAGGTGCTCAAGGTGGCGGCGATGGCGGCCGACTGGCGCGCATCGGGCGTGGTGGACAAACGCAGGTTCAGAATGGGCATGGGATGCTCCGCAAGTGGATGAAGCCCCATTCTAGGCAGGTGGGAGGTGAAACGGCAGCCCTCGCCAGGTACAGGATCTGTGCATATTCCACACACACAAAAAGGGCTTGCCGCGGCAAGCCCTCGTTGCATCGAGCCCGCTGGCTTAGCGGCGCTGCACCCTCATCAGGCGTGCGCCCACGGACGACGACAGGCTGACCTCGAAACGGCCGCCGGCCGGCAAGGCGCTGACGTCGACGCTGGCTTTGCCACCCGTCAAGTCACTGGCGACCACCGTCTTGCGGCCATCGGCGGCCACGTGCAGCACGGCGGCGTAGGGTTCCGCATCGGCATTCCAGACCAGCGCCAGCTTGCCGCCACTTTGTGTCGCATCGAACGTGGCATCGTTGGCGGCGGCCCTGCTGCGGCGCGCAGAGCGCTCCAGCTTGGCTAGAGCCTTGCCATTTTGCAGCACTTGCACGTCGCTGATGTCGCCCGGGTTGGCGAAGCTGACGCGGAAATGGCTCATGGCGTTGCCGCCATGATCAGCCACGGAAACGCCATCAAAAGGCAAGTCGATAGTCTGTCCCGACGCCGTCAGCACGCGCAGGGTATATGCATGGCCGCTGCCGCCGGCAGCGGGGCCGATGCGCGCAGACGAGGCAACGGCGGGACGCAGCCCCACACCGGCCGGCGTGATGCGGCCGGAAATGGTCAGATAGCCGTTCTCGGCCACGGACATGCTGGCGGCCAGCACATTGCTGCCCGTCACCTGCGTGCTGCGCCTTTCCAGGAATTGCTGTACCCGCACATAGCTGTAGTCGGAGAACCAGGCACCGCTGCAATAGCTCATCACGTCCTTCATCGGCGTAGCGCCATACACGGCCTTGCTCAACTGGCCAATGCTGCCCGCATAGTCGCTGTTGTACAGCGGTTGCGGGCCCAGTTCGCCATTCGGATACGGGTAGTCGGTGGCCGCACTGGCTGGACCGCCGCAGGCGACGTGCTGCAGCGAGTGGTTATGGCCCAGCTCATGCACAAGCGTGGTCAGCCATTCAGGCCAGCTATTGCCAAAGGGATCGACGGAGGCAATGCTGTTGAACCTGGCATCGAGGCCGATGGCCGCCGTGAAGGCATTGCTGCTGCCCGTCGGGTTGATGTAGGCCAGGCCGGCGGTGCGCGTGGAAGACATTCTCGGCACGAAACCATAATAATAGGCGCCGCGGTCTTCCAGCGCGCGCTGGTTTTCCAGCTTGTCCAAGGCATCGCTCCACCAGCTGTCGGCCGTGCTGCTGCCTGGCAGGCTCAGCGCCGTGCGCGTGGTGATGCTGATATTTTCCGCCGCATACGGATACACGCGCGTCAGTGCAGCACGGATCACCTCGGCGTCCGGCAATTGCGCCACACCATCATCGGTGCTCAGTGGTACCAGCACCAGGTGAATTTTCGCTGCGCTGCCCACCACGGGCGCCGCTTCCTGGCTCACTTGCACGCCGTCATTGCCCACTGCCGTCACGCGCACGCGCACGCCGGGCAAGATCCAGCCAGCTGGCAGGACGGCGCTGAAATTGCCGTTGAAACTGTAATCGCTTTTCACCGTCGGCAAGACCGATGGGCCGCTCATGGTGATGCTGCCCAGGTTGCCGCCATTGGCGGCCGTCGCATTCAAGATCACGGTCGGGCTGGTCTGGCCTGTTTGCGTGGCCAGCACGGAGACGCGCACGGCGGCCGGCTTGCCGCGCGTCAAACGCAAGGCGGCATCGCTGGAATTCAAGTTCAGTACCTGCGCGAAATCAATGCTGCCCAAGGTAAAGGCCGACACCGTGCCCGCATTCACGGCGATGCGCGAAGCGGCCGACAGCATCACGTTGCCCGTTGCCGACGCTGGCGCAGACAGCAGCAGCTGGCTGCTACTGGCGCTGACGATGACGGCTGGCGTACTGCCCACCGTTGCCGAGCTGACCTGGTCCAGATTGCTGCCCTGCAGCGTCACCGACAAGGTCGCGCCGTTGACGGCCGACGTGATCGACGTCACTGCCACGCTGGCCAGGACCGTGTACGTGTCGCTGCTAATCACATCGTTGTACGGACCGCGCACCGTCAGCGCGCCTGTCGCTGCGCCCGCAGGCACCACTACCGTCACGCTGCCGGCTGTCTGGCTTTGCGGCGTTGCCGCCGCGCCACTGCCGAACTGCACCGCCGTCACGGCGCCCATGCCGCCGCCCGCGATCGTCACGCTGGAACCGACGCCGCCCGTCGCTGGCGCGATGCTGCTCACGCTCAGCGGCAAGTACACATTGACGTTATAACTGGTGGTCGCCGTGCCGCTGGCGCTGACGAGGCTCAAGGCGCCCGTCACAGGGGTGCCCGGCATGGCCAGGGTCACGCTGGTGTCGCTGCTGGCACTGGCGGCAACGTTCACGCCGCCTACCTGGAAAGCCGTCACGCGGCTCAGATTCGTGCCCGTCACCACCAGCCTGCCGCCCACGGCGACATTCGCCGCCGAGACGGCCGTTACGGCAGGAACCACGGCAGGATTGCCCGACGTGGTCGCCACCGCCGTGTCACCACCGCCGCCACCGCCGCAAGCGGACAGGCCCAGCACAAGAAACAATGCAACAAGCAGATGGTTTTTCATGGATGGCAACCATGTTGGTGCAGCGCGATGCCGGGGAGGACACGAGAGAAATGTGACATATTGGTGACTTTTGGTGAGAATGTGATTTCTAAGAACCCATATTATCGGTTAATTCGATTCCCAAAGACAACTATTAATGCTTTTGATTCAATTGGTTTTGATAATAATAAAGTATTCGTCTGGAAATATTTATCTAAGAATTATTCGCCCCCACCTACATGGCCTTGAATCAAAATTATTTTCCTTTGCAGCTATTGCCATACAATCCATTAAAACAGGCTGCTATGGCGCCAATAATGTGGAAATTTTTCCACAGCCTGGAGGACATATCTTCCTGGCAATTTTGGCGGAAGAATTAACACTTTGAGTAAGATTTTCAGGAATGTCATTTCAGAATCAGGCGCGGCGCAAGCCGATCTGTTGCAAGCAAGCCTGCCGCGAGGCGAACGGCCGCTTTTGCTTAAAACCAAAGCAGCCTGATGCCGTATAATTTTAGACCCGGTGATTCAGGCGATTGCCACCTTCTGCCTGCCCTACCCGGCGGGCACACTCCGTCAGCTGATCCTGCTGGCCCGCAACCGCCTCGTACTGTCTTGTCGCCGCGCCGCCGCCCGTTTGCCTATTGAAAGCATGAAATGAACGATACCGTGATCCCCGCCATGTCCCCGACCGAAGCCACCTTGCGCGCCATCCTGGCGCAGCGGATCATGATCCTCGACGGCGCCATGGGCACGATCATCCAGCAGTACAAGCTCGACGAAGAAGCGTACCGTGGCGGTCCCGCCGGCCGCTTCATCGATTTCGCCGCGCCGGCCGACAGCGGCGCGCGCGAACTGTTCGTCAAGGGCAACAATGAGCTGCTGACCCTCACGCAGCCGCACATCATCCAGGAAATCCACGAGCGCTACCTGGCGGCGGGCGCCGACCTGATCGAAACGAATACCTTCGGCGCCACGACGATCGCGCAAGACGATTACCACATGGCCCACCTGGCCTATGAAATGAACGTCCAGGCGGCGAAACTGGCGCGTGCCGCCTGCGACAAGTATTCCACCCCGGACAAGCCGCGCTTCGTCGCGGGCGCCCTGGGACCGACGCCAAAGACGGCATCGATCTCGCCCGACGTCAACGACCCGGCCGCGCGCAACGTCAGTTTCGACCAGCTGGTGGCCGCCTACCTGCAGCAGACGCAGGGCCTGGTGGAAGGGGGCGCCGACGTGCTGCTGGTGGAAACCATTTTCGATACCTTGAACTGCAAGGCGGCCCTGTTCGCCATCGACCTGTTCTACGAACAGAATCCGACCGTCGTGCGCCTGCCCTTGATGATTTCGGGCACCGTCACGGACGCCTCGGGCCGCATTTTGTCGGGCCAGACCGTACCCGCCTTCTGGAATTCCGTGCGCCACGCGAAACCGCTGACCATCGGCCTGAACTGCGCGCTGGGCGCCGCCCTGATGCGCCCGTATGCGGAAGAACTGGCCAAGATCGCCGACACGTTTGTTTGCATCTACCCGAACGCGGGCTTGCCCAATCCCATGAGCGACACAGGCTTCGACGAGTTGCCAGCCGACACATCCGCCCTGCTGCGCGAATTTGCCGACGCGGGCTTTTTGAACATGGCGGGCGGCTGCTGCGGCACCACGCCCGAGCACATCGCCGCCATCGGCGAGTTGCTGTCGAAAAATACACCGCGCACCGTGCCGGCCCCGTCGCACGACTTGCGCCTGGCGGGCCTGGAACCGTTCGTCGTCAATGACGAGTCGCTGTTCGTCAACGTGGGCGAGCGCACCAACGTCACGGGTTCCAAGGCGTTCGCGCGCATGATTCTCAACGAGCAATACGACGAAGCCTTGTCCGTGGCGCGCCAGCAGGTGGAAAACGGCGCGCAAGTGATCGACATCAATATGGATGAGGCGATGCTCGATTCGCTGGCCGCCATGACGCGTTTCCTGAACCTGATCGCCTCGGAACCCGATATTTCGCGTGTGCCCATCATGGTCGACTCGTCGAAATGGTCGGTCATCGAAGCGGGCCTCAAATGCGTGCAGGGCAAGGCCATCGTCAACTCGATTTCCATGAAAGAAGGCGAGGAAGAATTCCTGCGCCAGGCGAAACTGTGCCGCCGCTACGGCGCGGCCGTCATCGTCATGGCTTTCGATGAAAAAGGGCAAGCCGACACCTTCGAGCGCAAGATCGAGATTTGTTCGCGCGCCTATCATTTGCTGATCGATGCGCTGGACTTCCCGCCGGAAGACATCATTTTCGACCCGAACATCTTTGCCGTGGCCACCGGCATCGAAGAGCACAACAACTACGCCGTCGATTTCATCAACGCTACGCGCTGGATCAAGGAAAACTTGCCGTACGCGAAGATCTCGGGCGGCGTGTCGAACGTGTCCTTCAGTTTCCGCGGCAACGATCCCGCCCGCGAAGCCATCCATACCGTCTTCCTGTACCACGCCATCAAGGCCGGCATGACCATGGGCATCGTCAACGCCGGCATGGTGGGCGTGTACGACAACCTGGACCCGGAATTGCGCGAGCGCGTGGAAGACGTGGTGCTGAACCGCCGCGAAGACTCGACCGAGCGCATGATCGAATTTGCCGGCACCCTGAAGGCGGGCGGCAAGGCCGAAGCGCAAACCCTGGCCTGGCGCGAAGGCACGGTACAGGAACGCCTGTCGCACGCGCTCGTGCATGGCATCACGCAATTCATCGTGGAAGACACGGAAGAGGCGCGCCAGGAACTGCTGCACAATGGCGGGCGCCCCATCCACGTGATCGAGGGACCGCTGATGGCCGGCATGGACGTGGTAGGCGACCTGTTTGGCCAAGGCAAGATGTTCCTGCCGCAAGTGGTGAAATCGGCGCGCGTGATGAAGCAGGCCGTGGCCCATCTGATTCCATTTATCGAGGAAGAAAAGCTGCTCGAAGAGCAGCGCACGGGCATCGTCGCCAAGCCGAAGGGCAAGATCATCATGGCGACCGTGAAAGGCGACGTGCATGACATCGGCAAGAATATCGTCACGGTAGTCTTGCAATGCAATAACTTCGAAGTGGTCAACATGGGCGTGATGGTGCCGTGCTCGGAAATCCTGGCCCGCGCCAAGGTGGAAAACGCCGACATCATCGGTCTGTCGGGCCTGATCACGCCGTCGCTGGAAGAAATGGCGTATGTCGCCAAGGAAATGCAGCGCGACGAACACTTCCGCATGCTCAAGATTCCCCTCTTGATCGGCGGCGCCACCACCAGTCGCGCCCACACGGCCGTGAAAATCGCGCACAACTACGAAGGCCCCGTGATCTACGTGCCGGACGCTTCGCGTTCCGTGTCCGTGGCGCAATCGCTGCTGACGCCGGAACAGCGCGACAAATACGTGGAAGACATCGAACTCGACTATGCGCGCATCCGCGAGCAGCACGCCAACAAGAAGGCCCTGCCCATCCTGCCGCTGGCGCAGGCGCGCGCCAACAAGATGGTCGTGCCGTTCGACGGCGCCTGCACGCCCGTAAAGCCGAAGTTCATCGGCCGCCGCGTGTTTAAAAATGTCGACCTGGCCACCCTGGCCAACTACATCGACTGGGGCCCATTCTTCCAGACCTGGGACCTGGCCGGCCCCTTCCCCGCCATCTTGACGGATGAAGTGGTGGGCGACGCGGCCACCAAGGTGTACGCAGAAGGCCAGGCCTTGCTGAAAAAACTCATCGACGGACGCTGGCTGACGGCCAACGGCGTCGTGTCCTTGCTGCCAGCAAACAGCGTCAATGACGACGATATCGAGGTGTACACCGATGATACGCGCAGTACGGTGGCGTTCACGTATTACGGCATGCGCCAGCAAGGCGTCAAACCCGTGGTCGACGGCGTGCAGCGTCCGAACCAGTGCCTGGCCGACTTCATTGCGCCGAAGGCGTCTGGCGTGAAGGATTACATCGGCATGTTTGCCGTCACGTCCGGCCTGGGCATCGAAAAGTATGAAAAGCGCTTCGAGGATGCGCACGACGATTACTCGTCCATCATGCTCAAATCCCTGGCGGACCGCCTGGCCGAGGCGTTTGCCGAGTACCTGCACGAACGCGTGCGCAAGGATTTGTGGGGCTACGTGCCCGATGAACACTTGGGCAACGACGACATGATCGCCGAGAAATACGTGGGCATCCGCCCGGCGCCCGGCTACCCTGCCTGCCCCGAGCACACGGTCAAGAAAGAGATGTTCGAGGTCATGCAGGCCGAGGAAATCGGCATGCAGCTGACGGAATCGTATGCCATGTTCCCAGGCGCGGCCGTCTCCGGCTTCTATTTCGCCCATCCGGAGTCGAAATACTTCGTCGTCGGCAAGATCGGCATGGACCAGGTGGAAGACATGGCCAAGCGCCGTGGCGCCAAGATCGAGGACGTGGAACGCTGGCTGGCGCCCAACTTGTCGTAAGCACCATCGCCTTGCGCTGCGGCGCGCGGAACTTTTCGCGCGCCGCAGCGCACTAACGCAGTATGCCGGCCGGCATGCTGCATGCCCGCTCCGGCCCGTTCCCCAACCGGCAAGGAGGTAATATGGCAACCAACTTCAAACTGAAACGCTGGCAGGACCAAGTGATCCTGTTGCTGGGCCTGTGGCTGCTCGTCTCGCCCTGGGCCTTTTCCTATCCCGAAGGCTCGCCGCAGATGATCAACGCCTTTGTCTCGGGCCTGGTCATCGCCGTGCTGGCCGCCTTCGATCTGTACAAGACCTATTTCTGGGCCGTCGTCGTCAACCTGCTGGTGGGCGTCTGGGTCGCCGCCTCGCCGTGGGTGCTGCGGCTGGCAGATCAGCGCGTCGTCATGTGGAACGAGCTGATCGTCGGTATCGCCGTCGCCGTGCTGGCCCTGTGGGAGCTGCGCACCGACCCCGAACTGCACAAGCACTGGCCCGGCGCTGCCGCGTAGCGCAGCTACCGGCGTAAAAAAACCCTGCCACGGCATGCCGTGCAGGGTTTTTTAAAAGTGGAAATCCGGGACGTTACAGCGGGTAGGTCGGATTAGCGCTTGCGCGTAATCCGACAACACCGGTCAGTGCCAACAATGTTGTGTCGGATTACGGCCCTTTGGGCCTCGGCGGCCCCACCTAATCCAACTTACAGCGCATAACGCACTACGTTATCGCTCCATTCATAGGCCGCCATTTCCAGTTCCACCAGGTCGTCCGGCGACATGGCCAGGTCGCGCAAGGTCGGCACGATCTCGCCTTCCATGTCTTCGATGCGTTCGATGCATTCGGCCAGGCGCAGCAGGTCGCCGTAGAAGCCTTCGCGCGACAGCAGCGCTTCGGCCACTTCGTCGATCACTTCGATCTGGCTGAGGATTTCCGACATCGGCACGCCGAACAGGGTATCCATCAGCGACATGATGCCGACCGTAAAGGCGATATCGGCCGAATGGGCATGGTTCGGGCGCAGTTTATGCGCGAGCAATTCGAGCAAACGGCCGCGCGTGGTCGCCAGCATCAGCAGCGGCGTCATACTATGGCCACGCTTGCTTGGCTCCGCGTACAGCATGATTTGCAGCCAGCGCTGCAGCTGGCGGCGGCCCAGCACGGTCACGGCCTGGCTCAGCGAATCGATGCGCTGGCGCGCACCCACGGCCGGCGTATTGACCAGGCGCAACAGGTTCAGGGCCAGCGACACGTCGCGCTTGATGGCGCGCTCGATGTCCATGTTGTCGGCATCGGAGGTCACCAGTGTCATCAGTTCCATGACGGCCAGTTGCGATGGCGACAGCTTCTTGCCCGTCATGATGGCGGGCTTGGCAAAGTAATAACCCTGGAAATAATCGAAGCCCAGGTCCAGGCCCGACTTGAATTCTTCGCGCGTCTCGACCTTCTCCGCCACCAGTTTCTTGTTTTCCTGCTTGAAACGGGGCGCCAGCGCTGCCAGCACTTTCGGGTCGACCGTGCTCATGTCCATCTTGACGTATTGCACCAACGGCAACAGTTCCTGCACTTGCGCCGTATCGGAGACGACGTTTTCCAGCGCGAAAGTAAAGCCGTGGCCCACCAGTTCGCTGATGCGCGCGCGCACTTCCGGCGTGACGGGCATCGATTCGACGATTTCCAGCACGACTTTTTCGCGCGGCAGGAAAACGAAGATGTCGCTCATGATCACGTCGGCGTCGACGTTGACGAAACCGAGCGCGTCACCGATGACTTTTTCCATGCCCAGCTGGGAAGCGTGGGCGATCACGGAGGCCGTGGCGGACAGGTCGCTGGTAATGTTGGCGGGACCGACCGGAGCGTTGCGAAATAGCAACTCATAGCCGAACAGGGCCTGGTTGCGGTCGAGGATAGGTTGTCGCCCCAGATAGAACTCGCGCACGCGCAAGGGTTTCGGGGTGATGTCGTTGCTGGAAATATCGATCATTAACTCTTCATCAATCACGTCGAGTGACACCGGCCGCGCGGCGCCCGCATCAAGGTTCACTATTGACAATACTTTAGCTGAATTTCGCCCGCGCTGTGGGTATTTTGGCAGTAATCAAGGCTATTGTCGTCAAAAATCAGGCCACTGGCGTGTCTTGCACCATCCCATCGACAAATAATTTCAATTCGCCGGGCGCAAACGCCGTCCATTGTTCATTCGTCGTCAGCGGCTGGGTAACGATCACGGCCACTCTGTCCTGGGGCGTCGTCACCTGGGAAAAGTCCACGCTCAGGTCTTCATCGGAGAGTTTAGCAGTTGGAAACGGATGTTGTCGCACCAGATAGTGCAAACTGGTCGAGCAATGGGCAAACAACGCCTCGCCGCTCGACAGCATCATGTTGAACGTGCCGTGGGCAGCGATGCCTGGCAACAGCTCCGCCAGCGCGGCATGCAGTTGCGGCAAGGCCGGCGGGGCGTCGCCGAAGCGCGCGTGCAGCTCCTGCAGCAGGTAGCAGAAAGCCAGTTCGCTGTCCGTGCAGCCGACGGGGCGGTAGCTACCCGTCAGCACGGGGTTGAACTCCTTCAAATCGCCATTGTGGGCAAAGACCCAGTAGCGGCCCCACAGTTCGCGCACGAACGGGTGGCAGTTTTCCAGCGCCACCTGGCCTTGCGTGGCCTTGCGGATGTGCGCGATGACATTGCGCGACTTGATGGGGTAGCGCTTGATCAGTTCGGCCACGGGCGAGGCGATGGCTGCCTGGTGATCGACGAAATGGCGCACGCCGGCGCCCTCGAAAAAGGCGATGCCCCAGCCGTCATGGTGGGTATCGGTATGGCCGCCGCGCATGGCGAAGCCGGTAAAACTAAAGACAATATCCGTGGGGACATTGCAATTCATTCCGAGAAGTTGGCACATGGTCTGTTTGCAGCGGGATAACATGCCCACCATACCACGCCGCCTTGCGGATTGGTATGGTGGCGATGGCCATCAGACAGCCAGAATCAGTGCAACAGGACCGGCTGGCTCATGAGGGAATCATAGCTGCCCAAAAATTCATCGATCTCTTCCATGCTCGGTTCGCTGGCGATCAATTCCGTGACGTCGCGGCGGAAGTTTTGCGCGAGGACTCCCGCGATGAAAGTCTCGCGTTTGCCGCCCTTGTCGACGATTTCATAGCCGCCGAAGCGCAGGGCTTCCAGGTCGCCATCGACGCCGAATTCCACGACGCTGTATTGTTCGCTGTTATAGATCAGGTTCATTTTGCATCCTTCGCTCAAGCAAGAGAAACTCTTGCGGTTTCAGGACAGAGGTGGGGTCCCCACGCCGCCATTTCAAGCGGCCGGGCCACCCTGCGGGCTACAGAGTTGTAACGAGATGCAAACTGCGACTGCGGTAATACCGTCAGAAAGCCGCGTTCAGGAAACAAGCAGGTCCGGTTCCAGCACCAGCAGGACATCGTAGGGACTGGCCGTCAGCCAGGTGCGCAGCTGTTCGATATGCGAGGCGTCGGCCAGGCTGATGAACAGGCGCGCGGGTGGATGGCGCAGCAGACGATTTAATGTTACACGCAATACGAGATTGCCGCTGCAGCACAGGCAGCCGGGCGCAATACGCAACAGTTGCAGTGGAAACGATGGAGAAGGAGAAATTTGTTCGGCCAGGTCGGCCAGGATGGCGTTGCCGTCAGCGAGACCCTCGAGGATCACGGCGGCCGGCTGGTCAGGCTGCAAGGCTTGCGCGATGGCCGCCTCGCGCCCGGCCGCGCAAGCACCGCTGACCAGGGTCAGCGGCGTCGGACGCCGTACGGCTGACGTCACAGGCCTTTCTTGGCCAGCTTGCCCGGTTCGACGCCCAGCTGTTTCAGTTTGCGGTACAAATGGGTGCGTTCGAGGCCCGTTTTTTCTGCCACGCGGGTCATGCTGCCGCCTTCGCGGCCCAGGTGGTGTTCGAAATACATGCGCTCGAACGCATCGCGCGCCTCGCGCAGCGGCAAGTCGAACGACAGGTTGTAGCCATGGCCTTCGGCCACCGCCGGTACGGCGATGCCTGGACGCACCATCAGCTGTTGCGGCGCGCTGCCGCCAAAGCTGGGCACGGAATGGCTGCTTTCCTCGGTCACCACGGGTGCCGCGGGACGCGGCGCCACGCTCGGCGCGCGCACGGTTTCCTGTGCCCGCGTCAAGCCTTGCTGGACCGCTTTCAGCAGTTTTTGCAAGGCAATCGGTTTTTCCAGGAAATTCATGGCGCCGATGCGCGTCGCCTCGACCGCCGTATCGATGGTGGCGTGGCCCGACATCATGATCACCGGCATGGTCAGCAAGCCATCGCGCTGCCACTCCTTGAGCAAGGTGACGCCATCGGTGTCGGGCATCCAGATATCCAGCAATACCAGATCCGGCGCACCGGCGGCACGCGCTTCGCGCGCCTGCTGCGCATTTTCGGCCAGCTGGATAGCATGTCCTTCGTCGCCCAGAATTTCCGAGAGCAACTCACGGATACCCATTTCATCATCCACTACGAGTATGTTTGCCATTCGTGTCTTGCCTTCCTCATTTCGCCGGCCGTCGCGCACAAGATGTACACGGCGGACAACTATGATTTTATTAGTGTTTTAAATACTAAACCAGACCCTCACGCCAGGAATTCCTGGGCAGGAGTGTCGGGAGCTAACTTTAACAGCAAAATGACCACCGAAGCGCCATTGCCGTCGACCCGGTTCTCGATATCGATGCGTCCGCCGTGTTCATCGATAATTTTCTTGACCATCGCCAGGCCCAATCCCGTGCCGCGGGCTTTCGAGGTCACATACGGCTCGAAGGCGCGCGCCAAGATTTTTGGCGCAAAACCAGGACCATTGTCGGTGATGGCCAGCCGCACGGCGATATTCACGCCGCCGTCCGCACTGCGATAATGAATTGCTTCCGTCCTTACGTCAATCCGCGGATGCGGCGAATCCGGCGGCAGGTCGGCCATGGCGTCCTGCGCGTTCTGCAGCAGGTTATGGATCACCTGGCGCAACTGGGTCGGATCGCCCATCACCATCGGCAGATTCGGCGCCAGCAGCGGGTGGATGATGTCGCCATCGTCGCCGCGCAGGTACAGGTTCAGGATCTCTTCGATCAGCTCGTTCAGGCGCAGGGGCACGAGCACGGCCGGCGGCGTGCGCGCATAGTCGCGGAAGTCGTCGACCATGCGCTTCATCGCATCGACCTGCTTGACGATGGTGGTGGTGGCGCGGCTGAGCAGGTCTGCATCGGGCTGCTCCAGCTTGCCTTCGAGCTTCATCTGCAGGCGTTCGGCCGACAGCTGGATCGGCGTGAGCGGATTCTTGATTTCATGCGCCAGGCGGCGCGCCACCTCGCCCCAGGCGATCGAGCGCTGCGCGGAAATGACGTCGGAAATATCATCGAACACGACGATGTAGCCGCTGCCCGACTCCAGCGGCAGGCGCGAGCCGCGCGCCAGCAAGGTGATGTCATGCTCGTCGGCACTGCTGCCCAGACGGCGCGGAATCTCGATCTGGCGCTGCCAATGCAGGCGCTGCTGGTTGCGGCCCGACGCCGATTGCGCGCTTTGCGCCGTGAAGGCGCTGATGATGGCGCCGCCAAATTCTTCCATTCCAGCAATCTGCGCCAGCGGCTGGCCCACCATGCTCATCCCGGAATGCTGGAGGATGCGCTCGACCGATTCATTGCAGGTCACCAGTTTAAAGTCGCCATCGAGCACCATCACGCCGGCCGACATATTCGCCAGTACCGATTCCAGGTGGGCCTTGGCGTTTTGCAGCGCGGCGCGGTTGCTTTCCACGGCCGTGCGCGCATCGAGCAGCTGGCGCGTCATGATGTTGAACGATTGCGTCAAGGTACCCAGTTCATCCTTGGTGGCGACGATGGGGCGCGGCGACAGGTCGCCCTCGGCCACGGCGCGCGTGCCCTCGGCCAGCAGCAGCAGGGGCTGGGCCAGGTTGCCCGCGATCAGGAAAGCACTGCCGATGGCGCCAAAGATAGCCAGCAGCAAAGTCAAGGTGAGGATTTCCATGTACATCTTGCGCAGTCCCACGCGCGCGACGAAACGTTCCTTGTACTCGCTGTAGGCGGCGCGCAGCACCTCGCCATTCGTCGCCAGCTTGGGCGGCACCGATTGCAGCAGTTGCAGGTAGCGGGGCGAGACGGACGGTCCCGGCACGGCCACCAGCACGCGCAGGCGCAGGCTGGCCGCCGTTTCCAGCGACGCCGGCAAGCCCGAGCGGAAACCGCCGCCGCCCGACTCCGTGCCGTCGTCGTGCAATTCCAGTCCCCCTTCGGCGGAGGCATAGCCGGCCGGCAAGGCTGCCTGCACCAGCATGGCCGGCGTCGGCAAGTCGGCCGCGCTGTGCGGCCCGGCGCTGGCCAGCAGCACGCCGTCGCCGCTGACGAGCATGGCATTTTGCATGCCCTCTTCGCGCAGCAGGCTGGTCAGCACGGCCGGGCCGGCCACCGGGTCGGCGCCCATTTCTTCGACGGCCTTGTGGCCCCGGTGGTCGAGCTCGACCAGGGCCGCATCGAGGCCGGCACGGCCCAGCTCAATCCCCGATTCCAGCGCCGCTTCGATCTTGACGTTGAACCAGGATTCGATCGAGTGGGAGACAAATTGCACAGAGACAAGGAAAATCACCAGGCCCGGCAGGATGCCGACGGCGGCGAACAGCATCACCAGGCGCGTCATCAGCTTGGAGCCGAACTTGCCGCTCTTGTAGCGCGCGTACAGGCGCCCCAGGGAAATGCCCACCAGCGCCAGCAGGGACACGGCCACGGCCGCGTTCAGGCCCAGCAGCCAGGTGTAGTAACGGTCGAAAAAGCCGGAATTATCGGAAGCCGATGCCAGCAGGAACAGCAGGATACTGACTATGCCGCCGCCCACCACCAGCAGATAGCGCAATGCTTGACTCACTACTCCGCCGTATACAAGAAGGTTTTTTTATTCGAAGCCAGGCGCCAGTCGCTGTTATTGAAGGCATTGACCTGTATCGGCTTGGGCAGGTAATCGCGGTCCATGCCCATGCGCAAGGTGACGTTATACGTCTGCCCCACTTTCAGCTCGCCGCGCCGCGCCACCAGCCAGCGGCTGGGACGGCGGATCAGGAACAGCGCATCGTCGAGCGTGGGAAAGCTTTGCTGCAAGCCGCCGCCCGACACATGGTACTGGCGTGTGAGCACGTTGTACGACAGCTTGCTGGTCTGGCGCGCCACGATGGCTTTTTCATCGAACCAGTACCAGCGGGGCCGGGTCAGTTCGATTTCCGTCGTGAAATACAGCGGCACGCCATGCTGCACGGCATCGTCGAGGTCATGATTGAGCTCGAAGGAATACGTGGCGGCCAGCTTGTAGCCCTCTTCGCTGGCCTCGATGTAGGCACGGGTGATCTCGACCATATCGGCGGCATGCGCGCGTGGCATGGTACATGCCAGCATCAGCAGCAGGGCCAGGAGTCGGAAGAGTCGTGTTGTCACAAGTGTGCCGGTAGTGTCCGTGAGAAAAGGTTCGACGAATCGCTCAAGCCGCATTTTTTTGGAATAGCGCATAGAACAAACCGTCGTGGTCCTGCTCCGCGCTGCCAGTCGGCAACAGCTGGCCAGGCGCTGTCAATCGGGTCGCATTATTGCGCACCGCAAATGCCGCCGCCTGTGCCTCGGACTCTTGCGGCCACAACGAACATGTCACGAACAGCAATTTACCATCGGGGCGCAGCATCTGCCACAGGTTGTCCAGAATTTTGGATGAAAGTGTTGCAAGTTGGAACGCGTCGCCCTTGCGGCGCAACCAGCGGATATCGGGATGGCGGCGCACGATGCCCGAGGCCGTGCACGGCACATCGGCCAGGATGCGGTCGTACTGCTGGCCGTCCCACCATGCGCTCGATTGCGCGTCCTGCGCCTTCAAGGTCGCGTCCAGGCCCAGGCGCTCGAGGTTTTCCGCGATGCGCGGCAGGCGCTTGGCGTCCGCATCGATGGCCGTCACGTGCACGTCGGCCAGTTCCAGGATATGGCACGTCTTGCCGCCCGGCGCCGCACAGGCATCGAGCACGCGCATGCCGTCCTGCAAATCCAGCAGCGGCGCGGCCAGTTGCGCGCCAGCATCCTGCACGGAGACGACACCTTGCTCGAAGCCGGGGATCAGCGCCACGCCGATCGGCTTGTCCAGTCGCACGGCGAACGGTCCCACCTGGCGCGCGGCGATACCCGCTTCCTGCAACACGGCCAGGTAGGCTTCGACCGTGCTCTTGCGGCGGTTCACGCGCAAGGTCAATGGCGGCACGGCATTGCCGGCCGTCAAAATGGCTTGCCAGTCGCGCGGGTAAGCCAGGCGCAGCGAATCGATCCACCACTGCGGATAATTCCATTGCGCCAAAGGTTGCTGCAAGGCCGCTTCCAGCAAGGACTTGCGCTCGCGCAAGAAGCGGCGCAAGACGGCGTTGACCATGCCCTTGGCGTGCGCCAGGTCAGGGTGCGAGGTGGCCACCGTGACAGCCTGGTCGACCACCGTGAATTCTTCGTACGGCTGCTCGCCCGGCTCGGCCGACATCAAGGACAGCGCGCAGCACAGCAGGGCTGCGAGCATCGGCGGCTCCGGCGCCTTCGACGTCATCAGTCCGACCAGCGTTTCGCTGCGGCCCAGCTGACGCATGGTGCGGTAGGAAATATCCTGGATGGCGCCGCGCGCCTGCGGGCTGGCGTTCGATTGCGCAAACACCTTGGCCAGCGCCTGCGGCAGGGCCGTGCCCGTGCGCACTTGCGCCACGGCATTGGCCGCGCCCAGCAGGCAAAACGCCAGCGAGTCGGCGCGCAAATCGGGTTGGAAGCCTGGCTGCAAGACCGGTTTCAGGTCGGGATGGTAGCTGGGACGCAATTTCGGTGCGGCAGGCGCCTGGCCTGGCGCCGGCTTGGTTTTCAATTTCAGCGTGGGGCGCTTGTTCATAGTTATCCGGTGTGGCTGCGCGCGGCGGGCTGCATGGAGGCAAAGTCGCGGCCGCGCGTCATCAATAAAGGGTCGATTGTAGCGTTTGTGGCGTCCTCTGACCCAAGCGATTGCAGCGATACATGTAAATTGCGGCAAAAAACTGCATATATACAAGCAGAATGCGCCATGCTGATGTTTTCGCGCACCAACATGGGCATGCTGTCCTGATAATATCGTGAAACGCGCCAGCACGGGGACACTGCCGGCTAGCGTATTGTTCCCGGCAGCAAACCAGTATAATTAACGCAGTCTGGGCGGCGATGTCATGGCCGTCCGTTTTGCTTTTCGATTCATTCTATTCATTCTTAACGCGGTTCCACCGCCATCCTGCTCATGCTCGCCCAACAGAAACAAGAAATCATCGCCCTGTTCCAGGCCGCCCTCGCTCCCGTCCTGGCCGGCACTTCGCTTGAGCCTACCGTGGTGCTCGAGCGACCACGCGATGCATCGCATGGCGACGTCGCCTGCAATATCGCCATGCAACTGGCCAAGCAGCTGAAACAGAACCCGCGCGAACTGGCGCAAACCATCGTGACGGCCGTGCTGGCCAACCCGGCCGGCAAGGGCCTGGTCGAAGCAGTGGAAATCGCCGGTCCCGGCTTCATCAACGTGCGCGTCTCCGCCGCCGCCAAGCAGGCCGTCATCAAGACCATCCTGGGCGAAAGCGATCGCTATGGCCGCAGCACGGCAGGCGCCGGCAAGCAAGTCATCCTGGAATTCGTCTCGGCCAACCCGACCGGTCCGCTGCACGTGGGCCATGGCCGCCAGGCGGCCCTGGGCGACGCCCTGTCCTCGCTGTTCGACGCGCAAGGCTACCAGGTGACGCGCGAGTTCTATTACAACGACGCGGGCGTGCAGATCCAGACCCTGGCCAACTCCGTGCAGGCGCGCGCGCGCGGCTTCAAGCCCGGCGACGCCGAATGGCCCGAGTCCGCCTACAACGGCGACTACATCGCCGACATCGCCAGCGACTTCAAGGCCGGCAAGACGGTTGCGGCCAGCGACGGCTTGCCAGCGACGGCCAACGGCAATGTGGAAGACATCGATTCGATCCGCCCGTTCGCCGTCACCTACCTGCGCAACGAGCAGGACATCGACTTGCAGGCGTTTGGCGTGAAGTTCGACAATTACTACCTGGAATCGTCGCTGTACGCGGACGGCAAGGTCAACAGCGCGGTGGAAACCTTGATCAAGGCGGGCCACACCTACGAGCAGGATGGCGCGCTGTGGCTGCGCACGACCGACTTCGGCGATGACAAGGACAGAGTCATGCGCAAGACGGACGGCACCTACACGTATTTCGTGCCCGACGTCGCGTATCACCTGGTGAAATGGCAGCGCGGCTTCGTGCAGGCCATCAATATCCAGGGCAGCGACCACCACGGCACCATCGCGCGCGTGCGCGCCGGCCTGCAGGCCGTCGACATGGGCATCCCGCAAGGCTACCCCGACTACGTGCTGCACAAGATGGTCACCGTCATGAAGGACGGCGAAGAAGTCAAGATTTCGAAACGCGCCGGCTCCTACGTGACCGTGCGCGACCTGATCGAATGGTCGGGCGGCGGCGACATCGCCAAGGGCCGCGACGCCGTGCGCTTCTTCCTGATCTCGCGCAAGGCCGACACGGAATTCGTCTTCGACGTCGACGTGGCGCTGAAAACCACCGATGAAAACCCCGTGTATTACGTGCAGTACGCGCATGCGCGCATCTGCCGCATCCTGGAAAACTGGGGCGGCGATGAAAACACTATCGCCGGGGTCGACCTGTCCGCCCTGACGGCACCGACCGAAGCGACCCTGCTGGCAACCCTGGCCGCCTACCCGGAAATGCTGGCGCGCGCGCAAGCGGAACTGGGACCGCACCAGGTCGCCTTCTACCTGCGCGAGCTGGCCGCCAACCTGCACAGCTTCTACTTTGCCGAAAAAGTGCTGGTCGAGGACGACGCCGTCAAGATGGCCCGCCTGGCCCTCGTCGTCGCCGCGCGCCAGGTGCTGCGCAACGGCCTGGCACTGATCGGCGTGTCCGCGCCAAACAAAATGTAATCGCGAAGGTCAAACCGTCAATGAATCATGCTTCCCGCTTCTCTTCGACCCGGCGCCAGCAGGGCAATACCCTGGTCGGCATCATCATCGGCCTGGTCATCGGCCTGGGCATCGCCGTGGTGGTCGCCCTGGTGATCACCAAGGGCGCCTCGCCCTTCACCGACAAATCGGGCAAGGCCGGCAAATCGGCCGAACCGACGGCCGGCCAGATCGCCGACCCGAACAAGCCGATGTACGGCAACAAGGAAGCGGCCAAGGAAGCGGCGCGCGACTTCTCCAAGGAGCCGCGCGAGATCGTCACGCCGACGCAGCCAGCCGCACCGGCGCCGGCGCCAGCACCCGCGCAGCAGCCGAAGGCACCGCCGCCGGACGCGCTGCAGGAATTGATCGGTACCTTGAAGGACAAGCCGGCGCCGAAAACGCCGGCGGCCGCACCAGCGGCGCCAGCACCGCAAGCGAAGGCCGACGTGAAAGAAGCCAAGGCCGATGCAGCCAGCGACAAATGGATTTATTATCTGCAGGCCGGCGCCTTCCATGACATGTCGGACGCCGAAAGCACGCGCGGCAAACTGGCGCTGCTCGGCTTCGAAGCGGCCATCAGCGACCGCAGCACCGATGCCGGCGTGCTGCACCGCGTGCGCGTCGGGCCGTTCAACCAGCTCGAAGCGATGAACCGCGCGCGCACCAAACTGTCTGAAAACGGCATCGATGTCGCCGTCGTCCGCAACCAAAAATAAGGAACCAGCATGCGTTTTCTGAAAAACATCCTGATCGCCGCCGCACTGTGCACCGCCGCCATGGGCGCATCGGCCTCGCCGGCCGAGCCGAAGAACGGCGTCGAATACGAAACCCTGCCCACGCCGCAGGCGACGGAATCGGGCAAGAAAATCGAAGTGACGGAATTCTTCGCCTATTACTGCCCGCATTGCAACGTGCTCGAGCCGCAACTGGCCGCCTGGGTCAAGAAACAGGGCGACAACATCGTCTTCAAGCGCGTGCACGTGTCGCGCGACGAGAGCGTGGCGCCGCAACAGCGGCTGTTCTTCACCCTGCAAGCCATGGGCCTGGTCGACAAGCTGCACACCAGCGTCTTCCACGCCATGCACGTGGAACGCAACCGCCTGAATACCGACGACGCCGTCTTCGACTTCATCGCCAAGCAGGGCGTGGACCGCCAGAAGTTTATCGACACCTACCGTTCGATGGGCGTCTCGGCCCGCGTGCGCCGCGCGGACGCCATGATGCAGGGCTATAACGTGACGTTCTGGCCCATGATCGCCATCGACGGCCGCTACATCACCTCGCCTTCGCAAGCCGATCAGGGCAGCAAGTCGGCCAAGAACGAAGAGCAGCTGAACGCCCAGGCGCTCACCGTGATGGACGTGCTGGTCGCGAAAGCCAAAGCGGAAAAGAAATAAGCATGGCCACTTCCCTGGCGCGCCCGGGCATCGCCTGATGCATCGCGTTTTCATCACGGGCGCGTCGAGCGGACTGGGTGCCGCCCTGGCGCTGCAGTACGCGCGCCGGGGTGCCCAACTGGGCTTGCTGGCCCGCCGCGGCGACGCGCTGCAGCAACTGATCGCTTCCCTGCCCCACCCTGAACGCCACCGCGCCTACGCCGTCGACGTGTGCGACCACGCCGCACTGAAAGGCGCAGCACAGGACTTCATCGCCCACGCCGGCGGCATCGACGTCGTCATCGCCAGCGCCGGCGTGTCCTATGGCACTCTGAGCGAACACGCGGAAGACCTCGACGCCTTCGCGCGCCTCATCGCCATCAACGTCACGGCCACCGTCGCCACTTTCGCGCCTTTTATCTCCACAATGAAAAGCCAGGGCAGCGGACGCCTGGTGGGCATCGGCAGCGTGGCCGGCATCCGCGGCCTGCCCGGCGCCGAAGCCTACAGCGCCTCGAAGGCGGCCGTCATCAGCTACTGCGAATCGCTGCGCCTGGAATTGAAACCGGCGGGCATCAAGGTCGTCACCATCACGCCCGGCTACATCGACACGCCGATGACGCGCCACAACGCCTACCGCATGCCCTTCCTGATGCCGGCCGAAAAATTCGCCGTGCGCGCCGCGCGCGCCATCGCCGACGGCGACAGCTACCGCGTGATCCCGTGGCAGATGGGCGTCGTCGCCAAGCTGCTGCGCGCATTGCCCAATGCCGTCTACGACCGGGCCTTCGCGAATGCGCCGCACAAGGCGCGCAACTGAACTGACCAACATGACGAAGCACTCAGACTTGAACAGCGCGGCCATCGCCGCCCATTGCGCCACCGGCGCCTCGCACGTGGCCATCGAAGTGGTCGATGAAACGGGATCGACCAACGCCGACCTGCTGGCGCGCTGCGCCAGCCTGGCCGGCCCGACCCTGCGCATCGCCGGCCAGCAGACGGCCGGACGCGGGCGCGCCGGACGGCCGTGGGTGTCGCAGGCGGACGCCAGCCTGATGTTCTCGCTGGCCTGGCGCTTCAAGGGGCCGCTGCACCAGCTGGTCGGCCTGCCGCTGGCCGTCGGCGTGGCGCTGGCCGAAAGCATGACGGCGCTGGGCGTGCCGGTGCAACTGAAATGGCCGAACGACCTGCTCAAGGATGGCCACAAGCTGGCCGGCATCCTCGTCGAGACGCAGCAGGCACAGGGCGACGATAGCGGCGGCGTGTGGGCCGTCATCGGCTGCGGCATCAATCTCTTGATGCCCGATGCGCTGGAACGGCAGATCGGCCGCAGCGTCTCGGCCGTGCCCTGGCTGGCGCAGATGGAGCGCAACACCCTGGTGGCGGCGCTGCTGAGCCGCCTGGCCGGCGTGCTGGCCGAATTCGACGACACGGGCTTTGCGCCGTTTGCGGAACGCTGGAACCTGCTGCACGCGTGGCAGGGCCAGCACGTGAAAATCCTCGACAACGGCCAGCTGCTGCAGCAAGGCGTGGCGGCCGGCGTCGATCAGCTGGGCCGTTTGCTGCTGCGCACCGACGGCGGCCTGCAGGAAGTCATGTCGGGCGACGTGTCCTTGCGCCTGGCCGGGGAGTGAGCGCATGCTGCTGCTGATCGACGCCGGCAATACGCGCATCAAATGGGCGCTCGTGGCCGCCGACAGCGCCCCCGGCGGCTGGCTGGCCAGCGGCGCCGTCGCGCATGCACAGATCGACACCCTGGCCGCGCACTGGGCGACTCTTGCCATCAGCGAAGCGCTGCTGTCGAACGTGGCGGGCGCCGTCATCGGCACGCGCCTGCGCGCCATGCTGCCGGTCGCGCCGCGTGACTTTGTCTCGCTGCCGCAGCTGGCCGGACTGACGAACGGCTACCGCGCGCCGTCGCAGCTGGGCTGCGACCGCTTTGCCGCCGCCATCGGCGCGCACGCGCTGGCGCCTGGCCAGGCCGTCATCGTCGCCAATTGCGGCACCGCCACCACCATCGACGCCATCACGGCCGACGGCGTTTTCCTCGGCGGGATGATCTTGCCGGGACTGGGACTGATGGCCAGTTCGCTGGCGCGCAACACGGCGCAGCTGCCGCACATCGCCAGCGATGCCGTGCTGCCGGCCGGCTTTGCCGACAATACGGACGACGCCATCCTCTCCGGCTGCCTGGCGGCGCAGGCGGGCGCCATCGAACGGGCCGTGCGCATGCACGGCGCCAGCGCCTGCCTGTTGTCGGGCGGCGCCGCACTGCGCATCGCACCGGCCCTGGCGCTGGCGGTGCCGCTGCACCTGGTCGACAATATCGTTATGATCGGCCTGCAGGCGGCCGCGCGCGCCGGGGCCGCAGGAACACAAGGAAACCACGTATGCTGAAATTCGTCTTCTGGCTGCTGGCCGGCGTCAACCTGCTGGTGCTGGCCATCGGCCAGGGTTATCTGGGCAGTTTTCGCAGCGAGACGCGCGAACCGGCGCGCCTGAAAAACCAGCTGCAGGCGGGCAAGCTCACCTTGCTGACGCAGGAGCAGGCGACCGCACCGGCCGTGGCCACAGCGCCTGCGCCGGTCCCCGCAGAAACCCCGGCGCCGCCGCCATCGTATGCGTGCACGGAAGTGGGCAATTTCCTGCTGGCCGATGGCCGCCGCTTCGAAGCGCAAGTGGCCGCGCTGAGCCTGGGCGACCGCCAGTCGCGCCGGAACGTCGCCGGCCAGGACATTTCCAGCTACATGGTGTATATCCCGCCGCAGGGCAGCAAGGAAGGCGCCGACCGCAAGGCCGGCGAATTGAAGCAGCTGGGCGTGACGAATTACTTCATCATGAACGAAAACAGCCCGCTGCGCTGGGGCATTTCACTGGGCGTATTCAAGTCGGAAACGAGCGCGCAAAGCCAACTGGCATCGCTCAACAAACAGGGCGTGCACAGCGCCCGCGTCGCGCCGCGCTACAGCGCCAGCAAGCAATTCGCCTACCAGTTCCGCGACCTCGACGCCGCCACGCGCGCGCGGCTGGCCGAGATCACGAAGCAGTTCGACGAGCAGGAACTGCGCTCCTGTAAATAAGCGCCGGACCAAACCTACTGCGCGTCCGACATAGGCAACCTGCGATGCTCACTGTGATTCAGCCAGGTAGGTCGGATTAGCGCTTGCGCGTAATCCGACAACGCCAGCGACGCCAACCATGGTGTCGGATTACGCGCTTGCACGCTAATCCGACCTACGCTCATTTCTCAATGACGATCGGTTTGACACCCGCCGACGCCGGCAGGCTGGCCGCCGCGCGCGCCGCATCGGTGCGACTCGTGAACGGTCCGCCGTACAGGCGGAACAACGGGCCGGCCGGCACCACATCAAGATTGCCCAGCGTTTGCGCATACGGCGCCAGTTGCGCGCGGCCCGCTTCCGCATTGTCCGCACGCGAATAGGCGCCCAGCTGCAGATAGAAGCCGGTGGCCAGCGCCGCTGGCGCGGGTGCGGCCACGGTGGCATCGACCGCTGACAGCGCGGTGATTTCAGGCTGCACCACGGCGCGCATTTCCGGTTCGCTGTCGGCCGGCGTATCGATGGAAATGGCCACCACCGACGGCACCGGCTTGGGCGCCGCGCGGGCCGCCAGGATGGCATCGATATCGGCCGGCAGCAGGCGTTCGACGACCACCTGGTGGCTGCCCTTGCCGAGAAAGCCCAGTTTCAGCGCCGCCGTGTAGGACACGTCGATCACGCGCGTGGCGTGGAACGGGCCGCGGTCGTTGATGCGCACGATCACCTGCTCGCCGCTGTCGATGCTCGTCACGCGCGCATACGATGGGATCGGCAAGGTCGGATGGGCCGCCGTCATCTTGTACATATCGTAGATTTCGCCCGACGAGGTGCGCTGGCCATGGAATTTCTTGCCATACCAAGTGCCCGTGCCCTTTTGCTTGAACGGCTCGTTGTCGGTGATCGGCGTGTACGTCTTGCCGAAGACGACATACGGGCGGTTCGAGCGCGTCGAATACGGCTCGTTGCGCACTTCCGCGTCGGGCACGTCGCGCAGGTTGGCCGGCGGATTGTCGCCCGGGCCGTCATCCTTGTAGTAGCCGCCGCGCCCGGAGCCGGCCGCCGGCAAGACCGGCAAGGTGGGATCCTGGCGCACGGGCACCTTGACCTTGCCGCCCGACGGCAGCGGCACGTTGTTCGACGCGGGCTTTTGCGGCGCGGTGCCGCAGGCGGCCAGGGTCAGCAAGGCGGCAAGGCTCAGCCCGCGCATGGCGAAGGTATCGATAGGCGCCCGCATCAGGTCTGCACCAGCTTGCGGTGGCGCTGAATGCTCATCAGGATGCCGGTGGCCACGCCCAGGGTCAGCAGCGCGGTGCCGCCATAGCTGAGGAATGGAAGGGGAACGCCGACCACCGGCACGATGCCGCTGACCATGCCCATGTTGACAAACGCATACGTAAAGAAAATCATAGTTATCGCTCCTGCCAGCAGGCGAGTGAAAAAACTGGGGGCGTTGGCGGCGATCATCATCCCCCGTCCCACCAGCAATAAATACATCAGCATCAAAATCAGATTACCGACCAGGCCGAACTCCTCCGAATACACGGCGAAGATGAAGTCGGTGGTGCGCTCCGGAACGAATTCCAGGTGAGCCTGCGTGCCGTGCGTCCAGCCCTTGCCCGTCATGCCGCCGGAACCGATGGCGATGATGGACTGGATGATATGGAAGCCCTTGCCCAGCGGGTCCTTGGTCGGGTCGATCAGCATCATCACGCGGTCGCGCTGGTAATCATGCAGGTGCGACCAGGCGATCGGCAGGCAGGAAACAAAGGTGATCAGCAAGCCGGCCAGCACCTTCCACGACAGGCCGGCCAGGAAGATGACGGTAAAGCCGGCCGCCACCACCAGCAGCGCCGTGCCCAGGTCGGGCTGGCGCGCGATCAGGTAGACGGGCACCAGCAGCAGCACGGCCGCCATCAGGAACGATTTCCAGCGCAGGGCGCCCGCATTATGCTGGAAGAACCAGGCCAGCATCAGCGGCGTGGCGATCTTCAGGAATTCGGACGGCTGGATGTCGATCACGCCGATATGCAGCCAGCGCCGCGCACCGAGCTTGATGGTGCCGAACAGCGCCACGGCCACCAGCAAGATCACCGATACCGTGTACGCCGGCACGGCGATGCGCATCATCATCTGCGGCGTGACGTTGGCCGCCACCCACATGACGAAAAAGCACAGCATGATGTTGCGCAGATGGTCCTCGATCTTGCCGGGGATGCCGATGCTGGCCGAATACAGGGTCAGCAGGCTGGTGCACAGCAGCATCAGGATGATGATCATCAGCGGCGGATCGAACACCGCCAGGTAGGGTTTGGCGCGCCGCCACAGCGAACGCCTCTCGTTAATGGGCATGTGCTTCCTTAGTGCCTTGGGGTCGGGCGCGCCGCCATGGCGAGCGCCTCTCGTAATAAGTAAGGTTTCATTGCTGTCTGGCAGGCGCCGCCGGGGCGGCCTGCTCGTCCGTGATTTCTTCCAGGGTGCGCACTTCGTCGACATCTTCCTTGGGCACCTTGGTGGTGTCCTTTTCCTTGTCGCTCGGGCGCTTGCCCAGCAGGTAGTAGTCGAGCGCCTTGCGCGCGATCGGCGCGGCCACGCCGGCGCCGAAGCCCGCGTTTTCCACCACGATGGCGATCGCGATGCGCGGCTTGTCGGCCGGCGCGAAGGCCGTAAACAGGGCGTTGTCGCGCAGGCGCTCGGCCAGCAGCTTGGCATTGTACTTCTCGTTTTTCTTGATGCCGACCACCTGCGCCGTGCCCGTCTTGCCGCCCACCGTGTACTGCACGCCGGTGAAGATGCGCGCGGCCGTACCGCCCTGCTCGCTGGTCACGCCCACCATGGCGCGCTTGATGATGTCGATGTTTTCCTGCTTGAGCGCGATGCGGTAGCTTTCCTTCGGTACCGTCAGGGTGCGCGCACGCGTGCTCGCGTCTTCGATGATCTTCACCAGATGCGGCTTCATCACCACGCCGTTATTGGCCAGGTTGGCCGTCGCGTGGGCGATCTGCAGCGGCGTGTAGGAGTTGTAGCCGGAGCCGTTACTCACCGAAATCGTGTCGCCGCCCACCCATTTTTTCTGCTGCGGCGTCTTGAAGCGGTTGCGCTTCCACTCCGTCGACGGCAGCACGCCCGTCTTTTCATTATTCAGGTCGATGCCCGTCAGCTGGCCGAAGCCGAACGGCTTCATGAAGTCGTGGATGGCGTCGATGCCCATGTCACGGCCCAGCTGATAGTAATAGGTGTTGCACGAGACGACGATGGACTTGTGCATGTCCACCGTGCCATGGCCGCCCACCTTGTCGTCGCGGAAGGTGTGGCCGCCGAGGATGAAGAAGCCGGGATCGGAAATCGACTGGCTCGGCGTACGCTTGCCCAGTTCCAGCGCGGCCAGCGCCATGAAGGGCTTGAAGGTCGAACCGGGCGCGTAGGTACCGGACAGGGGACGGTTGACCATCGGCCGGTCCAGCGAGGTATTGAGTTCGTTCCAGCTTTGCTGGTCGATGCCGTCGACGAACAGGTTGGGGTCATAGCCTGGCTTGGAGACGTAGGCGAGGATGTCGCCCGTAGCCGGGTCGATGGCCACGGCCGCGCCGCGCCATTCGCCGAACGCTTCCTCTACCACCTTCTGCAGTTCGATGTCGATCGACAGGATCAGGTTGTTGCCGGGGGTGGCCGCCGTGCGCGACAGGGTGCGCATGGCGCGCCCGCCGGCCGACACTTCCACTTCTTCGTAGCCGGTGGTGCCATGCAGCTGCTTTTCGTAGCTTTTTTCCAGGCCTTCCTTGCCGATATGGTCGGTGCCGTTGTAGTTGGCCGCGTCCTCGCCCTCTTCCAGCGCCTTGGCTTCATTGCGGTTGATGCGGCCGATGAAGCCCACCACGTGCGAGGCCACCTCGCCCATCGGATACTGGCGGAACAGGCGCGCCTGCACTTCCACGCCGGGGAAACGGAAACGCTGCGCCGTGAAGCGCGCCACTTCCTCGTCCGTCAGGCGCGTGCGCAGCGGCACGCTGACGAAGTTCTTCGATTCTTCCAGCAGCTTCTTGAAGCGGCGGCGGTCCTTGACGTCGATCTGCACCAGGGTCGACAGCTCGTCGATCACGGAATCGAGGCTGGCGCTCAATTTCGACGGCGTGATTTCCAGCGTGTAGGCCGAGTAATTGCGCGCCAGGACCACGCCGTTGCGGTCGAGGATCAGGCCGCGCGTGGGCACGATGGGCACCACGGCGATGCGGTTGTCCTCAGCCTTGGTCGCGTAGTCCTCGTGCTTGATCACCTGCAGCCAGATGAAGCGCGCCAGCAGCAGCGAAAAGCAGACGAAGACGAGCGCGCCCAGGATGGTCAGGCGCATGCGGAAAAAATGCAGTTCGCGCTCGGTATTTTTCAGTTCGGTCATGGCAGGCGCCCGTCAGATCGGCCGGTTATGGTCGCGGTCCACGGCGCGGCGCTGCGGCGCCAGCAGGATCCACGTCACGAAAGGCCAGAGGGCGACGGCGACGAAGCTCTCGATGAAATTGAGCCAGCCGGGGAAACGGCCCGAGACGATCAGCCGCGTCAGCAATTGCAGCGCCTGCGTCAGCAGCAGCAGCGGCAGCACGTGCAGTGCCTGCGTCAGGATGGGGAACCACAGCACGCGCCGGTGCATCATGATGGCGAAATACGACAGCAAGGTATACGCCAAGGCATTCTCGCCCAGCAGGGTCGAATCGTGCACGTCCATCATCAGGCCCATGAAGAACGCGACGCCGATGCCGACCTTGCGCGGCTGGTGGATGCCCCAGAAGACCAGCACCAGCGCGACGAAATCGGGCACGCCGACAAACTGGCCCCATGGCAGCAGATTCAGCAAAAAAGCGCACAGCAGGGAAAAACCGATGAACAGGGGGCTGACCGGCAGCAGGATGTAATGCGGGCGGTTCATCGTGTCGCTTCCTTCGGTGGCACGGCGGCAGGTGCTGGCGTTGTTACAGGCGTTGCGGCAGGTCCTGCCGGCGCCGCCGGTTTCGGCGCGGCGCTGGCGGGCGGCTTCGCGGCGGGGGCTGTCGCGGCGGCGGCAGGCTCCTTGGCCGGGTCCTTGATCGGCGCCATCTTGCCGGCGATCTTGCGGCCCGTCTTGACATCTTCGGCGGGCGGGCGCGGCGGAATATCGGGCGACGTCATCAGGATGAGCAGCTGGGTGTTGCGTTCGATGCCGGCCAGCGGCTGGCACACGACGCGGCCGAACGGGCCATGCGCATTGCGCTCGACCAGGGTCACGCGCGCCACGGCCAGGCCGGCCGGGTACAGGCCGTCGAGGCCCGAGGTGATGACGATGTCGCCGATCTGGATGTCGGCGCTGGGGGCCGTGAAGCGCAGCTCCATGGTGCCCGACTTGCCGCGGCCGATGGCCACGCTGCGCACACCGTTGCGCAGCAGCTGCACGGGAATGGCCTGCTCTTCATCGGTCAAGAGCGTTACTTCGGAGGTGAACGGGAACACGCGCGTGACCTGCCCCACCACACCCAGGTTGTCGATCACGGGGCGGCCCAGTTCCACGCCGTTCTGGATGCCGCGATCGAGCACGATCTTGCGCGAGGCCGAATCGCGCGTGTCGTACAGCACTTCGGCCATCATGGTCTTGACGGGCACGCGCTCGCGCGCTTCCATCAGCTTGCGCAGGTGGTTGTTTTCAACGATGTTGAGCTGCGCCTGCTGCAGGATCTGCGCCGAGGCGATCTGTTCGTGCTTCAGGTCGCGCACCTGTTTTTCCAGGGCGGACAGCGAAGAAAAGTAATTGCCGACGCCCAGCGCCACGTCGCGCGGCACCAGGGCCGCCATCTGCACCGGATACAGCACGGTGCCGACCGCCTGACGCACGGCCGTCAGCGCGTGCATGCGCGAATCGACCAGCAGCAGAGCGATAGAAATGCCGGCGAACACCATCATCTTGACGCGGGCGGAAGCGCCTTGTTTGAAAAGTGGCGGAGGACTGTATTCCATGACTTCCAATAATCAGGCCAGGCGCAGTGCGCCAACGTGCAGGCCCCGGTCAGACGCCGGCGCCAAAACCAAAAAAAGGCCGGAATGGTTTCCGGCCCTTCTGTCAGATTATTCGTAGGAGAAGATCGAGCCGAGCTTGTCCATACGTTCCAGTGCCATCCCGGAACCACGCACCACGCAGGTGAGCGGGTCCTCGGCCACCAGCACCGGCAGGCCGGTTTCCTCCATCAGCAGGCGGTCCAGGTCGCGCAGCAGTGCACCGCCGCCCGTCAGCATCATGCCTTTTTCGGCGATGTCGGCACCCAGTTCCGGCGGCGTCTGTTCCAGCGCGTTTTTCACGGCCGAGACGATGTTGTTCAGCGGGTCGGTCAGCGCTTCGAGGATCTCGTTGCTGGAAATGGTGAACGAACGCGGAATGCCTTCGGACAGGTTGCGGCCCTTGACTTCCATTTCCTTCACTTCCGAACCAGGGAAAGCCGAACCGATGGCCTTCTTGATGGCTTCGGCCGTCTGTTCGCCGATCAGCATGCCGTAGTTGCGGCGGATGTAGTTGACGATGGCTTCATCGAACTTGTCGCCGCCCACGCGCACGGAACCCTTGTAGACCATGCCGCCGAGCGAGATGATGCCCACTTCCGTCGTGCCGCCGCCGATGTCGACCACCATCGAGCCGGTCGCTTCCGACACGGGCAAGCCCGCGCCGATGGCCGCTGCCATCGGTTCCTCGATCAGGTACACCTGCGAGGCGCCGGCGCCCAGAGCCGATTCGCGGATCGCGCGGCGTTCGACCTGGGTCGAACCGCACGGCACGCAAATGATGATGCGCGGCGATGGACGGAAGAATTTCGAGTCATGCACCATGCGGATGAATTGCTTGAGCATCTGTTCGGTCACGGTGAAGTCGGCGATCACGCCATCTTTCATCGGACGAATCGCTTCGATATTGCCCGGCACTTTGCCCAGCATCTGCTTGGCTTCCTTGCCGACTGCCTGAATGGTCTTCTTGCCATTCGGACCGCCTTCCTGGCGGATGGCGACGACGGATGGCTCGTCCAGGACGATACCGAGGCCGCGTACATAAATAAGGGTGTTGGCCGTGCCCAAGTCAATGGCCAGATCGGTGGAGATATACCTGCGTAAAAAACCAAACATGAGTGTCCTGTAGCGCATCGAGCTGCGCAAAAGCTGTTTATGGGGAGTTTCAAAGCGGGCGCTTTCAGGCACCCTGAAAATCCGTGGAGGCGATTTTTTCGGGTTTCGCTTGGCGCTTGCGCAATCTTTTCTATGCTGCGGCAGCGGTCCATCAGCGCCGGCAACGCATTAACCCGCCATTCTACCTTATAATTTGAATGCGATTTGCTCAAAAACCATGGAAAAGTGCGACTCTTGCAGCCGCGAGTTACGCGGCATTCCTCGATTTTTGTGAGCAAAATAGCAGTAAATACCCGCGTTTTATCAAAACGCCAACTTAATACTAATGCGCGGCACTCCGCGCCATTCGCCATGTCCCTGACACTCTCCGACGTAAAACGCATCGCCCACCTGGCCCAACTTGAAATGGCTGACGACCAGGCCGTCACGTCTTTGGCCCAATTGAACAAGATTTTCGCACTGGCGGAACAAATGCAAGCCGTCAATACCGATGGCGTGGCGCCCCTGAGCCACCCGCTGGCCGCCCACATGGACAATATCGCCCTGCGCCTGCGCGAAGACGTCGCCACGGAACAGAATCGCCGCGACGCCTACCAGGCCGTGGCGCCGAAGGTACAGGATGGCCTGTACCTGGTGCCCAAGGTTATCGAATAAACACGCCGTTGCGCCGTTCCCGCCTTCTTGCCGAATATCACAATAGAAACGCCATGCATACAAAATCCATCAAACAGCTGTCCACGCTTTTGCAGAACAAGGAAATTTCCGCCGTTGCACTGGCGACGCATTTCCTCGACCGCATCGAAGCGGACAACTCGAACGCCTTCCTGCACGTCGACCGTGCGCTGACCCTGGCGCAAGCAGCCGACGCCGACGCGCGCATCGCCGCCGGCACGGCCACGCCATTGACGGGCGTGCCGATCGCGCACAAGGACTTGTTCGTCACGAAAGGCTGGCGCACGACGGCCGGCTCGAAAATGCTGGCCAACTACGCCAGCCCGTTTGACGCCACCGTGGTGGAAAAATTCCAGGCGGCCGGCATGGTCACTTTGGGCAAGGTCAACTGCGATGAATTCGCCATGGGTTCCGGCAACGAGAACTCGGCCTTCGGCGCCGTGCAGAACCCGTGGGATAAAACAGCCGTGCCGGGCGGCTCGTCCGGCGGCTCGGCCGCCGCCGTCGCCGCCGGCCTCACGCCAGCGGCTACCGGCACCGATACGGGCGGCTCGATCCGCCAGCCGGCCGCCTTCTGCGGCATCACCGGCATCAAGCCGACGTATGGCCGCGTCTCGCGCTTCGGCATGATCGCCTTTGCCTCGTCGCTGGACCAGGGCGGCCCGATGGCCCGCTCGGCCGAAGACTGCGCCCTGCTGCTCACCGCCATGGCCGGCTTCGACGAACGCGACTCGACCAGTCTGTCCCCGGAACAGGGCGGCGTGGCGGAAGATTTTTCACGTGAACTGGGCCAGCCGTTGACGGGCTTGCGCATCGGCGTGCCGCGCGAGTACTTCGGCGAGGGCCTGGCCAAGGACGTGGAAGCGGCCGTGCGCGGCGCGCTGGCGCAGTATGAAAAGCTGGGCGCCACCCTGGTCGACATCTCGCTGCCGAATACGGCCCTGTCGATTCCCGCCTATTACATGATCGCCCCGGCCGAAGCATCGTCGAACCTGTCGCGCTACGACGGCGTGCGCTACGGCCACCGCGCGGCCGAGTACAAGGACTTGCAGGACATGTACAAGAAGTCGCGCGCCCAGGGCTTCGGTCCGGAAGTGCAGCGCCGCATCATGGTCGGCACCTACGTGCTGTGCCATGGCTACTACGACGCCTACTATCTGAAGGCGCAAAAGATCCGCCGCCTGATCGCGCAGGATTTCGACGCCGTCCTGAATGGCCCGAACGCCGTCTGCGACGTCATCATGGGCCCCGTCGCGCCGACCGTCGCCTGGGACCTGGGCGACAAGACGGACGACCCGGTGGCGAACTACCTGGCCGACATCTACACCCTGTCGACCAGCCTGGCCGGCCTGCCCGGCATGTCGATACCGTGCGGCTTCGGCGCAGGAGAGAAGAATGGCAAGCGCCCCGTCGGCCTGCAAATCATCGGCAATTATTTTGGCGAAGCCAAACTGCTGAACGTGGCCCACCAATTCCAGCAAGTGACGGACTGGCATACGCGCAGCCCTGACGGCATTTAAGAAAATTAAGAAAAAATTCGCGCCGCCCAGGCGGCGCCACCAAAAAATAAGCGAGAACACTATGCAATGGGAAGTCGTCATCGGTCTTGAGAACCACGTGCAGCTCACGACCGAATCCAAAATTTTCAGCGGTTCGCCGATCAAGTACGGCGCCGAAGCCAACACGCAGGCCAGCCCCGTCGACCTGGCGCTGCCGGGCGTGCTGCCGGTGATGAACAAGCAGGCCGTCGACCGCGCGATCCGCTTCGGCCTGGCCGTGGGCGCCACCGTCGCGCCGCACTCGGTCTTTGCCCGCAAAAACTATTTTTATCCCGATTCGCCCAAGGGCTACCAGATCAGCCAGTTCGAAGACCCCGTCGTCATCGGCGGCGCACTGACCTTCGGCTACGAAAAGGATGGCGAATTCGTCACCAAGACGGTGAACCTGACGCGCGCCCACCTGGAAGAAGACGCCGGGAAGTCCTTGCATGAAGACTATGCCGGCATGAGCGGCATCGACTTGAACCGCGCCGGCACGCCGCTGCTGGAAATCGTCTCGGAACCGGAAATCCGCAGCGCCGCCGAAGCCGTGGCCTACGCCAAGGCCCTGCACTCGCTGGTCATGTGGCTGGGCGTTTGCGACGGCAACATGCAGGAAGGTTCGTTCCGCTGCGACGTCAACGTTTCCGTGCGTCCCGTCGGCCAGAAGGAATTCGGCACCCGCTGCGAGATCAAGAACCTGAACTCCTTCCGCTTCATCGAGGAAGCCGTGCACGTCGAAGTGCGCCGCCAGATCGAACTGATCGAAGACGGCGGCAAGGTCGTGCAGGCGACGCGTTTGTACGATCCGGACCGCAAGGAAACGCGCGAAATGCGCAGCAAGGAAGACGCCCAGGATTACCGCTACTTCCCGGACCCTGACCTGCCGCCGCTGGTCATCTCGCAAGCGTGGATCGACACGGTCAAGGCCTCGATGCCGGAACTGCCGGCCGCCATGCGCGCCCGCTTCATCAGCGAATACGCACTGCCGGACTACGATGCGCTGGTGCTGACGCAATCGAAAGCCATGGCCACCTACTTCGTCGCCGTGGTCGAGAAGGCCGGCAAGGAAAACGCCAAGGCCGCCGCCAACTGGCTGATGGGCGACGTCTCGTCGACCCTGAACCGCGAAGGCGTGGACCTGGACGACGCGCCCGTCTCCGCCGCCCAGCTGGCGGCCATGCTCAAGCGCATCGCCGACGGCACGATCTCGAACAAGGCGGCAAAGGAAGTCTTCGCCGGCATGTGGGAAGCGAAATCGGACGACGAGCACCTGGTCGACGCCATCATCGACGCCAAGGGCTTGAAGCAGATCTCGGACTCGGGCGCGCTGGAAGCCATCGTCGATGAAGTACTGGCGGCCAATGCCAAATCGGTGGAGCAGTACCGCGCCGGCAAGGAAGCGGCGATCAACGCGCTGATCGGCCAGGCCATGAAAGCGTCCAAGGGCAAGGCCAACCCGGCCCAGCTGACGGAACTGCTGAAGGCCAAGCTGGCGGGATAATTTTCACTCGCCCCCAAAAAAAGACGCTGCGGCGTCTTTTTTTTTGCCTGTCGGATCTCCTTATAAACAAGCTTGTCTACGTTTTATGTCACGTCTGACAGGCGTTTATACGCCACTGAAAATTAAAGTATACATTTTTGTCTACAAGGTTTAATCTAGCCATATTGAATTTCAGGCAAGAGGAAAACCGCATGGCCAAGACGCACGACACCCCGAAACCGACGGCAGCCGAGCTCGATCTGCTGCAGGCGCTGTGGCCGCTGGGTGCGGCCACGGCCAAGCAGGTGCACGAGGCGATGGCGCTGGCCAAGCCGGCCATCACCTATGGCACCGTGCTGCGCCTGATGCAGATCATGCATGGCAAGGGCTTGCTGATCCGCGACGAAAGCCAGCGCTCGCACGTGTATGCGCCGGCCCAGGCGCAGGACAGCCTGCAGACGAATCTGCTGAAGGAATTGATGCAGAAGGCCTTTGCCGGTTCGGCCAAGGCGCTGGTGCTGGCGGCGCTGCGCACGGGCGTGTCGCGCGCCGAACGCGAGGAAATCGAAAAAATGCTCAAGGACGATCAGTCATGAGCGGCTTCGTGCCGGCGCTGGGCTGGACCCTGCTGCACTTCCTGTGGCAAGGGCTGCTGATCGGCTGCGCCACGGCGCTGGCGTGGGCGGCCCTGCGCAATGCGCGTCCCGAGGCGCGCTACGCCGTCGGTTGCGGCGCCCTGCTGGCCTGCCTGGCGTGGCCGGCGGCGGGCTTGTATCTGCGCCTGGCCGGGGCCGATGCCACGGGCGCGCTGTACTCCAGCGCCTTGCTGCCCGCCGCGCTGCTGGCGCCCGACAGCCTGCCCGACCTGGACCTGCTGCTGCGCGCCGTCGTCGGCGTGTGGGCCCTGTGCGCCGCCGTGCTGGCCGTGCGCATGGCGCTGGGCATGCTGTGGATAGAGCGCAGCGCCAGGAACACGGGCACCACGCATGGACAACTGCAGACAAGGCTGTCGCGCATGGCGCACGATGCCGGCGTGGCGCGGCCGGTGCGGCTGCGCGTGCTCGACAACATCGCCAGTCCGCTCACGGCCGGCATCTGGCGCCCCATGGTGCTGGTGCCCGCGGCGCTGCTCACCGGCATGCCGCCGCACCTGCTCGATGCGCTGCTGGCGCATGAACTGGCGCACATCCGGCGCCACGATTATCTGATCAACCTGCTGCAAAACGCCATCGAGGCGCTGCTGTTCTTCCACCCCGCCGTCTGGTGGATTTCACGCAGCGTGCGCCTCGAACGCGAACATATTGCAGATGATTTCGCAGCAAGACAACTGGGCGAACCGCGGCGTCTGGCTCTTGCACTCTCGGAACTGGAACGTCTCCAGTTCTCAACCCACCACCTGGCCCAGGCGGCCAACGGAGGAGATCTTATGTCACGTATCAAACGATTGCTGCGCCCCGCACCACAAGCCCTGAACTGGAAGGCGGCCGTGCCGCTGCTGGCATTGGCCGGCGCCTGCCTCGGCATCTACGGCCAGGCCGTCGCCGCCGACAGCGCACCCGTGCTGGAGCGCCGCCCCGTCATCGACTTTGGCGTGTGCGGCAAACCGGTCTACCCGCCCGCATCGCTGCAGGCGAAGGAAACGGGCACGGTCAACCTGTCCTTTGATGTCGACGCCACCGGCAAGGTCCAAGGGTCAAGCGTGGTCAAGAGCAGCGGCCATCCTGCCCTCGACGAGGCGGCGCGCACTGGCATTGCCAAGTGCACGTTCAAGCCGGCCCTCGCTGGCGGCAAGCCGGTCAGCGCCAGCGTCAAGGTGCAATACGTCTGGAGCCTGAACTAAGATCCTATCCCAGTAGATGAATACATCTCTTGCAAGCGCCCCTCAGAAGCGGGGAGTCGTCGCGTGGCTCGCCACGCGTCCTCCTCGCGCCTTGTCCGCGCTCCTGATGTGCTGCTTGCAAAAGACGCTCCCTACTGGGATAGGCTCTAAAGCATGCGCGGCGGCATCGTGGCAGCATTGCTGCAGCGGTGCCGCCGCCCGCTTGCGGGTATGATCATGGATTCTTCCACGCACCTGTGAACCCGCCATGAACAAGATCAAAACCGGCCTGGTCGGCTACGGCTTTGCCGGCTCCACCTTCCACGCTCCCGTCCTGTCCGCCATCGATGCCCTGGAACTGGCGGCCGTCGCCTCCAGCAAGCCCGAGCTCGTGCACAAGGATTGGCCGCACGCGACCGTGTATGCGGAACCCGCGCAGCTGTTTGCCGATCCGTCCATCGAGCTGGTCGTCATCGCCGCCCCCAACGAGGCGCACTTCAGCCTGGCGCAGGCGGCCCTGCAAGCGGGCAAACACGTGGTGGTCGACAAGCCCTTCACCATTTCCAGCACCGAGGCGCAGAGCCTGATCGCGCTGGCGAAAGAGCGCCAGCTGGTGCTCAGCGTGTATCACAACCGGCGCTGGGATGGCGACTTCCTGACCTTGAAAGCGCTGCTGGCGCAGGGCACGCTGGGGCGCATCGCCAGCGTCGAATCGCACTTCGACCGTTTCCGCCCCGAGATCCGCCAGCGCTGGCGCGAGTCCGGCGCACCGGGCGGCGGCTTGCTGTACGACCTGGGCCCGCACATGCTGGACCAGGCCATGCAGCTGTTCGGCAAGCCGGAAAAGCTGTATGCCGATATCGTCCTGCAGCGCGATGGCGCGCAAGCCGTCGACTACATGCACATCGTTTTGTACTACGACCGGCTGCGCGTGGTGCTGCAAGCGGGCTGCCTGGTGAAGGCGCCGACGGCGCGCTTCGCCGTGCATGGCGACAAGGGCAGTTTCGTGAAATTCGGCCTCGACCCGCAGGAAGATGCCCTGAAGGCGGGCGGCAGGCCGTGCCAGCCCGGCTGGGGCGTCGACCCCGTGCGCGGCGCGCTGCACCTGGGCACGCAGCCGGACGGCCATTGCGAACACCTCGAAATGCAGGCGGGCCGCTACCAGGACTTTTACCAGAGCATGGCCGACGCCATCCGCCACGGCGCACCGGCGCCCGTGGCGGCCGAGGATGCGGCAGCGACGATACGCCTGATCGAACTGGCGCTGCAAAGCGCCGCCGAAGGGCGCGTGCTCGCGGTCAGTTGATGACGAAGGCAAGCACCACGGCGCCCAGCGCCAGCAGGGCCAGGCCGCAGATGAACAGCAGTTCGCCCCACGATTCGTAGCTCAAGCGCGACTGGCCGGGGCGCAGCGACATGAACGAGAGCACGGCGCTGACGAGAAAGACGATGGCATCGACGGCGAGCAGCTTGTCGATGGCCACGCGCACTTCGCCGCGCGGCGCCAAATGCCCGATCGACAGCACCGTCATGCACACGCCGACCATCGTCGCCGACGTGGGCAGGATATGCGCCGACAAGCCCCGCGCCGACAAGTCCCGTTCGGACGCCTTGCCGTCGCCAGGCATCAAGGCCGGCCCTGGTTCGTTCCCGCTGGCCAGACCAGCTCCACGCGCGCGGAACTGCCCGCCTTGATCTGCACCTTGCGTTCCAGCGACTTGCCGGCCAGGGTGGCGCGCAGGCTGTAGCTGCCCGGCGCCAGTTTCGCCAGCAGGAACGGTCCGCTGGCCGTCGTATCGAGCACCGGAGCGCCCTTGGCATCGCGTATTTCCAGCTTCACGTCGGAAGCAAATTCCGCCTTGCCCGCTGCCTGCACGGAAAACACCAGGCTCAAAGGCCAATGCCGGCTGGCGCTCTTGATGGCCGTCGACTCATCGAGGCCGATGCCGCCACTCAGGTACTCCACCGCCCCGTTCTTCTGCACGGGCGGCAGTGCGCCGTCGGTTTGCGCCTGCGCCGCACTTCCCAGCAACAGCCCGGCGGCCAGCATCGCCGCCGCCAGGCCCAGGGTACCGCGTCTGTTTAATGCCATCTCACTCTCCTCATGTCGGTTGAATCAAGATAGGAAGCGCAGCTTAGGCCAGTCTTAGAAGGTTAGCGCCGGCGCATGGCGTCGGCGATCTTCTGGTCCGTCTTGTACTGGCTCAGCGCATACACGGCCCAGATCGTGGCCGGCAGCCAGCCGATCAAGGTGATTTGCAGGATCAGGCAAATGATGCCGGCGATCGGGCGGCCGATCGTGAAAAAGGTCAGCCATGGGAGTAACAGGGCAATCAGCAAGCGCATCGTTCGTTCCTTGAGTATTCCCCTGTGCCGCGGGGACCGGGCCGGCATGCGCCGGCGGTAAATGCAGTCAAGCCGATTATAACGATACCCGGCCCTCACGCCTGCACGGGTGCCAGCAGTTTTTCCATCCAGGCCAGGATGGCGGCAAAGATCGCCTCGCGGTTCACCTCATTGAAATTCTCGTGATAGTTGGCCGGATAAAAATGATAGTCGAGCAAGCCATCGGGCACGCTGCGCAGCAGGCTTTCCGTGGCGCGGCTGTCGGCCAGCTTGTCGTCGCCCGCCACTGCGGCGAACAGGGGGAAGCGCCAGTCCGACAGGCCGCCCGCCAGTTCCTTTTGCGCCGACGTCAGCGCATGGGCAAACCGCACCGACGCCGCACTGGCGCGGATGCCGTCGCGCTCGTCCTGGAAATGACGCGCGGTGATGGTTTGATCGTGCGTGAGCAGCATGGTCAGGTTACCCAGCGGCACCTTCATCGTGGGGAAGCGCCGCGCCAGCCAGCCCGACAGCATCTGCAGCACCTTCGGCACGGGAATCGCATTCACGTAATACGGCGATGAAATCACAAATCCCTTGATGGCCGGATCGCCCGCAAAGCGGCGCAGCCCCAGGTGGGTGGCGATCAGGCCGCCCATGGAGTGGCCCATGACGAAGATCGGCACGCCCGGATACGCCTGCTTGACCCAGGCGAGGAACAGCTCTTCGTCGTCAAGGAAGGCGTCGAACGAGGGGATGTCCACCTTGCGCTTGCCATCGTGGCCCACCATGTCGAAGCTGACGGTGGCGATGCCGTGCTGGCGGAAGTATAGCGCCGGCGTGACGTAGTCGCCCGCATGCGCCATGCCGCCGTGGATGGCCAGGATCACGGCGCGGGGATGCTCCGGCTGCCAGATGTGGATGGGCCGCTCGACCCGGTCGCTGCACAGCAGGCTGGCCATCTTGTCTTCTGAAAAACGCATCGCTGCTCCTGTCATGCCCTGTCACGCCTTCAGATGATCGATCAACTGGCGCGCATACAGGGGTAATTCACTGAACTGGCGCACGCAGATCGTCAGATTGCGTACCGACCAGGGATCGGATAATTCCAGGCAGCGCAGCGCCATCGTCTGCTGGCAGCGGCTGGCCGCCGCCAGCGGCACCACGCTGATGCCCACGCCGCTGGCCACCATGCGGCACACGGCATCGAAGCTGCGCAGGCGCACGCGCACCTTCAAGGGGCGGCCCAGGCGTGCCGCATGCATGCCCAGATACTGCTGCATCGCGCTGTCGTCGGCCAGGCCGATGAAATCGTGATCCAGCAGCGTGGAGAACGCGACGACGCCATCCTGGCCCAGGGCGCGGTGATGCACGCCGTCGGCCGCGGCGATCACCACCAGCCGGTCGGGGCGGAACAGAAACGTCTGCAAGCCGCGCATGTCGACCGAGTCGGACACGATGCCCATGTCGGCCAGCCCTTCCGAGACGGCCTTGACGATATCGTAACTGAGGCGCTCTTCCAGGTCGATGGTCAGGTTCGGATGGCGGTCGAGAAAAGCGCCTAGCGCCTCGGGCAAAAATTCGCTGAGCGCGGCCGTATTGCACAGCAGGCGCAACTGCCCTTTCAAGCCGCGCGCAAACTCGCCAAGCTCGCCACGCATTTTCTCCATTTGCAGCAAGACGAGGCGCGCGTGATGCAGCAAGGTCTGGCCCACGGGCGTCGGCTCCACGCCGCGCCGTCCGCGCAGCAGCAAGGGCATGCCCAGCATCTCTTCCATGCCGCGCACGCGCGCACTGCTGGAGGCCAATGCGAGATGGCTGCGCGCGGCGCCCGCCGTCAGGCTGCCCGCTTCCACGACGTTGACGAACAGCTGCAAATCGACCAGATCAAAGCGCATGAGGGCTCCCCTTTTCACCATCTTACCAGCCTTCGTATTTTACTGAGGCTGACTCAAAATAATCCACCTTGGCGAAACCGCCCAGCACGCGCAGAATCCACGCAATTCACTGTGGAACAGAAAAAATGGAGACGTCATTTCTGCTGGCCGTCGGCGCCAGCTTCCTCGTCGCTGGCTTCGTCAAGGGCGTAGTCGGATTGGGCTTGCCGACGGTGGCCATGGGCACGCTCAGCCTCGTCATGCCGCCCGTGCAGGCGGCGGCCCTCTTGATCGTGCCGTCGATGGTGACGAATGTCTGGCAGCTGGCGGCCGGCCCCGGCCTGCGCGCCCTGCTGCGGCGCCTGTGGCCCATGCTGGCCGCCGTCATGGCCGCTACCGTGGCGGGCGGCGCCCTGCTGCCGGCCGACAGCGGCGCCTGGGCCGTCGTCGCGCTGGGCGTGGCGCTGATGCTGTATGCGCTGGCGGGCCTGTTCTCGCTGCAGCTGCGCGTGCCGGCGCGGCACGAAGCGTGGCTGGGGCCATTGGCGGGCGCGGCGACGGGACTGGTGACGGCCGCCACGGGCGTATTCGTGATCCCCGCCGTGCCGTATCTGCAGGGACTGGGGCTGGCGCGCGACGCGCTGGTGCAGGCGCTGGGCCTGGCGTTTACGGCTTCGACCGTGGCGCTGGCGGCCAGCCTGGCCCTGCACGGCGACTTCAGCCTCGGCGCGGCCGGCGCATCCGCGTATGCGCTGCTGCCGGCGCTGGCCGGCATGCTGGCCGGCCAATGGCTGCGCGGGCGCATCGCGCAGCAGGTATTCAAGCGCTGCTTTTTTATCGGCCTGTTCGCCCTGGGCCTGCATGCGGCGGTCAAACCATGGCTGGCGTGATGCGGATAGACTGGCAAGGGGACAGCGCGCTGTGCGCGTGGATCGACGGCCAGCAGGTGGCCATGCTCGATATCAGCAGAGAGGCCGATGAAGTGACGGTGAACATGCTGTTCGTGAAACCGCCGTTCCGCCGGCGCGGCATCGGCGGCGCGCTGCTGCAGCGGCTGCTGCAATGCCATCCGCAAGCTGGCGCCGCCTGCAGCGACCCGCGGCTGCGGGCGCTGCTGGAAAAGACGACTTAAATACCGTAGCGCGTGCGGTACGCGGAAACGGCATCCTTGTATTGGAGCAGTTCCGGATCGGCGCCCGCGCCGTTCAGGTAGCCGAACAAGTCGTCCAGGTTGCCGATCGAGATGACGGGAATGCCGTACTGTTTCGACACTTCCTGCACCGCCGAACTTGGCGACAGCTGGCCGTCCGGGCCCGAACGCTCCATGCGGTCCAGGGCGATCAGCACGGCGCATGGTTCGGCACCGGCGGCGCGGATCATGTCCACCGATTCGCGCACCGAAGTGCCGGCCGAGATCACATCGTCAATGATGACGACTTTACCATGCAGCTTGGCGCCGACGATGGTGCCGCCTTCGCCATGGTCCTTGGCTTCCTTGCGGTTGAAGGCGAACGAGGTGTTGCGGCCCTTGCCGGCCAGCGCCACGGCGGTGGCCGACGCCAGGGTGATGCCCTTGTAGGCGGGGCCGAACAGCATGTCGAATTCCACGCCCGAGTCGAGCAGGGTCTGCGCGTAGAACTGCGCCAGTTCGGCCAGGGTGGCGCCGTCATGGAACAGGCCCGCATTGAAGAAGTACGGCGATGATCGCCCGGCCTTGGTGGTGAACTCGCCAAACCGCAAGACTCCCTTGGATACTGAAAACGCGATAAACTGCTGGCGTAAATTATTCACATTAGCCTCATTTTTTAAAAGTGCCTGTATTTTAATCCGCGCGCAGCGGCGAGACAATCGCCATGCCGCGCCCGCCGGCCCCGTCCAGCGCCCTTTTCATTCTCACTCTATGCCAAAAATTATCTCCGCCAACCTGAACGGCATCCGTTCCGCCGCCAAAAAAGGCTTTTTCAACTGGATGGGCACGCAGACGGCCGATTTCATCTGCGTGCAGGAATTGAAGGCGCAGCTGCCCGACATGACGCCGGAATTCCTCAACCCGCACGGCTACCATGGCCATTTCCACTATGCCGAGAAAAAGGGCTACTCCGGCACGGGCGTATACAGCAAGGTGGAACCGGACGCCGTGCATATCGGTTTCGGCAGCCCTGAATTCGATGCCGAAGGCCGCTACGTGCGCTGCGATTTTGGCAACCTGTCCGTCATTTCCGTGTACTGCCCGTCCGGCTCGTCCGGGCCGGAACGCCAGGAAGCCAAGTTTCGCTTCATGGAACTGTTCCTGCCGCACCTGCTGGAATTGAAGGCGCTGGGCCGCGAAGTGGTCATCTGCGGCGACTGGAACATCGCCCACCATGAAATCGACCTGAAGAACTGGAAGGGCAACAAAAAGAATTCCGGCTTCCTGCCGGAAGAGCGTGCGTGGCTGACGCGCGTCTTCGACGAAGTGGGCTTTGTCGACGTGCACCGCGGCCTGGACAAGCGCGAAGACCAGTACACGTGGTGGAGCAACCGCGGACAAGCCTACGCGAAGAACGTGGGCTGGCGCATCGATTACCACGTCGCCACGCCCGGCATCGCAGCCCAGGCGCATACGGTCAGCGTCTACAAGGACGAGCGGTTTTCCGATCACGCACCGTTGATCATCGATTACACGGTCAAGGGCTGATCTGATACGTCCGTGGTAGTGTCGGCTTACGCGCTGCGCGCTAACCCGACCTACGCTGAATCTGCCGTAGGTCGGATTAGGTCCGCAGGACCGTAATCCGACAGCATTGTTGGCACGTCAGTGATGGTGGCGGATTAAGCATGCCACGCCAGCACGCGCCGGCTTTCGAAATGGCGCGGCTCGCCGCTCAAAGGGTCCGTGAAATCGATGGCCCGCGCCAGCAGCTGCAAGGGCTGCGACATGTCGTCTTCCTTGCACGGCAGGGCCACCGGGTAAAACGCATCGTTGACGATGGGGATGCCCAGCGAGGCCAGGTGCACGCGCAGCTGGTGCTTGCGCCCCGTATGCGGCTGCAGCCGGTACAGATTCACGCCGCCGCGCTCTTCGATCACGTCGATGACGGTTTCCGAGTTCGGCTCGCCCGCTTCCTCGCGCATGAGGAAAAACTGCGCGCCCTCGACCATGCGGCTGTGGTAGGTAAATGGAAAATCGCGTCCCGCCAGCACGGGCGCCAGCGCCTCGTACGTCTTGCGCACCTCGCGGCGCTGGAACAGCGACTGATAGGCGCCACGGCTGGCGATCTGGCGCGAAAAAATCACCACGCCGGCCGTCTCGCGGTCGAGGCGGTGGATCGGCGTGAGGTCGGCGCTATCGAGCCGTTTCTTCAGGCGCGTCAGCAAGGTCTCCTGCACGAAGCGCCCGCCCGGCGTCATGGGCAGGAAATGCGGCTTGTCGACCACGATCAGATGCTCGTCCTGAAACAGGATATCTTCCTGGAAGGGAATCGGCGTTTCCCGCTCCAGCTCGCGGTAGTAAAAAATGCGCATGCCGCGCTTGTATCCGCTGCCGGGCGCCAGCACGGCGCCGTCGCCATCGACCACTTCACCGCGCGCCATGCGGTCCCTCCATTGCGCGGCGCTGATCTGCGGATAGCGCTCGACCAGAAAGGACAGCATGTCCGGCCACTGCCCTTCCGGCAGCCACAGGTAGCTGGCCGCCACGCCGTCGCGCATGGGCAAAGGTGCGGCGGCGTGACGCTTGGTCATCCTAGCGCTGCGCGATGGCGTTGCTGCGGTATGGCGGCAAGGCGTCCACGCTGACGCCCTTGCTGCGCGCGTACAGGGGCAGCACTTGCGCCATGTGGCTGTTCATCTGCGAGATACGGTCCTTGCCCGACGGGTGCGTCGAGAGGAATTCCGGCGGCGCGCCCTTGCTCACGGCCGCCATTTTCTGCCACAGGATGACACCGGCGCGCGGGTCGAAACCGGCGCGCGCGGCCAGGTCCATGCCGATCAAGTCCGCTTCGCGTTCATCGTCGCGCGAAAACTTCAGCATCACGCCCTGCGCCGCCATATTCGTGGCGGTACTGGTGATGCTCGGATCGACACCGAGCCAGGCCGACAGTCCGGCGCCGGCCAGCTTGGCGCCGACGGCGGCCAGGTTGCCCTTGCCCGCCTGCGCCTGCGAGTGTTCGCGCAAGGCGTGCGAAATCTCATGGCCCATGACGATGGCCACTTCGTCGTCGGTCAGATTCAGCTTGGTGATGATGCCGCTGTAAAAAGCGATCTGCCCGCCCGGCATGCAGAATGCATTGACCTGGTCGGAATTGAGCAGGTTGACCTGCCAGTTCCAGTCGGCCGCCGCCTCGTTCCAGCGCGTGGCAAACGGGATGATGCGCTGGGCGATGGCGCGCAGGCGTTTCACTTGCGGATCGCTGTCGGGCACCAGCGCATTTTTTTCCTTCGCCTCGTTGACCAGCTGCGCATATTGCTGCTTCGATTGTGCATTGAAATCGGCGCCGCCGGCAAAGATGCGCGACGTCGACAGGGGACGCACCTTGATGCCGTCCTGGACCGTCGCCTGCTGGGCATGGGCGGACAGGGGCGCCAGCGCGGTGGCCGCGCACAGGCTGGCCAGGATGGCGTAACGTTTAAGGGATATTGGTGCCATTGGCAGACCTCCATGGAGCAATTTTAGGCAGCATCATCATGGCCGGAAAGGCCAGGAAGAAGCACACGATGAAAAACGAGAACCAGCCCAATTCCGCGACCAGAAAGCCCACCGAGGCATTGATCAGGGTGCGCGGCACGGCGCTCAGGCTGGAAAACAAGGCATATTGCGTGGCCGTATAGCGCGGGTCCGTGGTGCGCGACAGGAACGCGACAAAGGCGGCCGCGCCCAGGCCCAGGCTGGCGAAGGCTTCAAAACCGATCACGGCGCTGAGCAGCATGGTATTCGGCCCCACCTGCGCCAGCCAGGCGAAACCCAGAATCGCGATCGCCTGCAGCGCGCCAAACACCCACAGGCCCCGGTTGATGCCCAGCTTGAGCATCCACACGCCACCGACCACGCCACCGGCCAGGCTGGCCCAGAAACCCGTGGTGTTGGCGGCCAGGCCGATCTGCGTCATGGAAAAACCCAGGTCCAGATAGAACTTCGTCGCCAGCGCCGTGGCCATGCTGTCGCCGATTTTGTAGAGTAATACGAAGGCAAGTATCCACATTGCGTTACGCCAACCATCGCGTGCGATGAATTCCTGGAACGGCAGGATGATCGCTTCGCGCATGGTCTTTGGCGGCGAGCCGTACACGGTGGGTTCCCTGATCAGCAAGGTGCACATGAGGCCCGGCAGCATGAAGGCGGCCGTGATCCAGAACACGGGCTGCCATGGCATGCGGTCGGCCAGGATCAGCGACAGCGCGCCCGGCACCATGCCCGCCACTTTATACGCGTTGACGATGACGGCCGCGCCCAGGCCCTGCTCGTTGTCGGCAAGGATTTCACGCCGGTAGGCGTCGATGACGATGTCCTGGCTGGCCGACAGAAAGGCCACGCCGCCGGCGGCGGCCGCGATCAGGCCGATCTGCGTGAGCGGATCGAGCATGCCCATGGCGCCGATGGAAAAGAACAGCGCCACTTGCGTGAGCGCCATCCAGCCGCGCCGGCGTCCCAGTCCCAGGATGCGGTAGCGGTCCATCAGGGGCGCCCACAGGAATTTCCAGATGTACGGGAACTGCACCAGGGCGAACAGCCCCAGCGCCTTGACGTTCAAGCCCGACTTGGCCAGCCATGCCTGCAGCAGGTACAGCAGGATGAACAGGGGCAGGCCGGAACTGAAGCCCAGCACCAGCACGGCCAGCATGCGGCCATTGGCATAGGAACGCCAGCCGGGCGCCGGGCTTGTGCTCATCAATGCACCGCTTTTTTACGCAGGCGGAAGACGGCCAGGTCGCCACGCAGGTTCGGCAGCACGGAAACCATCTTGCCTTCGGCCAGGGCCACGCATTCGATCACTTCCAGGCCGCATTCCTCGGCCAGCTCGCGGAAGTCGTTGATGGTGGCGCAGCGCACGTTGGGCGTGTCGTACCACTGGTAGGGCAGCGACTTCGACACGGGCATGCGGCCTTTCAGCAAGGCCACGCGGTGCGGCCAGTAGGCGAAGTTGGGGAACGAGACGATAGCCTCGGCGCCCACGCGCACGATGTCGCGCAGCAGCGGCTCGACCTGCTTCATCATCTGCAAGGACGACAGGCACAGCACCGTATCGAAACTGTTGTCGCCAAAGATGGCCAGGCCCTTTTCCATGTCCTGCTGGATCACGTTCACGCCGCGCAGGGTGCTGGCCAGCACCTTGTCGTCGGCGATCTCGATGCCATAGCCGCTGCACTCCTTGTCGCTTTGCAGATACTGCAGCATCACGCCTTCGCCGCAGCCCACGTCCAGCACATGCGCGTTGTTCGGCACCCAATGGGCGATGAAGGCCAGGTCGGGGCGCAGCGCGCTCAATTCGTCAAAAGTCATGCGGTCTCCTTGGCGCCCTGGCGGACGGCGGTGTGCGGTGCAGGAGCGGGCAAGCCCGCCCCGATGTCGTTCCAAACCTGGCCATAATAGGCGCGCACCATGTTCATATAGCGCGCGTCTTCCAGCAGGAAGGCGTCGTGGCCGTGCGGCGCGTCGATTTCGGCATACGTGACCTGGCGGCGGTTGCACACCAGCGCTTCGACGATCTCGCGGCTGCGTTCTGGCGAGAAGCGCCAGTCGGTGGAAAACGAGGCGAGGAAGAACCTGGCCTTGGTACCCGACAGGGCTTTGGCCAGGTCGCCGCCATGCGCGCGCGCCGGATCGAAATAGTCGAGCGCCTTGGTGATCAATAAATACGTGTTCGCGTCGAAGTACTCGGAGAACTTGTCTCCCTGGTAGCGCAGATACGATTCGATCTCGAAGTCGATGCCGAAGCCGAATTTGTAGTCGCCCGTCTGCGCCGCGTCGCGCAGCTTGCGGCCGAATTTCTCGGCCATGTCGTCATTCGACAGATACGTGATGTGGCCCACCATGCGCGCCACGCGCAAGCCGTTCTTCGGCACCACGCCGTGCGCATAGAAGTCGCCGCCATGGTAATCGGGGTCGGACAGGATGGCCTGGCGCGCCACGTCGTTGAAGGCGATGTTTTGCGCCGACAGCTTGGCCGTCGAGGCGATCACCACGCAGTGGCGCAGCCGCTCGGGGAACATGATGCTCCACGCCAGCGCCTGCATGCCGCCCAGCGATCCGCCCATCACGGCGGCGAACTGGGTGATGCCCAGTTCATCGGCCAGGCGCGCCTGCGCGCTGACCCAGTCTTCCACCGTCACGACGGGGAAGCTGGCGCCATACGGCTTGCCGGTGGCGGGATTGGTGTGCATGGGGCCCGTCGAGCCGAAGCAGGAGCCGAGGTTGTTGACGCCGATGACGAAGAACTTGTCCGTGTCGAGCGGCTTGCCGGGGCCGACCATATTGTCCCACCAGCCCGTGCTTTTCGGCTCGTCCGCATAGACGCCGGCCACGTGGTGCGAGGCGTTCAGGGCGTGGCAGACCAGCACCGCGTTCGATTTGTCGGCGTTCAGGGTGCCGTAGGTTTCATACATCAACATATAGTCCCGCAGCGATGCGCCGCTTTGCAGCTGCAGGGGTTGCGCAAAATACATGGTTTGCGGCGAAACGATTCCAATGGATGACATGTGTGTCGGTTTATAAAAGGGGGGCGGCCCCACGGGCCATGGTCGATGCAGCACCGCGATGATAGGTGCTGCAACTTTAACATCAGGACACCTCTTGCCGCGCGCGATGTGTCCTGATGCTTAAGGTGACAGTTTACATGAGCTGCAGTTGCTGGACGGCTTCCGCGATCACATTTGGTTCCATCGAACGCATAATTTTGCGCATTTGTGGCGCAATCAGGCCCAGGTCGCTGTTGAGGATCTCTTGCTTGACCGCTAACAGCTGCGCCGGATGCATGGAAAACTCGCGCAAGCCCATGCCCAGCAGCAAGCGCGTGAGCTTCACGTCGCCCGCCATCTCGCCGCACACGGCCACGTCGATGCCCGCCTTGTGGCCGGCCGCGATCGTCATCGAGATCAGCTGCAGCACGGCCGGGTGCAGCGGATTGTACAAATGCGCCACTTCGTAGTCGACCCGGTCGATGGCCAGGGTGTACTGGATCAGATCGTTCGTGCCGATCGACAGGAAATCCATGCGCTTGACGAACATGGGCAGGGCCAGCGCGGCGGCCGGAATCTCGATCATGGCGCCCACTTCGACCTCGTCGTCGAACTTGACGCCCTCCTCGCGCAGGCTGGCCTTCGCCTGCGCGATCATGGCCAGCGACTGGTCGATCTCGAACGCATGCGCGAGCATCGGGATCAGGATGCGCACCTTGCCGAAGGCGGAGGCGCGCAGGATGGCGCGCAGCTGCGTCAGGAACAATTGCGGCTCGGCCAGGCAGTAGCGGATGGCGCGCAGGCCCAGGGCGGGATTCAAGGCCGTATGGTCGGACTGGTCGAGCGGCTTGTCGGCGCCGATGTCGAGCGTGCGGATGGTGACGACTTTTCCCTTCATCGACTGCACCGTGTTGCGGTAAGCCTCGAACTGCTCGTCCTCGGTGGGAATCTTGTGGGCGCGGCCCATGAACAGGAATTCGGAGCGGAACAGGCCCACGCCGCTGGCCCCCGACTCCAGCGCAAACGCGCAATCCTCGGGCAACTCGATATTCGCCAGCAGGGTGACGGGCGTGCCGCATTTGGTGACGGCCGGCGTCTTTTTCAGCTTGCCCAGCTTCTTGCGCGCGCGCTGCATGGCCACCTGGCGCTCGCGGTACTGTTCCAGCACCAGCGCGCTGGGGTTGGCGATGACGACGCCGGCGTCGCCGTCGATGATCAGCCAGTCATCCTGGTCGATCAGCATCGACGCCTGCGACATGCCGACGGCGGCCGGGATGTCGAGGCTGCGCGCGACGATGGCCGTGTGCGAGTTCTGCCCGCCCACGTCGGTGATGAAACCGATGAAGGAGCGGTCGCGGAACTGCAGCATGTCGGCCGGAGAAATGTCGTGCGCGACGACGATCATCTGCGCCATCAATTCGTCTTCGGCCGCGGCCTTGGGCAGCAGCTGCTCCGTGCCCAGCAAGACTTTCAATACGCGCTCGGCCACCTGCTGGATGTCGGCCTTGCGTTCGCGCAGGTACGGGTCTTCGATTTCATCGAACTGCGCCGACAACTCATCGATCTGCGTCAACAGCGCCCATTCGGCGTTGTAATGGCGCTTGCGGATGATGTCGAGCGGCGCTTCGGAAATCATCGGGTCGGAGAGGATCAGCGCATGCACGTCGATGAACGCGCCCAGCTCCGTGGGCGCATCCTTGGGCAGCTCGTTCCACAGGGTCTGCAGTTCCTTGTGGACGGTGGCGATGGCGCTTTGCAGGCGCTGGACTTCGGCTTCGATCTGTTCCTGGGCGACCAGGTAATGTTTGACGTCAAGGGCGGCCGGCGCCAGCAGATGTGCGCGGCCGATGGCGATGCCGCGGGAAACCGGGATGCCGTGGAGCGTGAAAGATGCCATGGGTTGACCTGTCGGAATGCGGCTGCGGCTGCGTTCGGCGGGCATTACTCGCCTTCGCCAAACCTGTCATTAATCAGGGCGGTGAGCGCATCGACACATGCCTGCTCATCATCGCCCTCGGCTTCCAGGGTCACTTTCGCGCCCTTGCCGGCGGCCAGCATCATCACGCCCATGATGGACTTGGCGTTGATGCGGCGCGCGTTGCGGGTCAGCCAGACGTCGCTCTTGAACTTGGCGGCGAGCTGGGTAAATTTGGCGGAGGCGCGTGCGTGCAGTCCCAGCTTGTTGATGATTTCGAGTTCTTTTTGAATCATTTTTGTATGGTCTCTATCCCTGAATGCACTACGCTGATGACAATCTTGGCCTATAAAACCCGCCGCCTTCAGGGCGGCGGCCATGTACTTCCTTACTCGCCCACGCGAATGCGGTTATCGACGCGCACGGCGCCGCTTTGCGCGCCGGCCAGCGCCATCTCCACCACCACGTCGAGCGTGTCGCGGCGATACGTGATGGCGCGCAGCAGCATCGGCAGGCTGATGCCGGCGATGACTTCCACCCTGCCCGCATCGGCCAGCTTGTTGCAGCAGTTCGACGGCGTGCCGCCCTTCACGTCGGTAATCACCAGCACGCCGGAACCGTCGTCGAGGCGGCAGATGGCGTCCGACGCCAGCTTTTGCACTTCCGCCAGGTCCTGGTCGGCGACGACGTCGATGGCTTCAAACCGCTCCGTTGGACCGCGAAACACATGCGCGCAGGCAGCGATGAAAGCCTGTCCCAGCGGTGCATGTGTCATGAGCAAAATCCCTACCATAGTCAATACCCTCTAGCGCTGCTGCGCTTGCGCAACGCCATGCTCGACGGCGTCGACAAACATGGCAGCCACGTCAAAACCCGTTTGCTGCATGATTTCCTGGAAGCAGGTCGGGCTGGTGACATTGACTTCCGTCAGATAGTCGCCGATCACGTCCAATCCTACCAGCATCAGGCCACGCGCGGCCAGGATCGGGCCCAGCTTTTCTGCGATTTCCAGGTCGCGCGCCGTCAATGGCTGCGCCACGCCCGTGCCGCCGGCCGCCAGGTTGCCCCGCACTTCGCCCGCCTGCGGGATGCGCGCCAGCGAAAACGGCACCGGCTTGCCGCCGATGACGAGGATGCGCTTGTCGCCCTTGACGATGTCGGCGATAAAACGCTGCGCCATGATGGTCTGCGCGCCGTTCTCGCTCAAGGTCTCGATGATGGCGCCCAGGTTCAGGCCATCGGCCTTGACGCGGAAGATGCCCGTGCCGCCCATGCCGTCGAGCGGCTTGAAGATGACGTCCTGGTGCTTGGCGTGGAAGGCGCGCAGGCGCGCTTCATCCGACGTCACCAGGGTCGGCGACGTGAATTCGGAAAACTGGGCAATGGCCAGCTTTTCATTGTTGTCGCGGATGGCGGACGGCTTGTTGAAGACGTGCGCGCCCTGCTTTTCCGCCAGTTCCAGCAAATACGTGCCGTACACGTATTCCATGTCGAACGGCGGGTCCTTGCGCTCGATGATGGCGTCCAGGGCCGACAGGCGCACTTCCTCGGTCGAGACGACCTTGTACCAGTCGTGTTCGTCGCCCGTCAGCGCGATGTGTTTTACCCGTGCCGTGACGATGCCCTCTTCCAGCGCCATGTCCTTCTGTTCGAACGCGTACACGGCGTGGCCGCGCTTGGCCGCCTCGCGCATCATGGCGAAGGTGGAATCTTTGTAAGTCTTGAAGCCTGCCAGCGGGTCGGCAAGGAATGCAATTTTCATGGTGCGTCCAATCGGGGAGCCTGGATAAGGAATGCTTGATTCTAGCCGAGATCGCCAGGTGCGGTAGTCACCGCGCCCGGCAAGCTGCGGGGAGCGATCAATACACCTCGGGATTCGGGTCCGTGCGCTCCATTTCCAGCGACGCGGCCAGCAAGGCCAGGCGCGCCACCACGCCATACACATAGAAGCGGTTCGGCGCGGCCGTGCCCGGCTTGGCCTTCAAGTCCGGCACGGCATGCTGCTGGGCAAACGCCAGCGGCACGTACTGCGAGCCGGGCGCGTTCAGGTTCTGGTCGACGCCCTTTTCCGCGTGCACGCGGTAGAAACCGCCCACCACATAGCGGTCGATCATGTAGACGACCGGTTCCGCCACGGCATCCTTGATGCTTTCAAACGTGGGCACGCCTTCCTGGATGATGACGTCGGTGACGACCTTGCCGTCCTTGACGATGGACATCTTGTCGCGCTGCTTGCGCGACAGGTCGCGCACTTCGCTGGCGTCGCGCACCGTCATGATGCCCGTGCCATACGTGCCCGCATCGGGCTTGACGATGACAAACGGCTTTTCCTTGATGCCGTATTCCTTGTATTTCTTGCGGATCTTGGCCAGCAGCACGTCGACGCTGGCGGCCAGCGCATCTTCGCCCTCGCCTTCCTGGAAATTGACGTCGCTGCACTTGGCGTGGAAGGGATTGAGCATCCACGGGTCGACATCGATCATCTTGCCGAATTTTTTCACCACTTCATCGTAGGCCGTGTAGTGGTTGCTCTTGCGGCGCAAGGCCCAGCCCGCGTGCAAGGGCGGCAGCAAGCTTTGTTCATGAATATTTTGCAAGATATCGGGGATGCCGTCCGACAAGTCGTTATTCAGCAGAATCGTGCACGGGTCGAAATCCTTCAAGCCCAGGCGGCGGCCGTTGTTCAGGCGCACGAGGGGCTCGATGACGAGCATGTTGCCGTCCGGCAGGGCCAGCGGTGTCGGCTGGGTGATCTCGGGCGACCACGAACCGAAGCGCACGTGCAGTCCCGTCTGGCGGAAGATTTGCATCAGGCGCGCCACGTTCTGCAGGTATTGCGGCGTGGTGTTGTGCAATTCCGGCACGATCAGCAGGTTGCGGGCGTCCGGGCAATACTTGTCGATGGCAGCCATGGCGGCCTGCACGGACAGGGGCAGCATTTCCGTGGCCAGGTTATGGAAACCGCCAGGGAACAGATTGGTATCGACGGGCGCCAGTTTGTAGCCGGCGTTACGCAAGTCTACCGAGCAATAGAAGGGCGGCGTGTGTTCTTGCCACTCCATGCGAAACCAGCGCTCAATGGCCGGCGTCGCGGCCAGAATCTTTTTTTCGAGGTCGAGCAGCGGTCCGGTCAGGGCCGTGACGAGATGGGGAACCATAGTTACATCCTTAAATTATGTGCAGTATTCAAAAAAGCACACAGAACTGCCGACTATATTACCGTGTAAGTACCCCAAATCGGGGCAAAACCCTTGTTTTAAAGACCTTTTCCATTCCCACAACGAAAAAAAGGCACCTCAATGAGGCGCCTTTCTGGCCGGACATGCCGCGCCGGGGCGCTGGCATGCCAGATCCTTGTTATTTAACCATGATACGCTTGCTCGCCATGGCTGGTGATGTCGAGGCCTTCGCGCTCTTCTTCTTCCGGTACGCGCAAGCCGATGACGATGTCGACCAGTTTATAGGCGACGACGGAGACGACGGCCGACCACAGGATGGTGGTGCCGACCGCTTGCGCCTGCACCCACACCTGATGACCGATCGAATACGGATCGGCCGACATCTTGTTGGTGACATAGTCGAAGATGCCCTGGCCGCCCAATTGTGGTGCAGCAAACACGCCCGTCAGCAAGGCACCGAGGATACCGCCCACGCCATGCACGCCGAACACGTCGAGCGAATCGTCGGCGCCGATCAGGCGTTTCAGGCCATTCACGCCCCACAGGCAGACGATACCGGCCAGCAGGCCGATGACCAGGCCGCCCATCGGGCCGACAAAGCCGGCCGCCGGGGTGATCGCCACCAGGCCGGCCACGGCGCCGGACGCGCCACCGAGCATGGATGGCTTGCCTTTGCTGATCCACTCGCCAAATACCCACGACAGGGTGGCGGCGGCAGTGGCCAGCAAGGTGTTGACGAAGGCCAGGGCCGCCACGTCGCCCGCTTCCAGCGAGGAACCGGCATTGAAACCGAACCAGCCCACCCACAGCAGCGAGGCGCCGATCATGGTCATCGTCAGCGAGTGCGGCGCCATCGATTCGCGGCCGTAGCCGACGCGCTTGCCGATCATGATCGCGCCCACTAGGCCGGCGACGGCGGCATTGATGTGCACCACGGTGCCGCCGGCGAAGTCCAGCGCGCCTTTTTGCCAGATCCAGCCCGCTTTCAGGGCTTCGCTGGCCGAGGTGGCGGCATTGGTGATCAGGTCAGGACCGGTCCAGAACCACACCATGTGGGCCGCTGGCAGGTAGGCGAACGTGAACCACAGCACGACGAAGGCCAGCACGGCGGCAAACTTGGCGCGCTCGGCGAAGGCGCCGACGATCAGTGCGCAGGTGATGGCGGCAAACGTGCCCTGGAAAGCGACGAAGACGAACTCGGGAATGACGACGCCCTTGCTGAAGGTGGCGGCGGCGGCAAACGTGCCCTTGGCCGGATCCCAGATACCGTTCAGGAACAGGCGGTCGAAGCCACCGAAGAAGGCGGTTTTTTCCGTAAAGGCGATCGAGTAGCCGTAGATACACCACAGCACGATGACCAGCGCGAACACCATGAACACTTGCATCAGCACCGACAGCATGTTCTTCGAGCGCACCAGGCCGCCGTAGAACAGGGCCAGGCCGGGGATGGTCATCAAAATCACCAGCAAAGTGGAAATCATCATGAAACTGGTATCGCCCTTGTTGGCGACAGGGGCGGCAGCCGGTGCGGCAGCGGCCGGGGCCGGGGCGGCGGCAGCGGGCGCGGCGTCAGGCACGGGCGTGACGGCGGGGGCGGCAACGGCCGTGGTCGTGGCCGCCTCCGTCTTGGCAGGGGCATCGGCAAAGCTCGGCGTGGCGACGCCAAACGCACACAGACAGGCTATCCCAGCGAGCAATTTTGTTATATTTTTACGCATCAATATTCCCCTTAGAGCGCTTCGTTGCCGGTTTCACCGGTACGGATGCGGATGACTTGTTCCAGGTTGTAGACGAAAATCTTGCCGTCGCCGATTTTACCGGTACGCGCGGCGCCTTCGATCGCTTCGATGGCCTGGTCGACAATGGCGTCATCGACGGCTGCTTCAATCTTGGTTTTTGGCAAAAAATCAACGACATACTCGGCGCCACGGTAGAGTTCCGTATGGCCTTTCTGGCGGCCGAAACCTTTGACTTCGGTGACGGTAATGCCTTGCACATTGATAGCCGACAAGGCTTCGCGTACTTCGTCCAGTTTGAACGGTTTAATGATTGCAGTAATCATTTTCATGGCAGTCTCGCTTAAAAGGTTTTGGATACGGTCAGCACGAGACCGGATTTCGCCAGATTCTTGCCATTCGGTGCCAGCGACGTGATGTTGGCCTTGACGGCGGCCAGAGCCACGGTCACCACGCCGAAATCCTTGGTCACGCCGATCTTGTAATCGTTATAGCTGAGGGCATCGTTGTGCGCGACCTTCTGGCGTCCGGCATGCAGGTTCAGCATGTAGCCATCGTGCACATCGACGTTGGCACCCACATCGAGGTAGCCGCTGTTCTTGCTGTCAGGCACGCCGAACAGATTACTGGTCGAATGCGAGTACTTGATGTAGGCCGGGCCATAGCCGAGCTGGCCGTACAGTTCGAAGGTGTTCGCGTTGGTGCTCAGCCCATTCGAGGGATAGAAGTAGTACAGGCCGCCCACATCGTAGGTGAAATCCTTGCTGATCTCGCCACGTTTGCCGCCGTAGATATCCCATTCCAGGTTGGTATCGCCGCCGCCGTCTTTGATCCATTTGATGCTCGACAGCCAGGTCCCCACGTACAAACCCGTCGGATTGTGGGTATAGTCGGCGCCGCCGCTGATGGCAGGGTCGAGACGGCTTTGCGACACGCCACGGTAGCGGTAGTCGCTGGTCAGCGCCACGTTGTAGCTCACCACGTTATCAGGTACGGCTTCGGCCGCAGCAGGCGCCGCCACTGCATCCTGGGCCATGGCGCTGCCGCACAAGGCGGTCATGGCCAGCGTCAACGCTGCAGCTAAAGTCATGTTCTTGGACAGATTCTTCATGGCGATTCCCTTTTATTGAACTTTTAAAGCGGTTGAGGTTTAAAATCTTGGCTGGAGATCACAAAGCGTTCATACCTTCTTTAGCAGAATACGTGCCAGCTCTCTTGCCACCTTGACAGGTGCCTTTCCGGCCATACATACCGTGCAAGCCGCTGGGCATGCGGAAATACGTTGCTGAAGCGTTGTGGATTTGCCTATTTTCGCACCAGATTAACACCGCTGTGCACCGCAATGGTGCGATGCACATGCCGCACCATAAAAGGACTGAACATGGACATGAATACCTTCTTTAACGACTTGCAAGGCAAGATCCACCAGGCCATCGAGAACTCGCCGGCCAAGGATATCGAGAAAAACGTGAAATCGATGATGACCCAAGGCTTCGCCCGCCTCGATCTCGTCACGCGCGAGGAATTCGATATCCAGGCGCAAGTGCTGGCCAAGACCCGCGCCAAGCTCGACGCACTGGAATTGCGCCTGATCGAACTGGAAACCCGTCTGAACGAACCCAAGGCCAAGGTGTAAGGTTGTAAGGTGACGCCAGCCAGACCACGTTATTGACGGCCTTGCTGGCATAGCTCAAGCCTGACGGCGTTTCACGCGCTAGACTGAGACTGCCCGCGCCCGCGCCACAGGGGAGTTTGATGAGTCTGGCCGTCCTGAAAAGCCGCGCCCTGGCCGGCATGGAAGCGCCCGAGGTAAGTGTCGAAGTCCACCTTGCCAACGGTTTGCCTTCGTTTACGATAGTCGGCCTGCCGGATACGGAAGTGAAGGAATCGCGCGACCGCGTCCGTGCCGCGCTGCAAAACTGCGGCTTTGAGATGCCGGCGCGGCGCATCACGGCCAACCTGGCGCCGGCGGACTTGCCCAAGGAATCGGGGCGCTTCGACCTGCCTATTGCCTTGGGTATCCTGGCCGCCTCGGGCCAGTTGCCGGGCGACCAATTACATCACTACGAATTCGCGGGCGAACTGTCGCTCTCTGGCCAGTTGCGTCCCATTCGCGGCGCCCTGGCCATGACCTTTGCCATGCAGCGCTGCCCGGCGGGCGCGCCACGCGCCTTCATCCTGCCGCAGGCGAATGCGGACGAGGCGGCGCTCGTCCGCGATGCCTGCATCTATCCCGCCCACAGCCTGCTCGAAGTCTGCGCGCATTTTGCCGCGCACGGCAGCCAGACCGCCCTGCAACGCCATCAGCCCATGCTGGCAGCGCACGTCTTTCCGTATCCTGACTTTGCCGACGTGCAAGGGCAGCAGCAGGCGCGGCGGGCGCTGGAAGTGGCGGCCGCGGGCGGCCATAACGTCCTGATGGTCGGGCCGCCGGGCGCGGGCAAGACCATGCTGGCCAGCCGTTTTCCCGGCGTGCTGCCGCCCATGAGCGACGAAGAGGCGCTGGAATCGGCTGCCGTGCATTCGCTGGGCGGCCACTTCAAGGTGGAACACTGGAAACGCCGCCCCTATCGCGCCCCGCACCAGACGGCGTCCGGCGTGGCCCTGGTGGGCGGCGGCTGTGACTTTCTCAAATAACTGCGACATTTTCGAAATAAATGCGATAATAATTCCACAGACCAACATTTCTACGTCGTTAACGCGAACCTGTTAATGCACAGGCGAACTGCGCGACGTGACTAGCATGCAAATTACGTTTACGCAAAATTTCAAAAAAGTTAAGTCGCTTATCCGGATTAAAAATTCCTTGGCCTTCGGTGACAATGCGATGGTTGTATGGTGGTATTCCGGCTTTTTCAAAAATATGACCGCTGAATCACAGCCGCTCGTGTTGGTGCATTTTCGGAAATACATTTCACCAGGGGTTTTCGGACCAGTCGTGTGTCGAACACTTCCGCTGACCAGCCTTGGTCAAGCACGAGTTGGGACCGTCTGGAAACATGACGTGTGCAAAGCTGAGCTCGACGCAATCCCCAAAAAATTCATGGTGAGTTTTGATGAGGGGAAATGGCGCTTTATCTCTTTAAGCCAGATGCGACAAGAAAGGCGGGCGCCGCCATTTTCCCAGCGAGACTATCCACTACAACGCGAGAACGATGCGAACTGGCTGATAGAGTTCGACCTTCCCGCTGGCGGCAAACTCTTGGTTCCATGCATTGAATTCTTTTCACGTTGCTACGGGCGCTCAGGCGAGCTCAAACGTATTCTGGCTACCTACCCGTGGAGTGGCGTCCCCGATTCCGCTGTACGAAGGCTCTATGCGCCACTGGGTGAAGACGAAGACCCGCCGAATTGGAAAGTCCGGTTGCGTAGAAGGATGCTGAACGGAGATGTCGTGTTCCTGGCTCATGCAAAGTACGAGACCTACACCAGAGATGTAGCAAAGAAGATCAATGCCCAGCTACAACAACATTTTGATCCCAAGCGCGAGAAACCCGCATTTATACAGATTGGCCCTTGGTTCCAAGGTCCTGCTGAACTTTCTGTTACAGGTCACAGCATTGATGGCGGCAAGTCGTTTTTATCCCTCAATGTGGTCGGCATGAGCGATCCATCAGGTGAACAGATATACCGGGGTAGAGAGAATAGTAACAAGGCAGATTTGCCCGCGCCAGATGGCAGCCCCGAGGCTTGGGCGGGAGCGCCAGAGCGCGTTCTCAACAACACTAAAATTATCGACCTCACTGGTGATGGCGAGCCAGACGGCGACTCGCCTCCAGTGGAAGTACAAGATCCCGATTTTGTCACACTAGGAATTGCGCGATCTATCATCGATATTAGAGTTGCCCAAGCGAAGACCACGGCTGGGAAACATTCATCAGCCGACGATCCAACGATGTACTCAGCCGGCGAAGAGTATGGCAGTGGCAAAGGTGTCGGATATGCCTCGATACACGCTCCTCAGACTTATGAGTCCAATGGAATTTTGCATGATATGTGGGAGGCAATGGGCAGTTTGCACCGCAAACAGCCAGAGCTTATCCGTTCGCTGTCTTGGTTTAGCCTTGAAGGCAAATTCAGCTCGTCGCCAGAGTACAGGTTAATTCCATTTATACATTTTGAGAGTGAGGACAATGTTCCAACGAGAGCGAGGCGGTTCACGCATGTGGATCCACCAAAGCCCGATCCTCGTGGGTTCCTTCTCGCCAGACTTATTCTGCCTGACGGGCCGGTCTACATAATCGAGCTTCAGCGACGACCAAAGTTGCTAAAAGATAAAGACGGAGAAATCAAAAAAGGAGAAGACCAGTTTCAAGGCATGGTGTTCAGGCTGGATAATGACCGGATGTTAGATCAATGGGTACGCTACTTTAGGACGCACGTGCGCCATGTGTATGGTGTTGTTCGGAAGCTCGTTGTCCAGTGCCCTGGAAAAGCAGACTCGTTCTCGCACCGGCCTCCCACTACGATAAAAGAGGATTGCATGCCGTGTGAAGTAACCGTCCTCAAAGCAATCGAAAAGGTCAAACGGAAAAATTAGCGAAACGTTGCTGTATGCAGCGCCATTCGATACTGTATATACCTGTACGATACAATCACCGTACGGGCAACTTCCACTTTCGGCCCACGCCGTGTAAAAACTCAGAATCAGGCCCGCGCAACAGAACTGTACACGCCTATCCGCGCTAACGATCGGTTTCAAACACGAACAGCGCCATCGTGCGATACAGCTCGACCATCTGCAACGGGTCGTTTCCACCCGGTCGCGACCGACCAACGATTTTCGCATTGGTAACATGCTATGCTGAGCCGACCAGCTGCATTCGGCCATGAGCGGACTCTCCCAAACCATCAAGAGGTGGTACATCTAAAAGATTAGCTAATTCGTATACTCTGCGGAAGCAAAGGCCTCGCTATTAAGCGATTGTGATTTTCTAAATTATAAAGAAATAACCTGTAAGCATGAGCAAATTACTTATAAATAGTTATCTAAATCAATTGGATGTTATTAAGAAAGTCAGCGGTAGCCATCGTGAGACGATCATTAGAGAAGCGTTTAAGGATCTTCTGAAAGCGTGGGGGAAACAGCAGGGCCTTGTGTTTCTTGCTGAATATCCGATGAAAACTGCGACGAAGACAAACATTACGGTTGACGGTGCGCTCCTGCACGAGTTGCGGCTTCCCTTAGGCTATTGGGAGGCTAAGGACGACTCCGATGATTTGGCGGAGGAAATTGAAAAAAAATTCAGAAGAGGATACCCTCAGGATAATATCGTATTTTCAGATGACGTCAATGCTGTGTTGTGGCAAAATCGAAAAGAGGTTTTTCGATGTGAAATGGCTGACGTCGGGGCCTTGGAAAAGTTACTGAAGCTGTTCTTTGGATATGAACGTCAAGAGATAGCGAGCTTCAGAACTGCGGTCCAACAATTTAAGATTGACTTGCCGGCTGTATTAAAAGCCTTGCGCGAAATGATTGAACGCGAGCACGAAACGAACGAGGGATTTAGGAGTGAGCAAGAGAAATTTCTTTTGCATGCGAAAGAGGTTATTAATCCAGTTCTAACTGATGCAGACGTTCGAGAAATGCTTATCCAGCATATTCTTACTGAAGATATATTTGCTAAGGTATTTGACGATAGCGAATTTCATCAGCACAACAACGTCGCTAGAGAATTGTATGCACTAGAAAAAAAGTTCTTTACTGGAACATTGAAGCGTGAAACGTTAAAAGCATTGGAGGCATACTATTCTGCTATTCGATCTGCTGCTGCCAGTATTAGCAGCCATAACGAGAAGCAAACCTTTCTGAAAGTAATTTATGAGAATTTTTACAAAGTTTACAATCCAAAGGCAGCAGATCGGTTAGGTGTAGTTTATACGCCGAATGAAATTGTTCGATTCATGATCGACGGCACTGACTGGCTGACTGAGAAAAATTTCGGGAAAAGCTTAATCGATAAGGATGTCGATATTTTAGATCCTGCTACGGGAACTGGCACGTTTATTTGCGAGTTAATGGAGCACTTCCGAGGTCAGCCTGCAAAGATGAAATACAAATACGAGAATGAGCTGTATGCCAACGAAGTAGGGATCTTGCCTTACTATGTAGCCAATCTGAACATTGAGTTGACATACGCCGCTATCACCGGGACATACGATGAGTTTCCAAATCTTTGTTTTGTGGACACTTTAGATAATGTAGGGTTGCACACTGCTGCAAAAGGCACAACAGGCGACTTGTTCGGTAGCGTAAGTGATGAAAATGTTGCCCGCATTAAACGTCAAAATAGCAGAAGAATTAGCGTTATTATCGGCAATCCCCCATATAATGCAAACCAAGCAAGCGAAAATGATAACAATAAGAATCGCCAATACCCGAACATTGATGCACGCATCAAGAATACCTATATCGAAAGAAGTTCGGCGCAGAAAACCAAACTTTATGATATGTATGCTCGGTTCTTTCGTTGGGCAAGTGATCGGTTAGATGAAAACGGAATTCTTACGTTTGTGAGCAATAGAAGTTTTATTGAAAGCCGTACCTTTGACGGGTTCCGGAAAACCGTTTGTGATGAATTTTCTGATATATATGTCGTTGATCTTGGAGGAGATGTAAGGGCTAATCCTCGACTAAGTGGAAGCAAACATAACGTTTTTGGAATTCAAACTGGGGTCGCGATAAGTTTTCTTGTTAAACGGGCTGCTTCAACTGCAAAAGGAGCGAAGCGAAAGCCTAGCGCACGCGTCTTCTACGCAAGGCGCCCGGAACTTGAAACAGCTGAGGAGAAGCTGGTTTTTCTTAGCAACAATCGTATACGGGATATGGATTTTGACGAGGTAGAACCTGACACAAACGGAAATTGGGTGAACCTTACCCACAATGATTTTGAGACACTTCTTCCACTGGGCAATAAGGAAACCAAGGCCGCGAAAACGGCGGCAAAAGAGCGTTCTATATTTAAAATATATTCGTTGGGTGTAGCGACCAATCGGGATGATTGGGTATATGACTTTTCGAAAGATAATTTAGGAAAAAAGGTCCAACATCTGATCGGTGTGTATAACGCGGATGTTAATCGCCTGGGATTAAAAGGTGGAGATAAAAAAATTGTAGACGAACTGAACTATACGATAAAATGGACGCGAAGCGTAAAGCGAAGTCTGACAAAAGGGGTTTGTTTTCAATTCGAACCGTCTAAGATGGTCATTGCCAATTATCGCCCATTCGTTAAGTTGTGGATGTATAGAGATAACGGACTAAACGAAATGCCTAATCTTACGCCAAGAATTTTTGGCAATGGCGACCGCCAGAACCCTGCAATTGTGATTATGGGAGACTCTAGCGGGAAGCCTTTCTTCGTCAACGCGATTAATAACATTCTGGACCTTAACTATGTAAGCCCCGCATCGGGGGGATCGCAGACATTCCCAAGGTACCACTTCAGTTCGGATGGGATCATTGCGGACAACGTGACAGACTGGGCCGTTAGGCAGTTCAATGCTCATTATAAACAGATTTTAGCTGGCACTGAGAAAGTAAGTAAGGCGCAGCGCCGAATTATTACTAAAGATGCAATATTCAACTATTGTTATGCCGTTCTCCACGATCCGCAATATCGAAAAAAATATGCGACTAATCTGAATCGAGAATTTCCACGCATTCCATTTTATTCTAACTTTTGGATGTGGGAAGAATGGGGCGCGTGTCTTTCGAAACTTCATATTGATTACGAAAATTCGGCCCTTTATACACTTGGCCGAGTAGACGTTCCAGATCTGAAGGCACGAGCCGCTGGCATGAAGCCCAAAGCCATTCTCAAAGCGGACCAAAAATCCGGAAAAATTATACTTGATACCGAAACGACACTGTCTGGCATTCCGGATGAAGCATGGGAATATCGACTAGGAAACCGCTCCGCGTTGGAATGGATTTTGGATCAGTATAAAGAAAAAAAACCCAAGGATGAAACTATTCGAGAAAAATTTAACGCTTTTGAGTTCGCGGACTACAAAGATAGCGTTATCGATCTACTTGCTCGTCTTACAAATGTGAGTGTTGAAACGGTCCGAATTACCAAAGACATGAATGAGGTCGTACGGTAACACGTGTGCCAAGCGCCTTTTCGCAACTATGATCGGGAATGGCTGATATGGGGCGAATGCAGCCTGCCGATGCAGCCGCTAGATTTTCACGCTCTTAACCTGCTATGCCGGGCCGAACGGTCGGTCCGGCCATAGAGGCTTGTACACCTATACTTTCAACAACTTCGCAATATAGACTTGACCTGCCTTCCCCACCCCGAAAGTTAACTCTATGAGAATATTTGGTCATGCTTACTGGGGTCGCTTCAGAAAACGGAAAAAATCGTACGCTAAGACCCGGAGAACGGACGTAGTGGCCTGAACTTGCCCGCGTCTACCTTGGCGCTGCTGCGCCAGAGGTAATCGCCGGTCAAGTTGATGTGTTCCCAGCCCAGCGGCGACAGGTACTGCAACAGCGCCTCATCGACGGCATGGCCGTTGCCACGCAAGGCATGCGCTGCGCGCTCCAGGTAGACTGTGTTCCACAACACGACAGCCGCCGTCACCAGGTTGAGTCCACTGGCCCGATAGCGCTGCTGCTCGAAACTGCGGTCGCGGATTTCGCCCAGCCGGTTGAAGAACACCGCCCTGGCCAGCGCGTTGCGCGCTTCGCCCTTGTTCAACCCGGCATGCACGCGACGACGCAGTTCGACGCTTTGCAGCCAGTCCAGGATGAACAGCGTGCGCTCGATGCGGCCCAGCTCGCGCAGTGCCACGGCCAGGCCGTTTTGGCGTGGGTAGCTGCCGAGCTTGCGCAGCATCAGCGAGGCCGTGACGGTGCCCTGCTTGATCGAGGTGGCCAGTCGCAGGATTTCGTCCCAATGGGCGCGGACATGCTTGATGTTGAGCGTGCCGCCAATCATCGGCTTGAGGGCGTCATAGACGGTTTCGCCCTTGGGGATGTAGAGCTTGATGTCGCCCAAGTCGCGGATGCGAGGTGCGAATCGAAAGCCCAGCAGATGCATCAGCGCAAAAACGTGATCGGTGAAGCCCGCCGTGTCGGTGTAGTGCTCCTCGATACGCAAGTCGGACTCGTGGTACAGCAGGCCGTCGAGCACATAGGTCGAGTCGCGCACACCGACATTGACCACCTTGGTGTGGAACGGCGCGTACTGGTCGGAGATGTGGGTGTAGAACGTCCGTCCTGGGCTGCTGCCGTACTTCGGGTTGATGTGCCCCGTGCTCTCGGCCTTGCTGCCGGTTCGGAAATTCTGGCCGTCCGACGATGACGTGGTGCCGTCGCCCCAATGCCCGGCGAACGGATGCTGGAACTGGGCGTTGACCAATTCGGCCAGCGCCGCCCCGTAGGTTTCGTCGCGGGTATGCCAGGCTTGCAGCCAGGCGAGCTTGGCGTAGGTCGTGCCAGGGCACGACTCGGCCATCTTGGTCAGGCCCAGGTTGATCGCGTCGGCCAGGATCGTGGTCAGCAATAGGTTCTTGTCCTTGGCCAACTCGCCCGATTTCAGGTGCGCAAAGTGCCGGGTGAAGCCTGTCCATTCATCGACTTCGAGCAGCAGTTCGGTGATCTTGACGTGCGGCAGGATCATGGCCGTTTGGTCGATCAACGCCTGCGCGGTGTCGGGCACCGCCGCATCCAGCGGCGTGATCTTCAAGCCCGACTCCGTGATGATGGCGTCCGGCAGATCGTTCGTCGCCGCCATGCGGTTGACCGTGGCGAGCTGCGCATCCAGCAGCTCCAAGCGCTCGCTCAGGTACTGGTCGCAATCGGTGGCCACGGCCAACGGCAACTCGCTGGACTGCTTGAGGCTGGCGAACTTCTCGGGCGGCACCAGGTAGTCCTCGAAGTCCTTGAATTGGCGTGACCCTTGCACCCAGATGTCGCCCGAGCGCAGGGAGTTCTTCAACTCGGACAGCGCGCATAGTTCGTAGTAGCGCCGGTCTATACCGGCATCGGTCATCACCAGTTTCTGCCAGCGCGGCTTGATGAAGCCGGTCGGCGCATCGGCGGGCACCTTGCGGGCATTGTCGGTGTTCATGCCGCGCAGCACCTCAATGGCGTCGAGAACGTCCTTGGCTGCGGGCGCGGCCCGCAGCTTGAGCACGTCGAGGAATTCCGGCGCGTAGCGGCGCAAGGTGGCGTAACTCTCGCCGATGCGGTGCAGGAAATCGAAGTCATCGGGCTGCGCGAGCTTTTGCGCCTCGGTGACACTTTCGGCGAAGGCATCCCAGGACATGACGGCCTCGATGGCGGCGAATGGGTCGCCGCCCAATTGTTTGGCGTCGATCAGCGCCTGGCCGATGCGCCCGTACAGGCGCACCTTGGCGTTGATGGCTTTGCCCGATGCCTGGAACTGCTGCTGATGCTTGTTTTTGGCGGCGTTGAACAGCTTGCCCAGGATACGGTCGTGCAGGTCGATGATTTCGTCGGTGACGGTGGCCATGCCCTCGATGGCCAGCGCCACGAGGGTGGCGTAGCGCCGTTGCGGCTCGAACTTGGCCAGGTCGGCGGGCGTCATCTGTCCACCCTCGCGGGCTATCTTGAGAAGCCGATTCTGGTGAACCAGCCGCTCGATGCCGGTAGGCAGGTCGAGCGCCTGCCAGGCTTTGAGGCGTTCGATGTGTTCAAGCATGTGGCGGGAGTTCGGTTTGACAGGCGACTGTCGCAGCCAGGCCAGCCAGGTCGTCTTGCCGTTGTCTCGGCGTTTCAGCAGATCGTCGAGTCGGCGGCGATGCGTGTCCGCCAGTGATTCGGACAGGGCTTCGTAGATGCGCCGGTTGGCGCGGGTAATGGCCTCGGCGCAGACACGCTCAATGACATCCAGCGCCGGGATGATGATGTGCCGGTGGCGCAGCGTGTCGAGGACACTGACAGCCAACACGATGCCCTTGTCCGTCTGCAATGCCAATTCGGTGGTGGCATGGACGGCCTGCCGGTAGTGCGCCAAGCCGAATGGCTCCACGCCCAAATATGCACGCAGCTCAAGCAGATGCTCGCGCCGGGTTTCTTCCCTCTCTGCATACTGCGGCCAGCACGATGGGTCGATGCGCAGTTGTCGTCCGATCCATTGCAGCAGGGACATTGGCATGGAGGCATCGGGCAGCAAGCCTTGACCGGGGAGGCGCAGCAAGCACAACTGCGCGGCGACGCCCAGCCGATTGGCGTCGCCGCGCCGCTGGCGAATCAGCGACAGGTCGGTTTCACCGAAGGCATAGTGCCGGATGAGTTCATCTTCGGTGTCGGGTGGCAATAGTAGGCTTGCCCGCTCGGCGGCGGACAGAATCGAACGGCGTGGCATGCAGTCTCCTTCTTCTTGAAAACGAGGGATTGTGAGAGGCCGCACCAGACCACCGACGTGACACGCGAAATCAAGGCGTTGCGATTCTCGAAAATAGTTCTTGAAATGTTATTCTCGATCCCTTACCATTGCAATGAGTTTCGATAAGAATGGATGGCGTAATTTTCCAAGGCAAGGAGCAGTAGTCATGCTGATCGGCTATGCGCGTGTCTCGACGCAGGATCAGAACCTTGAGCTTCAGCGTGAAGCTTTGACCAAGGCTGGGTGCCAAAAGGTCTTTGAGGACAAAGTGAGCGGCACCCGCGCCAAACGACCTGGCTTGGACAAGGCGTTGGAAATGGTGCGTAGCGGCGATGTTCTTGTGGTGTGGAAACTCGATCGCCTGGGACGCAGCGTCAAACAACTAGTGGATCTGGTTGCCGAACTGCACAAACAGGGTGTTCAGTTCAATAGCCTGACCGATGGCATCGACACCGGCACACCATCTGGCCGCTTCTTCTTTCACGTCATGGCCAGCCTCGCCGAAATGGAGCGTGAGCTAATCATCGAGCGCACCCGCGCCGGGTTGGACGTGGCACGCCAATTGGGTCGCAAGGGTGGGCGTAAGCCCAAGATGACCGATAGCAAGATTGCTTCGGCCAAGAAGTTGCTGGCCGGCGGTGTTCCGGCCAGGGATGTGGCCAAGAACCTCGGTGTTTCCGTTCCAACCCTCTACCGCTGGGTGCCGGCTACAACCCACGTCTCATCGGCAGAGTTTTAATGTGCAAAAGGAGAATTGAAAATGGGTATTCTTGATCGGTTGTTTAGTGGTCATGGCGGTGGTCATGGCGGTGGTCATGGCGGTGGTCATGGCGGCGGCTATGGCGTTCCTCCGGGAGGCTATGGCAATGTTCCGCCGCCGTCCGCAGGCGGCACGGTTGCGTGTCCTAGCTGTCGAGCCATCAATGCAGTCGGGGCTCGGTTTTGCCAGCAGTGCGGCACTTCTTTGACCCCCTCAGTTTGTGCGCAGTGTGGTACGACCTTGCAGGCTGGGGCCAAATTCTGCGGGCAATGCGGCAAAACCGTAGGCTAAACACAGAACCGCGCAGACCGCATGGCTACCCCGCATGAGCAAATCCTCGCGCTGACCCTCATTCCGGCGGCTGCCACCATCTTCGGCGGCGCAATCGCTGTGTGGCGAACACCCAGCGAGACCGTACGCAGCGTGATCCAGCACTTCGCCGCCGGTGTCGTGCTGGCGGCTGTTGCCGGCGAGTTGTTGCCAGAGATGACCAGGGAGCACCAACCACTCGGCGTCGTGATCGGCTTTATCTTGGGTGTTGCGTTGATGCTGTGCGTCAAGCTTGTTGCGGAACGTGTTGAGGCACGCGATGAGGCAACATCGGGCGGCAAGGTCGGCTTGCTGGCTGCCGTAGCCATCGATATCTTTATCGACGGCTTGCTGATCGGCGTGGGATTCGCCGCAGGTGCCCGAGTTGGAACGCTGCTTGTGATCGCGCTCACGCTTGAGTTACTGTTCCTTGGTCTCTCCGTGGCTACGAGCCTTGCTCAGGCCAACTGGGGGCGAGGACGCAACTTGCTCTGCATCGCAAGCCTGAGCGGCTTGGTCGTCGCGGGAGCTTCGTTGGGCAGTGCGTTGCTGGGCGGACTTTCAGGCGTCGCACTGGAAATCATGTTGTCATTCGGTGCCGCCGCCCTAATGTATTTGGTAGTGGAAGAACTACTGACCGAGGCGCACGAAGTCCAGGAAACCCCGCTCATCACCGTTGCTTTCTTTGCAGGCTTTGTCTCTCTGTACCTATTGGAATTGATGGCATGACAACGGTACGAACCTGTCAGTTAGGACGGAGGGCGGTGGCGCGTCCGCCTCCTACGCTGTACTGCTGGTGCGCGGCAACAACGCACGCTTAGCGTACGATTTTTTCCGTTTTCTGAGACGACCCCTTACTGATGTCTTTTTTCGCAGGTATGCGAATCGCCCCATGTTCGAGAGAGTCGGACAACAGGAGTGTGCACTCTTTGTTCAGGCATACAAAATCGTCAACGATCAAATTTGGAAGTACTATGGGCAAGACCAAAAGATCGACGACAGCATAAAGGCAATCTGGACTGATATTCATGACCGTATGGCAATGGAGATTGGGGTCAAAGAACTGTCACCGAAATACTACTCTTATCAAGCCGAGTATATGGGCAAGCCTTACACGAGCTCGGGTTGGAACAACATGAACTCCGTGGTCGAGCAGTGGCTTAACTTCAAATTCGTAGATAGTCTTGATCCAGACATGTTCGTTAAGCGTCGCCTAAGCTTCGTCGAATTAGCCTTCCGTACGCGAGAGGAACAGATAACTAAGCTGAATTCTGAGTTGCCAAAACGGTTGGCCGAGGCGGAAATGCAAGATAGGATGCCCCGAACATCCATGACTATTCCTGGAAAACGCTCGAATAGCGTTCAAGTCTTCAATGAGGCGATAAACCTGAAATTCATGGAAAATGTTCGAGAGTTGAACGAACGTCTAAGGCAAGCTGGTATGCCACTGCATTATCACAATGGGTACTTGCAGATTACTCAGGACGAACGGATGCAAGAACAAGTTGAGCAGCCATTCTGGCTATTGGTGAAGGACATTCAATGGAAGAATGTGAGCATAGACATGGCTGAGGCGATTGATCGCAGAGATACCGGCGGCAGGGATCCATCGTTTTATGCTGCTAAGGCACTGGAGAGCACGATCAAGATCGTTTGCGAAGTAAAAAAATGGACTACAGGTACTGAAAAAGGTGTGTCAGACTTTCTGAATCATCTTGAGTCCAAGATGAATGGTGCATTCATCGACGGTTGGGAACGGCAATCAATGCAGCGATTCTACAGCGACGTGCGCAATGATCTGGGACATGGGCCCGGCAGTAAAGACATGCCAAATTTTACCTCACAGCAGATAGACCAAACCATCGAATTCTGCATGTCTTGGGTAAAGAGCTTAATCAAGCGACTGTAGCCACGAAGAAGCGACGCAAAGCTGAGCAGCTAATATAGTCAGATCGATTGTGCCATTGGCGGCAACGCGCTTCTCTACATAGAAGTCATTTAGGAGTGATTAACCGACAGGCTGCAATGGAGCGTTTCCTGCCTGTCGTGATCGCCTGTGAGCTTTCGGCCGAGCAACATGCTATGCCGGTTCGACCTGCCGGGTTCGGCCAAGAGTAGACGTATTGATTTGAAAAGTGAGTTGAAAATCGCCCTTCCCGCAGCTTTACTAATTCGAGCTGCGCGACTATCAGGCAGTCGATTGTGGTCACTTCAAGCGACTTTTAGGGCATGGACGAGTAACTGATTGACCGGTTCGCGAAATATGCTGTATATCAGAAAGCTGTGCTGCGAGGTGCAAGGAGGCGTCGATTCGACTTCTCCCGCTCTAAGCGCGAGTTGATCACCAAACGAGCGCTCTATAACGAGATGAAAACAGGAAGAGGAGAGGCTACCCATGGCCGCATTTGACATCAGCGTGCGTGACACGCTGAATCTGCTTGATGGCCCGTTCGAGCCCTTCGCGGCTGGCGTGTCGAACGGGCTCTACGCATTCTGGTTGGGGTCCGGGATTTCATTCGGACGCGCGCCGAGTCTGCGCATCCTCGTCGGCAAAGTTGTCGAGTTCGTACGCTCGCGAATTGACCATACGGATCCGAACTGCAAGTTCATCCGCACGCTGCGAGAGATTCTCAGCTTGGCCAGCGCTTCAGCGGACGAACGTGCACGCTCGAAGTTCGATGAGCCCTTTGCCAGCTGGCCGGATCAGGATGCCATGTCTTGGCGCTTGGTCAACAACTATTCTAAGCTGCTTGGCCTCACGGTCGATGGCGAGGACATGGATTATCTGTTGTGGACTGTCATCGACGTCGGCGCGACGTTCGCCGATTCCTCCATGACGCCCGACGTGGAGCATCTGTGCCTGGCGGCATTGAGTCTGGAGGGTACAACCCCTGAAATGCTCTCCGCCAACTGGGACCCACTGATCGAAAGAGCAGTGGAAACCCTTACGGACGGTAATGCCGCGCTCAGCCCGACGGTTGTCGCGCGTCCCGCCGACCTTCAACTGCCCCGCAATAAGACCCGCCTCATCAAGTTCCACGGCTGTGCTGTCAAGGCTCAAGATGACCCCGGCCAGTACCGCCAATGGTTAGTGGCTTCAAACGATCAGGTCGCCGCGTTTTGCACCCAGGCGAACAATCAAGGGCTTGTGACAGCATTGACGCACATCGTCGGGAGCAAGCGCACGCTTATGCTGGGCCTTTCGGCCCAGGACGCCAATATTCAGGGCATCTTCAACAAGGCGGCCAACGAATTGACGTGGCAGCTTGGCAATCCTCCACCTAGCTACGTGTTCTCAGAGCAAGAGCTGGGCATGGACCAACGATCGCTCCTGAAAAATGTTTATCGTGACCAGATTACCCCTGCGAACCTGACGTCGGTCTTTGAGGCGGGGCGAATCCAAGCATACGCAAAGCGGTTGCTCACCGCGCTGCTGCTGGATGTGTGGTCGAGAAAGCTGCAGGCGTTGATTTCTCTCGCTCCAGGTACGCTTCAGCTTGCGGAGCGTCAACACCTGTGCACCGGTATCGTGTCGCTTCGCAACCACCTAGCAGATGTGGCGAAGCCTGAGCTCGACTTCATTGATGCGCTCCTTGATCGATTCGGCCGTGCCTGCAAGCTGCTGCGAGACGGCCAAATCGAACACCCGAATGTCAAGTTTGAGCCGATCTCAAGTGACGTCGTGACAGCCCTCACTGGCAACCCCGCCTTGGGGGCTCTCGGATTGCGCGAGGCCGCCGTAGCACTCGGCCTGGTGGGGATGGGTTTGAGCCGCAATCACTGGGTAGTGGAAGCCGAGTCTCTTGACAGGGCATCAGGCGTACTGGCGGTCACAGGAAAAGGTGCAGCAGCGGCCCGCACCAAGGTTTACCTGACAGCAAGCGCGTCCGGCGCGGCGCTGCTTCACAGCGAGGGCCACTTGGTGGAGACAGAAAACCCCATCTTGATTCAGTCGCAGAAGCTAGCAGTGCCAATGTCCCGATCTCCAAGGGGGGCCACCGGGCGGACTGGACTCCCGAAAGCACGCGAGGTAAGCATATCGACGCTGCTGCAAACCTACGCTACCGCTGATGACCTCTATGAAGCATTCAGACAGGAGCTTGCGCTATGACTGATTCAACACCGGTGGGCCGGGTCGCGGCAGTGCTCGAGGATGCTGGGTACCAGCGAATCGCTAATGGACTCCGGGTCGGCGAGCTAAAGTTCCAGTTTCCAGCCGCGTTCGTAAAGGCGAATAGTTCGGCCGAACTGATCGTAGTCGCCGACATCGCAAGCGAGAGCGAGACGCAGTTGACACGTAAGGTCGACGGCGTGGCGCGCGCGTTGGACATCGCATCCTCTACACGGTCGCTTACCTTGGTGGTGACCGGCCCCCGTCCCAGTGCTTCTGCCCTGGAAGCTTTGGGCCGGGTCTGCCGAGTCCTCCCCACAGGTACCATCGCGGGGGACGACGGCGACAAAGTCCTGAAGAACTGGCTGGCTGTGCTGTTGCCCCTATCGTTACCTAAGCCTGAGTCCGTGGCGGGTAACTCCTTGGCCCGCATCCACGTCGCCGCACAAAACCTGGACGAGACCATCAGGAGGCTGATCGATGTTGCGTCTTTAGGGAAAGGCGCCGTCAGCAAGGAACTGTACTCGATCATCGACGCCGCTGCCGTTCAGGCCAAGGAGAAGACCATATGACGCCGCGCATCACGTCCCTAATAGCTACCGACTTTCGCAGTCTTCGTGGGACCGTCACGATCCCAATGGACAGCCCTATCGTGCTGATCCATGGCCGCAATGGCGCTGGCAAAACCAGCTTGTTGACGGCGATGGAACTTGGCCTGACCGGCCATCTGGCATCGTTATCTCGGCTGGACCCGCAGCTTCGGGAGCATCTGGTTCATAAGGAAGCGGTGTCCAAGACGGCATCGGTGTCGATCGGCGTTCACGGGCTTGGCGCCGAGTTTCCTGCAGGGAATTTCGACATTCATGGAAGCGAGTTCACCGGCAAGGCGGCGCTCGATCCTGTCCTGACAAAGCACTTCTCGGAGCGCTGCTACCTCGCGCAATCCACACTGACGAGGCTGCTGGAGTTCTACGAGGACAAATCAACGAATGGCACGGAACTGACGCGATTCGTCAAGGAGCTGCTCGGGCTGGATGCACTGGATGCCCTCATTGACGGCCTGCACGACGCTGGCGATGTTCGCCGGCTTCGTGGTCATGCCGTGAGCTTCTGGGACATGCGTGAGCAACTCCCGAGTTTGGATGACGAATTGAGCCGCCTGGCCAAAGAGCTCACCTCCGCCGAGGGGCAGGCAATGCAGCTCACACAGTCGGCACGGGAGCGACTAATACCACATTGGCCAGACGTTGCCAGTCTCTCGGCGCAGGCGATGCTTGACCTGTTGAAGGAGCAGTCACATGAGCCGGAGCAACAACGTTTGACTCAGCTCCGGCGAGAGCTCAACGACACGGTCTCGCAGAGCCAGAAGGCGGTATCCGCCGTGGCAGCCGACCGGCGCTCTACCATCGAAACGGCGGCCGTCGCCGCAGATGCGGCACTACACAGTTGGCTGGGTACAAGCGGCCAGCGCATGACCGAGCTGTTCGAAAATCTCGGTGGCTACTTCTCTGATCTGCCGTCCCCCATTCAGAACCGCCCTGAGTACGCTCGTGCCTATGCCCATCGGGCTGTTTCCAATGAGGTGGCGCGATGCCAACAGGTTCAAGCTAAGGATCAAACAGCGCAACAGCAGGTTTCGAAGCTTCAGACTGACCGGCAAGGCCTCGCCACGCGGCTGGAAGATATCGACAAACAGATCGTGCAGCATTCGCGCGAGGCCGGCCAGTTTGCTCAGACGCTTTCCGCCTTGGTGCCGCATATGCACACCGAAGAATGTCCCGTCTGTAGTCGGGACTTCCGTGAGGTTTCGTCTTCGCCGCTGCTGGGTCATCTCACGGCTCGAATCGCGTCCCTAACTCAGTCGGCTGGCCTGCTCTCAGCGTTGTCGCAAGAGCGGGCGAACACTGGGAGCGCGGTCGCGGCCCGAGACCGAGAGATCGGTGTCGCTCAGGCGCAAGTCCACACGGCCGAAGTGAGAACGGAGTACGAGCAAAGGCTTGCAACCCTTGAGCAGGCCTTGCAGGATTTGGCGTCCCTGGAAGGGGAAGCTAAGGCTGGCGAAACCCTGTTTGGGCAAGCTGCCAACGCCGCGCAAGCGCTGGCATCAATTCGCGCTGTCGATCAGCAATCAACGGCCATTCGCGACACTGCTGGTCGGTACGCCACGGTGCTCTCCGTCGATCCCATCGGTGACAGCGAGTCTTTGCAAGCGGCTCTGCAGCGGTTCCTGGCTGAGGTGACTGCTCGGTTGGAGCTGCTGACGGCGAAAGAGTCGGCACGCCGCGATGGCCAAGCAGCGCTTAGGGAACTTCTGCTGAAGCAGCAAAACATTGAAGCTATCAAGGCGCGGCAGTTGGAGCGGAGAACTACTCGTCAAGGCCTACAAGCTGCGAAGGAAGCGGGGGAGCGCACTATCGAACAGGCGCGCGAGCTTCTCAAGCTTGCTCAGCTCGAGCGTTCCCGCGTTGTGGGCCAGGTGTTTAATGATTCGTTGAATGCGGCATGGCGAGACCTATTCGTTCGCTTGGCACCGGACGAGCCTTTTATCCCCGCCTTTGCTTTGCCCCAGACGACAAAGGGTGGAGTCGAAGCGAGGCTGGAGACCCTCTACCGAGATGGCAGTAAAGGCGGAAATCCAAGGGCCATGCTCAGTGCCGGGAATCTCAACACGGCCGCGCTAACGCTGTTCTTCGCACTCCATCTGTCCATGAAGCCGCAGCTGCCATGGCTGATCATCGACGACCCGGTGCAAAGCATGGATGAGGTTCACATTTCGCAGTTCGCTGCTTTGTTGCGAACACTCTCGAAGCAGCATGGCCGTCAGGTCATCATCGCCGTGCACGAGAAGCCGCTCTTCGACTACCTGTGCCTGGAACTCAGCCCAGCGTTCGATGGTGACCGACTGATCACAGTAGAGCTAGGGCGCACGGCAAATGGCGAGTCGGTGGCAAATACTACAGTCAGAGACTGGAAGCAGGATCTGGCGATTGCAGCGTAGACGTTCGTACTCGCTGTAGACGACCCTTAGCCTGGAGCGGCCGAGTGATTGGGACGAGGCTTCAGCTCGGGATGCGACACCTGGGCTTTAGCGTCGAACGACCCGTCTCAGCCAGTCTGGCGAAGGGCAGCAAGGTCGCTTCGCTTCCACATGGAGCATTGCGACGTCCCTTTGCCATACGACATCATGTGGAAAGTTCGCAATGTTGGGTTCGAGGCAGAGCGCCGCAACATGATCCGCAGGCAAATCGAGCCTGATGGTGGAAAAAAGCAGAAATACGAGAAAACCGATTTCCACGGTGACCATTTTGTGGAAGCTTACGTTGTCAAGGAGGGAGTATGCGTGGCGCGTGATTTGATTAAGGTCCGAATCAACGAATGAGTGTTTCTTTCTTGATCAATCGCGTTTTGTCGTGGTGACTCAAGTTATCAGATATAGCGCGAGTATCCCAATGCGGTACCCAGTACTCTTTCGTGTTGACTGTAATGTTAAAGCCTTCGGCACCAAAAAAAAGTACTTTTTTTTGGTCAAGCTCGACCCCGGCTTTGCGCGGTAATCCATGGAAATACGCAAGCGTGAGTGATAGCCACTGACGTATGAACTTATCATCACGATCATCTTCACTGAGTAGGTGGATGATATCCATTTCAAGTTTTTTAGCTCTACGCGCAGCTGCTTGCTTGCCGCCGTGATCAATCCGCAAGCAAAGTGCATACGTGCTGTTAAGAAATGAAACAAAGCCTGACATATTATTGCGCTGACCTGGTACCGCTGCGAGATAGCGGTCAATTGACGTCTGGTCTGGGGTGAGCAACCCATGGCTACTACATTGGTCCAGCAACGCAGCCGCTGGCTGCAACAGAAGGCGAACGGTGCGCAAGGTAGTTTTATCTGAAGCCTTGCGAGAGAATAGCGCTTCTTTGTATGCAAAAAAAATAGCGGTTGTGGCTTTGCCAGGCTGAAGTAGCGACGCAATCGCTTCAATACGTCGATTCTCGGATGCTTGCTCTCGACTGACCGCGTTCACAGCCACTAGCTCAGCCTCGCTCAACCAGCGCATTGGCAGACGCACCCGGCGAAGACCCTCAGCGGTGAAGTATCTTAACAAATCGTCATAGCTTGGGACAGCACCCCACCGCTTATCCATCTCGTAAAAAAATAGAAAATATCGATGAATCGACTGAGCGGCTTTTTTCGCGGGGACCTGCTGTAGTAACCAATCCCCAAACGCGTGAAAGATAGACTCCATTCCAGACGACGATATTCCTGCCTTATCAATTGCCAGTCGCTTGAAGAAAGTGGCGGACCAGTAACAGGTTTCGCAACGTTCGCCGCGCCCAGCAGGCATTTCGCTACCGCAACATGGACAGGGTATGAAACCGTTCTCGCTGCAGGCCTTGCACAAAGGAAAACCATCGATTTGGCTGGCAATGCGTCGGTGGCGCCGACAGGATCTACATGTAGCGTAACTGGTATTACTGCCGGTAGTGGAGACGGCCAGTTCTTGGGCCGGCCTGGCGGCATGGTTCGCCGTTGATGGAATGCGAAAATAGATCGCGCAGCCGTTACAAACAGGCCCGTAAGCCGTCATCTTCCCAACAGCATAATTGATCTTGCCGCACCTGGTGCAAGGCATGCTCTTCTCGCATGCTGAGCAAACTGAGGTCAGGTCGGTGATAAGGAGGCGTGCAGTTTGATCGCACTGCGGGCATTGGCGAGGCCTAAATAGTTTGAAGTAACAATGCGAGCAATAACGCTTCCCGCGATAAAGCCGTTGGGCCTTTTGCATGTCTTGGGCGCACTGGTCGCAGAATTGACCGAGGGAGAGGGATGGGATCATAAAATACGTCCCATTTTCCGTTGAAGCCGAGCCCATTTGCGTAAAACAGATATTGGTGGCAGCGGCATGTTCTTTTGGCTGCTGGTCTTGGCTCGACGGCGCCGATGATGCAGAGGCAGCGAAGCGACTACATCACACATCGGGAACGGCAAATCCTGACGACCTTGTTGAAATGCCTCTGCGGCAACGGCGAGTGCGCATGCGAATTCCAGCAAACGCTGCGGGTCTGTTGACAGCAGTTTGCTGACGGCCGGCAAAATCACGGCTCGCTCGTGAGGTGGCAATAGTTCAAAAGCTAGGCCGGTGGCAGCAGGTTGCATCGCAGCGATGTCAATACCTAATGCAGTTAGCCAGCCGGCGAGCTTACCCGACTGGAAGCGTGTCGCAGTCCGCACCAACATCAGGAAATATCGGCTGAGGGCAAACCACTCAGCTGCGGGCAGCAAGGTATCGTGAACTTTTCCATACCCACATTTTATTACATCATCAGCACTGTACTGGAATGCCATAAGAGATGCGCCTGCCAACGCTGCAGAACAAGTTCGCAAATCATTGCCGCATGTAGCACAGGTGCTCAAAATGGCTTGGGACAATGACAAGCGGTGAGGTTCGAGAATTGCCCCACATTGGCGGCACCGGTCGAGGAGCTCGATACCATGCCGGCTACAAGCAGTGTGCCACGCCAAGCGCCAATGGCGCCGGTAGTAAGGAAACCGATCTCCCTGAAGGCAGATAGGGCAAAATTGAAGGCCGCCGCAGCGGCGCCGATTGCGGGAGCCAAGTGCGAGAATCCATGGCAGGATAGCCGCCTTGTCCGATCCATTTCCCATCGCCATAGCGATCGGCCTGAGCGTTGCGGCGTCCAACGTCGCAACCTCTTCCCCGGTCCTTTTCGCCAAAACAGACAATCGATCTAGGGTAATGCGTCTATCAAGATCAATTGTCCACGCCCGCCACGCAGGCCACAAAGCTCCCGTGAGCACTAACGGCTCGCAGCCTTGAGCGAACGCCACACGAATTAACCAGGTTGAAAACAGCTCATCTGTTTCCAGGCGTACTGGAACTGGCCAACTAGGCGTTACCCAATCAGTTCTCGAATACCGCGAGTGGGACGTAACCATGCTTTTTTTTCTATAATGGCTCGATCAATCTGTTCTTTGCCAGAACGAATCGCCTCTTGGGCGCACGCGATCAAAAGGCGATGCAAGTTTCCGGTGTTCCCTTCTGAGATGGTGTAAAAAAGTGAAGCCAAATCAGGTGAGTGGATGTTAGACCGAGTTTTGAGCGGCAAGACCTTTTCAAAGCCAGCAAGAAGCCGCTGGAAATCTACATTGAGCTCCCACAACGGCAGTGTCATGACGTCGAATCGACTCGCATGTTGTGGATCAGTGTGCAGTACACGTACTGCTTCACGGGTGCCGACCCCGACAATTGGGATGGCCAGTTCGTTGCACATCAACTTGATGGCATTCATCACTTCTCGCTGCTTCACTGGTGACCCTGTCAACAGCGAGTGAAATTCATCGATCACCAGCATGCGCACATGGCACGCCCTGAACAGATGGATTGCTTGGTACCGAAGTTTCGAGGTTGGATCCGTTGCCCGGTATGGCGAGAAAAACTGTTCTAGGATGGAGATGTACAGGCCTTTTTCATCAGCGCTAGGCGGCGCCTCGGCGACGATGACTGGCTTTACCGGCTCCGAATCAGCATTGACATACGACACACCGCATAGATGACGAAACCGCTCGATGACAGTAGTTTTACCATTATTGGAATCGCCAACGATCAGTAAATTTGGCATACGCGGCCGCTTCGGCTTGTGGAGCAGACCTTGCAAGGTATCCAAGATGTTTTGGGCGACTGTATAGCCTATCCACCGAGGCTGATCCAAAAACTCGATTCGTTCCTCAGCACTGAGCGCCATAACGTGGCGAAAGTCGGGATGAATGTGCTCGTACGTACTCATGCAATATCCCCAAAATCATTAATTTCCGTGTCGAGCAACCCAGCTGCGTGGGGCGCTACTGGCGGAGGTGGAGCGGCCGGCTTTGCGAGCGGCTGGGCGGGAGACACGTTCTTGGCATGCTCCTTTCTGCGCTGCGCCTGCCGTCGTGCCGCCTTAGTCTTCTGCGAGGCTTCATCGACCCGGCTTCTCAGCTCGGTAATAGCGCCCAATATCTGATGCTCATTGACGCTCGCAATGCCGGCTCGCTTTAATTGCTCCTTCGCCTGACGGTACTCCCAAATGCTCATCGATGGCAAAGCCAGGTCCGCCAACGGTATCTTAAAATAGTGCTCAAGCTTGGGATCGAAAAACCAGATCGTGCTCACATCGCGCGGATCACGTCGGAAGATCAAATCCTTTTTCTTTTTTGTTTCCTCATCTTGGGCATTAATCCAAGGCCGCAAGGCTTCTGCATAGTAGGTGAGACCTTCGATCGTAACGCCAAAGGTTTGTACTGTTCGCCGGAAAAAGGGAAGAAAATCGAGCAAAATCGTGAGGCGATCGGCTGGCCGTGGTGGCACACCAATGCCAGCGACTTCAGCATTACCAAAGATCCCGATTTCCCATTTACGTGTCGGCGTCAAGCCAATCGCAGAATGGAGGCGGCGATGGTAGAGTTTCGTGATCAATGTCACAAGCCACTCTTCAAACTCCGTTTTTGTCAGTGCTGCGTGCTTTTCCGAGTCATACCCGTCACGCTCTTTGATCGACGAAAATGTGGTGCCAGGCAGGTCATGAATTTCCCGCAGCAACGTGCCAAGCATGCGCTCGATGTGGCCACCGTAACGCGGCTGTTTTACTGGCCGAAACTCTAACCTGATCCCATACATCAGACAGGACTGTTTAAAGTTGTTCGACCGGAAATCTGCCCCGTTATCGACATAAATGGTTCTTGGTACACCCCACACGGGCCACTCAGCATCGACCTTATGCAAGAGCATCCACTCCTCTTTAGGCAACATGGAATGAGCAACACACATTGCCACAGACGTCTCGGAAGGCGGATCGAAGGAGAGGTAGTAGCCAGTGACCATGCGAGTGTGCACATCCATAGCCAACGTAATCCAAGGGCGTCCAATCGGCTTACGATAGACATCATCAACCAGAATGATATCGGCTGGAGTGTGATCGATCTGCATCACTGCCAACGGGAACGTCGCATTCGGAAAACTGCCCGCGGCTGGAAGAAACTTGTTCTTCGCCTTCTCTTTCTGACCTCGGCCCCGGAGCTGTGTTTTTTCAGCGATGCGAGATATTCTCGCCCGGATGGCTGTAGCGCTAGGAGCAGCAATGCCCTTTGACTGACACGCACGCAGCACTTCCGTTATCGCTTTTTGCGCTGTGGGCCGCTGTGGCGTCAAGTAAAATTCCCGGATGACCTGCTCGATCACAGCTTCTGCGTCCTCATCTATACGACCATTGCCCGGCCTCCAGCCACGCTTTTGAGGAATAAGCGCTGATATCACACCACAAGCTTTATACCGTTGAAGCCAACGGTATAGCGTAGCTGCATTAATATTGAGTTCGCGTGCTCTGGCCTCAACGATGTCGCGCCCAATGCGACTTACCTCAAGAAGTGGCTTGATTGCAGCAAGGCGCTCTTGGGCTATGCGCCAGTCCTCGTCGGCAATGTCCGCTAAGTCTTGAGGAGCGCTGGGCGCATAGTCAGCAGCCCGACTTAAAACGCGCAAATCCCCGATACGTAAAGCGGCGCTCTTGCCGGTATCAACGTCAATGCCGATAAGGGTCTCAAAATCGAGAACCTGCACAATACGGAATATCGTCGTCTCACGTTGAACCAGCGCCCCGACGGAGACATTGATGCGCTCACGCACAGGCTCAAAAGCATCATTGGGCGGCTCGTACTCTTCAATAGACATAAGTGGGGATCCAGACTTCAGAAAATTCGTTGAGACCCTTGCTAACGTCGCAATCGAGACGCCGTGTTGCGATTAAGTGCCAGATATGGGCAATGCCTTGTGCACGATATAGGCCCATGAAATGTCGCGCGAGAAGATAGTGAATAGGTGCCGAGCCCATCTCCTGCACGCTGTCAATCACACACTGGCTTTCTTCATTGGAGAAGTTCATTCGTTTGTATTGTTCAAGAAAGTTAACGCTCATGAACACGCTGTCGCGTATGCGCGACTCATCGCAGATATGAAACTGCCATCCTTGAATATGCGCGTAGCGTCTAGCGGCCTTCCACTTCGGCAACCAATCGCGCCAATTTTCTCGCCAAGCCGCTTCAGGCTTCACTTCCACGAGCAACGGTCGTGGGTATTCGTTATAGCTTTGGGTACCTAACCTGTAGTAGACCAAGTAGTCCGGTGTATAGGTGTACGTGTTTCCATTCGAGCCGACGAATGATATTTGTACAGGCTGAGCTATGACGTCCAATACGTCTAGAAAAAACTCTGTCCGTATCAGAAAGTCTCGTTCAAGAGTCGATTCGTAAGGTACAGACGTGTCGTTGCGGAAAGGATAGACGCCCGACACGCTACGTCGGGTAGGCTTGATTTTTCGTGTTTGCTGCAGCATGGTCTTGTCGCACCTATTATCAATTATTCTTAGTCTGGTCGCAGCTATTTTGCGTATTTCTATCGCATCAATTTCAGAAAATCGCATGTAAGTAGTTGATTTACACGAGTATCTGTCGCACTTATTTAAGGATATCACAGCGGCAACGTGCCGCGCCCCGGAGAAATCTCGCTCGCGCACTGCGGCGTGCTGTTTCTCGATGAAATCGCCGAATTCCAGCGCCGGGTGCTCGATGTGCTGCGCCAGCCCATGGAATCGGGCGTGATCAACATTTCACGCGCGGCCCGTCAGGCCGAGTTTCCCGCCCGCTTCCAGCTGATCGCCGCCATGAATCCCTGCCCGTGCGGCTATCTGGGCCACGCTTCGGGACGTTGCCGCTGCACGCCGGACGCCGTGCTCCGTTATCACAGCCGCCTGTCCGGCCCGCTGCTCGACCGTATCGACCTGCAGATTGAAGTAGCCGCCATGGCGCCGACGGCGCTGGGCCGGCACGCCGGCGCCGGAGAAAGCACGCAAGCCATCGCCACGCGGGTAGCGGCAGCCTTTGCCCTGCAGCTGGCACGCCAGGGAAAGGCGAATCAGCGCCTGAGCAGCACGGAAATCGAACAGCATTGTCGCCTGGAAGCCCATGGCGAACAGCTGCTGCATGGCGCCATGGCGCGATTGCACTGGTCGGCGCGTACCTACCACCGCGTACTGCGCGTGGCGCGCAGCATCGCGGACCTGGAGGCTAGCCCCGGCATCACGCAGCCGCACGTCGCCGAAGCGATCCAGTACCGGCGCGTGCTGCGTGAAATATAAGGCGGCCCGTAAGTGCCGCACGTGCACGATTGCGCACGACTGGCGGCGCTGCTACCATCTGCTGATGAAAAAACCATCACTTGCCCTCTTTCTGGCTACGCTCGCGGCCGCCGGCATCTTGTCGGCCTGCAGTCCGAAGTTCGACTGGCGCGACTACCGCAGCCCCGACGCCCAGTTCACGGCCTTGTTTCCAGGCAAACCGGCCGTGCTGACGCGCGAGATCGATCTCGATGGCAAGAAAATCAGCCTGACCATGACGGCCAGCGAGGTCGATGGCAATACCTTCGCCATCGGCAGCGCCTTGCTCGACAGCGCAGAACAGGCGCAAGCGGCCCTGCCCGCCATGCAGACTGCCCTGTTAAAAAATATTAACGGCACCGTGCGCAGCGAAAAATCGGCATCGACGGCCAGCAGCACGGCGGCCGGGACACACCAGCGCAGTTCGCTCAGCATCGAGGCCAAAGGCACGCAGCAAGGCAAGCCTGTCTTGCTGGTCGGCCGTTTTGTGGCGCAGGATAAACGGATTTTCCAGATCATCATCCTCGGTGAAGAAAGCAAGCTGTCGCGTGACACCATCGACACTTTCATGGACTCGGCGAAACTGGATTGAGACTTAACGATCGCTTAAACGGGTGTTTTCACCGCAAGCAAGCTCTTGTAAATGCGTGCGTTGTCCAACAGATGGCCCTATCCGGCTTGCAAATGTGCAATCCGGGCAATCGGACGGCCTGTGCGACATTTCAAGTCGTGATATTGTTTCGACACTAACAACAAGTTTCAGAAAGCGCTTATGTTGATCTCATTCAAATCCAAATCCTCCCCTGAAGTGCTGATGTACCAGGAACATGCCCAGCGCATCCTCGACATCCTGCACAAGAACCCCACACGCGGCGTCATCACGCCAGCCGAAGCGGGCGATGCCCTGGCCCTGCTAGAAAAAGAAGTCGCGGAAAGCAAACTACATCCGGAAAATGACGTCGAACACGATGCGCATACGCCGGAAACGCTGGAAGATGGTGAAACGGGCGCCCATGCGCGCGCGCAAAAAGTGCATTTCTCGCAGCGCGCCTATCCCTTGATGGAGATGCTGCGCTCGGCCAAGGCGGAAAATGAAAGCATCACCTGGGGCATCTGATTCGATGAATGCTGCAGACGAAAAAAAACCCCGCTGATGCGGGGTTTTTTCATATAACAAGCCTGACGATAACCTACTTTCACACTGGTTGCAGCACTATCATCGGCGCAAAGTTGTTTCACGGTCCTGTTCGGGATGGGAAGGGGTGGGACCAACTTGCTATGGTCATCAGGCATAACTTTTTCAACAGCCTGCTCCCAACGGGGCAGCAAACCATCTGATCTGAGGAGGCGAATTATACCGTAGGTCAGCTTGGCGCGCAAGCGCATAAGTCTCCCCTCGGACGCCAACAGTGTTGTCGGATTACGCGCTGCGCGCTAATCCGACCTACCCGGCTTGGTTGATGTTGGCCGATGTGGGCCGATGTCCGTCGGCGTAGGTCGGCGCAGGCCGGCGTAGGTCGGCTTAGCGCAGCGTAAGCCGACAGCACCAGCGGCGTATCCAAGCGCCAGACGTAAAAAAA